>NZ_CP107929.1:2987500-3287500 GCF_036017915.1 Micromonospora sp. NBC_00421
GTGGCGACCAAGACGATAAGCGGCCTCTACGACGGGGCGACCACTGCCGAGCTGGACAAGCTGTCGATCCAGACGGCGGCGGAGCTGATCGGCACCGAACCGCAGTACTCCCGGCTGGCGGCCCGGCTGCTGGCCGGCTACGTGGAGCAGGAGGTCCGCGGGCAGGCGGTGGCGAGCTTCAGCCAGTCCATCCGGTACGCCCACGGCCTCGGCCTGATCTCCGACGACACCGCCGCGTTCGTGGCCCGCAACGCCCGCACCCTCGACGACGCGGTCGACCCGGCGGGTGACCTGCGGTTCGAGTACTTCGGACTGCGCACGGTCGCCGACCGGTACCTGCTGCGGCACCCCGAGTCGCGGCTGGTGGTGGAGACCCCGCAGTACTGGCTGCTGCGGGTGGCCTGCGGGCTGTCCACCACGCCCGACGAGGCGGTCGGGTTCTACCGGTTGATGTCGTCGCTTGCCTACCTGCCGAGTTCCCCCACGTTGTTCAACTCCGGCACCCGGCACACGCAGATGTCGTCGTGTTTCCTGGTCGACTCGCCCCGCGACGAGCTCGACTCGATCTACGAGCGCTACCACCAGGTGGCGAAGCTGTCCAAGTTCTCCGGCGGCATCGGCATCTCCTGGTCGCGGGTACGTGGCCGGGGCGCGTTGATCCGGGGCACCAACGGCCGGTCGAACGGGATCGTGCCGTTCCTCAAGACCCTCGACGCCGGGGTGGCGGCGGTCAACCAGGGCGGCCGGCGCAAGGGGGCCGCCTGCGTCTATCTGGAGCCGTGGCATCCGGACGTCGAGGAGTTCCTGGAGCTGCGGGACAACACCGGCGAAGAGGCCCGGCGTACCCACAATCTCAACCTGGCCAACTGGATTCCGGACGAGTTCATGCGCCGGGTCGAAGCCGACGCCGACTGGTCGTTGATCGACCCGTCGGACGCCCCGGAGCTGCCCGACCTGTACGGCGAGGAGTTCGACGCCGCGTACCGGGTCGCGGAGAAGAAGGCCATCCGGACGGTCAGGGCCCGGGACCTGTACGGGCGGATGATGCGCACCCTGGCGCAGACCGGCAACGGGTGGATGACGTTCAAGGACGCGGCCAACCGGCTGTCCAACCAGACCGGCGCCCCGGGCAACACGATCCACCTGTCCAACCTGTGCACCGAGATCCTCGAGGTGAACAGCGACACCGAGACGGCGGTCTGCAATCTCGGGTCGGTCAACCTCGGCGCGCACCTGGCCGGGGACGGCGTCGACTGGGAGAAGCTGCGCGCCACGGTGCGTACGGCTGTGGTGTTCCTGGACCGGGTGATCGACATCAACTACTACCCGGCCGCGCAGGCGGCGGCGTCGAACCCGCGCTGGCGACCGGTCGGGCTGGGGCTGATGGGCCTGCAGGACGCGTTCTTCGCGCTGCGCCTGCCGTTCGACTCGGTCGAGGCCAGGGAGCTGTCCACCCGGGTGCAGGAGGAGATCTTCCTGACCGCGTTGGAGACGTCGACCGGCCTCGCCGAACGGTTCGGCACGCACCCGGCATACCACGAGACCCGGGCGGCCCGGGGTGACCTGCACCCGGACCTGTGGGGGGTCGAACCCACCCAGGTCGCGCGGTGGGCCGCGCTGCGTGCCCGGATCGCGGCGCACGGGCTGCGCAACTCGCTGCTCGTCGCGATCGCCCCGACCGCCACCATCGCGTCGATCGCCGGCTGCTACGAGTGCATCGAACCGCAGGTGTCCAACCTGTTCAAGCGCGAGACCATGTCCGGCGAGTTCCTCCAGATCAACACCTACCTGGTGCGGGAGCTGAAGGCGCGCGGGCTGTGGACGCCGGAGATCCGCGACCAGATCAAGCGGGCCGAGGGGTCGGTGCAGGGGATCGTCGACCTGCCCGCCGAGGTGCGGGAGCTGTTCCGCACCGCGTGGGAGCTGCCGCAGCGGGCGCTTGTCGACCTGGCCGCCGCGCGGGCACCCTACATCGACCAGTCGCAGTCGCTGAACCTGTTCCTGAGCGCGCCGACCATCGGCAAGCTGTCCTCGATGTACCTGTACGCCTGGAAGTCCGGCCTGAAGACCACCTACTACCTGCGGTCGCGTCCGGCGACCCGGATCCAGCAGGCCACCGTCACCGTCGCCCCGGTCGTCGCGGCCGGCGACGCCGAGGCGCTGGCCTGTTCCCTGGAGAACCCCGAGAGCTGCGAGGCGTGCCAGTGACCATCGTCGACGAACCCCGCACCGACGGGCGGCACCTGCTGCTCGACCCCGGCATGGACCTCACCCTGCGGCCGATGCGTTACCCGCACTTCTTCGACAGGTTCAAGGACGCCATCAAGAACACCTGGACGGTGGAGGAGGTCGACCTGCACTCCGACCTGGCCGACCTGGAACGGCTCTCGCCGGCCGAGCGGCACCTGGTGTCCCGGCTGGTGGCGTTCTTCGCCACCGGCGACACCATCGTCGCCAACAACCTGGTGCTCAACCTCTACCAGCACGTCAACTCCCCGGAGGGCCGGCTCTACCTGTCCCGGCAGCTGTTCGAGGAAGCCGTGCACGTGCAGTTCTACCTGAACCTGCTCGACACGTACGTCCCCGACGAGCAGGAACGCTTCGCCGCGTTCGCCGCCATCGAGAACATCCCCTCGATCCGGCGCAAGGCCGAGTTCTGTTTCCGCTGGATCGACTCGGTCTTCGGCCTGCGCGAGCTGAACAGCCGCGCCGACCGGCGGGCGTTCCTGCTCAACCTGATCTGCTTCGCCGCCTGCATCGAGGGGCTGTTCTTCTACGGCGCCTTCGCCTACGTCTACTTCCTTCGGTCCCGGGGCCTGCTCAACGGGTTGGCCTCCGGCACCAACTGGGTGTTCCGCGACGAGTCGATGCACATGGCGTTCGCCTTCGACGTGGTGGAGACCGTCCGGCGGGAGGAGCCGGAGCTGTTCGACGCCGAACTGGAGCAGCAGGTCACCGAGATGCTCGCCGAGGCGGTCGAGTGCGAGGTGCAGTTCGCCGAGGACCTGCTCGAACAGGGCGTCTCCGGGTTGTCGCTGACGGACATGCGGGCGTACCTGGAGCACGTGGCCGACCGGCGGCTCGCCCAGCTCGGCATCGCGCCGCGCTACGGCGCACAGAACCCGTTCGCGTTCATGGACCTGCAGGACGTGCAGGAGCTGTCGAACTTCTTCGAGCGGCGGGTGTCGGCATACCAGGTGGGGGTCAGCGGCAGCGTCACCTTCGACGACGACTTCTGACCCGGTCGGGCCGCAGCCCGGCCGACCGTGCCCGGGTGCACCGTTCACCGGCCGGGCCGGTTCCTGAGCGGCAGCCCGGTCCCGGTGGCGGGTACGCCACCGGACCGGGCTGCGGCTCGCTTCGGTCTCAGGGGCCGGTGTTGTTGAACACCTCGATCTCGGCGAGGCCGATGTTGACGGTGGAGCTGATGACCCCGGTGACGGTGAGCTTGACGCTGGTCACCGTCTTCGCCGCCGGGAGAATGATCTCGGTCGGGCCGCCGCCGTTGTCGAGGGCGCCGACCGCCGTGGAGGTGCCGTCGCTGAACAGCAGGGTGCCGCTGGTGATCTGGTCGTAGGGGTTGGGCCGGTCGTAGAGGACGATCCGGCGGATGGTGCGCGGGCTCGACCAGCTCAGGGTGAGCTGGCTGTTGACGCCGCCGGAGACGGTCGCCCACTCCCGGGTCGGGTCGTCGGGCCAGCCGGCGACCACCCCGTCGACCGCCTTGGCCGCCGTCTGCCCGCTGCCGGTGTCCTGGCTGGTCGCGGTGACGGTCGCCGTCCGGGCCAGGTTGGGGCCGAGCACCTTGTACTGCCGCTGGAGGAAAGCCGGGTAGTCGTAGCCGCCGCAGGTGGGCAGGCTGGTGCAGGCCCCGTCGTCGTACTGGCCGTAGGCGAAGAAGGCCGCGGACTTGCCGGCGACGTCGGTCGACCCCAGGTTCGCCGGATAGTTCTTGATCTTGTAATCGTGGTAGCCGGTGAAGGTGGGCGAGCCGACGTACGCCTGCTCGGCGGCCTGGGCGAAGTAGGCCGCGGCGTGGTGGTCGCTGTGGTCGCCGTCGCCGAAACTCCCCACGTGGTCCTGGGTGTTGACGGCGTCCGGCTGGTAGGCCGCCATCAGCCCGGCGAGGGTGTTGATCAGACTGGTCCGGCTGTAACTGGACGAGCCGGTGCCCAGCGACGTGATCGTGGAGATGTCGTTGAGCCAGAGCTTCTGCAGGCTCTGCGAGCCGGTGTTCGGGTGGCCCGTGCCACCGGGATAGCCGTCGGGAAGCCGGAGGAAGGCCAGCGAGACGGTGGGCTTGCCGGTGAGGGTGAAGACCGGGATCGGATGCCCGGTGATGCCGGCGTCCGCCTGGGTCCAGGTGTTGGCGACCCCGGCCATCTGGGCGTAGGCCACCTTGGCCCCGGTCTCCCGACCGCCCCAGTAGGTGCTGTCCCGGCCGGCGTCGCCCGCCGTGACGAAGACCGTGCGGACACAGCGGTTGGCCTGCACGTCGTGCAGCAGGTCCGGGCTGAGGAAGAGCAGGTCGTCGTCCTGGTGGGCGACCACGTTCATGATCGCGCCCTGCGGACAGCTCGGGCTGGCCTGGGCGGCGGGCGGTCCACCCAGGGCCGCTGCCGCGCAGCTGGCAGCCAGTGCGACGGCCAGGGCCCGGCGGAGCGGGCGGCCTGAAGAGCGATGTGGACGCAGGTCGGATCGACGCACAGTTACCTCCCCGTAGCAGTAGCGTGCGAACTCTTTCTATCATGGACAGCCGCCTATCTCTGCCCGCCCTGAGCGACCACCGCAGGAAAGCCGGGACGACTCGACGCACGCCGCTCCGACAGACGTTCGTCCGTTGGTGTCCGCGCCCGCTCACGCCGTTCGGGGCGGCAGCAGACCCGCGCGAAGGACCGACATGCGGTACGACCCACCGCTGCCTATGGTGGAGCGATGGCTTCGCGATCCACCTCGGCGGGGTCGAACGGCGGTGGCTGCGGTGGGGTTTCGCGGCCGAGGACGTGTCACCGTTTCCGGCCGACGGCGAGGAGTGGGTCGTCACGCCCGACGACTCCCTGAACATCGTCACCCGGTGGTACCAGGAGGAGATCCGGGCGGTCGACGCCGTCGTCGAAGGGGTGCCGCTGGACCGACGGTCCCGGGTCGGCGGCCGGTTCCACACCTCGGCCGAGGCCCCCACGCTACAGCGGATCCTCTTCCATCTCGTGCAGGAGTACGCGCGGCACGTGGGGCAACTCGACGTGGCCCGGCAGTTGATCGACGGCACGACCGGCGAGTAGCCGGCCGGCCTCGCCCGGATCACTCGTCATGGCCCTCCTCCACGCCGTCCGGGGTGATCGCACCGTCGTCGTGCTCCCCTTCCAGATAGACGTGCTGATGGCCCTGACCGGCATCGACGTTGACCTGATCGAGCTGGGTGGCGGCGACCGACCAGGCGGTGGCCGCCTGGACCGCCTGCCGTTTCGCCAGAGCCGTCAGCGCGGCGCGTTGGCTGGCCGGGCCGGTGACCGCGAGGAGGTACGACTCCACCGCCAGGGACGCCTGCTCCACGGCGCCGCGCAGCCCGCCGCGCGCCACGTTGGTGGCGGTGGTGCCCGACGGCGGGTTGGCGAACGGCTCCGCCGCCCGCGTCAGGACCTGCTGCCACTGGCGGGCCTGCTCGGGGCCCGGCTGCCGATCGACGGGCACGTCCGCCCGGAGGGCGACGAGAATGGGTGAGATCTCCTCCCGCAGGCGGCGGGCCGTCGCCGTCAGCTCGGCGATCTGCTTGCTGTCCCGCTGCGTCTCGGCCCGACGGATGTCGGCGATGGACGACTCCACCTCGTCCGGTCGACCGACCGTGTAGCCCACGACGCCGCCCAGGAGAGCGACGACGAGCCCGACCGCCACGACCACGCCGAGCCGGGTCAGCCGACGGGAGCGCGGGGCAGGCGCGGACAGTTGGTAAGAGGGCCTACCGGTGCGGCGTGACACGATGTCTCCCTGCGTCGACGGAGCCTGGTCGCAGCCTAGCCGTCCCGTCCGAGGCCGGTCGATACCCGACGAGAGTCCCCGCAGGGCGTCAGGTCAGTCGCCGTCACCCGGACGGGCCACCGGCTCGCCGCCGATGCAGCCGACCTTCACCTCGAACTCCCCCGCCGGGCCGGCGAAGGTCACCTCGGCGTCGTCGTCCGGCCCACGGTCGACGTCCTTCACCCGGTAGTCCTGCGCCGGTGCCCAGGTGACCAGCCGGACGTCGGCCCCCACGCACTCGGCGACCGCCGTACCGCCCGCGGTGGAGAAGCTACGGCGCAGGCCGGGTGCCGTGGACGGGGACGACGGCGTGGCGGAGACAGCCGACGGGGACGACGGCGTGGCGGGCACCGCGCTCGGCGGCACCGCCGTCACCGGGGTCGGTTCCGGAGCCGCCAGGGCCCGCTCGACCTCGGCCTGGCTTCGCACCCCGCCGGGCGTGCCGGTGATGCTCTCCCCGACCAGCCGGATCGCGGCCACCCCGATCAGGGTGGCGAGCACGGCGGCGGCCAGCCAGCCGGCGGTGGCGAGGAGCGTACGGCGACCCATGCCCCGACTATGCCCGACCGCCCGCTAAGCCGAGCACGGCAGCAGGATAAGTGGAGGTTAAGACCCGGCCCGGACGCCGGTCGGACCGGTTAACCTGCCTAGCTGTGGCAACCCTGCCCGTGATCGGGGACGACGGATGAGACGGCGGCTGGCGCTGCTGGTGATGGCGACCACCTGCCTGACCCTGGTCGCCTTCCTGGTGCCGCTGGCCCTGCTGGTGCGCACCGTCGCCGAGGACCGGGCCACCGTCCGGGCCACCGCCGATGTGCAGGGGCTGGTGCCGGTGGTCGGCACGGCCGACACCGCGACGATCCGGTTGACCGTGGAGCAGCTCACCGCCGAGTCGGGGCGGCCGGTCAGCGTATTCCTGCCCGACGGCACGGTGCTCGGCGCGCCGGAGCCGCGTACCGCCGCGGTGGCCCTCGCCGCGCGGGGCCAGAGCCTCACCGCGGAGCTCGACGGCGGTCGGGAGATCGTGATCGCCGTGCAGGGCCGGGCCGACGGCACCGGTGTGATCCGGACGGTGGTCCCCCGGTCCGACATCACCGCCGGGGTGGCCCGTGCCTGGCTGGTACTGGCCGCGCTCGGCATCGTGCTCGTGCTGCTCAGCCTCGCCGTCGCCGACCGGCTGGCCCGCACCCTGGTCCGGCCGATCACCGAACTCTCCTCGGTCTCGCACCGGCTGGCCAACGCCGAGCTCACCGCCCGCGCCCAGCCCGCCGGCCCACCGGAGCTGCGCGAGGTCGCCGGTGCGCTCAACCACCTGGCCGCCCGGATCCAGGTGCTGCTGCGCGAGGAACGGGAGCAGGTGGCGGACCTGTCACATCGACTGCGTACGCCGCTGACCGCGTTGCGGCTGGAGGCGGAGTCGCTGCGCGACCCGGACGACGCGGCCCGGGTGTCGTCGGCCGTGGACGCGCTGGAACGGGCGGTCACCGGCCTGATCCGGCAGGCACGCTGGCGCAGCGACCCGACCGACACCGGTCCCGGCGCGGTCGCCGCCGACGCCGCCACGATCGTGGGCGAACGGGTCGCCTTCTGGTCGGTGCTCGCCGAGGACACCGGCCGCACGGTCACCCTCGACCTCGCCACCGGGCCGCTGCCGGTCGGAGTGCCCGCCGACGAGCTTGCCGCCGCAGTGGACGCCCTGCTGGGCAACGTCTTCGCGCACACCCCGGACGGCACCGGGTTCACCGTCCGGCTGACCCGGGAGGCGACCGGCGCCACCCTGGTCGTCCGCGACGCCGGGCCGGGGATACCGGCCGGCCTGATCGAACGGGGTGCCAGCCGGGCCGGCTCGACCGGGCTCGGTCTGGACATCGCCCGTCGTGCCGCGCAGGCGAGCGGCGGCCGGCTCGACCTGGGTGCCGGTGCGGAGGGCGGCGCGGTGGTGACCCTGCGGCTCGGCCCGGCCTTAACCGGGGCTTAGCGTCGGCACAGCGCGCCGCTATCCACCGCCGGAGCAAGCTCACTGCAACAACCGAGACCTCCGGAGGTACGCATCATGAAGCGCACATCCCTGCTCCTGGCGGCCGTCGGCGGCGCCGCCGTCCTCGCCGTCACCGGCACGGCGCTCGGCGTGTCCGCCGCGGAACGGGCCCCTGCCCCCGCCCCCGTCGCCGAGACGACCGATCCCGCCCCGGTGGACCCGAGCGCTACCACCTCGACGCCCGGCACGCCGAGCGCCACCACCTCAACGCCCGGCACGCCGAGCGCCACCACCTCAACGCCCGGCACGCCGAGCGCCACCACCTCAACGCCCGGCACGCCGAGCGCCACCACCTCGACGCCCGGCACGCCCGCCTCGACGGGCAGCACCGCACCGGCCACCGACGACCCGGTCAGCCAGCAGCGGGCCGGTGAGATCGCCCTGGCCAAGGCCGGCGGGGGCCAGATCACCGAGATCGAGCGGGAGCAGGAGGAGGGCCGCCCGGTCTGGAGCGTGGAGATCATCAACGGCGACACCGAACACGAGGTCGAGGTCGACCGGGAAAGCGGCGCGATCGTCAAGTCCGAGCAGGAGAAGGCGGACCACGACGACAGGTCCGGCAGGGACGACGACGATGACGACTCGGACGACGGGGACGACGACTGACCCGGACCGTCGAGCCGGCCGCAGCGCGGCAGTGCGGTGAGTGCCCCGGCGGATTCCGCCGGGGCACGTCGCGGTCCGGTGGCCGGCACCGGCGGCCGGTCAGAAGGTGTGCAGCTCCACCGCGAGGCCGCCGGCACCGGAGTGGCTGACCGCGACCCAGTCCTTCCCGGCCCCGGCGAGCCAGCCCGGATAACGGCCGAGCTGACGACCCGTGCCCACCTCGTACACGACCACCTGCGGCCGGTCGTCCTCGGCCGCGCTGACCGCCACCAGCCCCGCGGTCACCGCCGACCGCCAGCTCGCCGACGTACCGGCCAGCGCCGGATCCGGCGCGGTCCACCGGGGTACGCCGGTGGCGAGATCGAGCAACGCCAGCGCACCCGTGTCGGCGGTGCCACGCACCAGCACCGACCGGTCGTCACCGTCGATCGGCACGCCGGCGGCGTCACCCTTCCACACCGTCCCGCCGGTGCGCAGGTCGACGAGTTGCGGTCGTTCGTCGGCGGTGACCGCGACGAGCCGGGTGCCGGTCCCGATCAGGGTCGGCCCGCTTCGGTGGTGGGCCAGCCGCTTGGCGCACTCGCCGTCCTCCCGGCGGCCGCTGTAGACCGCACCGGACCAGCCCCTGACACCGGTCGTCGCGTTGACGCTGGTGACGCTGACCGTGCAGCGCCGGTCACCCTTCGGAGGGTCGTTGTCGGTGCTCACCAGCAGGTCACCGGCGACGAAGCCGTACCAGGCCCGGTTCGGCAACCGCCCGGCCCCGGCCCGCCCGGTGGTCGGGGCGACGGGCGTGTAGGTGGCCGGTCGGGTCGGCGTGCTCAGCCGCACCACCACGTACCGGCCGGTGGCCGGCGCGTACGGCGTGCGCGCACCGAGGGTCACGTCGCTCACCCTGGCGAACCGGTCGGCGGGCAGCTTCCAGAGTTCGCGACCGTTCTGCACCTCCCGACCGGTGATCACGCAGGTCGCCGAGCTGCCGGTGCCGGCGCATTCCCTGGCGTAGACGACCTCTTCGTGGACGACGACGTCCTGGCTCCCGTCCGCCCGCCACCGGGTGGCTCCGGTGGCCGCGTCGAGCACCTCCATGCCGCCGTCGTCGTTGTCACTGGCCACGATCGACCCACCGGCGATCACGTACTGGTAGCCCGTGGTGAACGGATGACGCCACCGCTCCTGCCCGGTGGCCCGGTCCACCGCCCGTAGTTCGCGCTCGTCGGGGACGATGACGAGCTGACCGCTCTCGCCGAGCTCTTGGTCGAGCCGGCGGACCGACACCGACCAGGCCGGCCGAGGTCCGTCCGGGGTGGCCGACGCGACGCCGTCGCGCAGGCTCTCCTGAGTCTGCTCGACCCGCGCGGACGGTCGTTCCGCCCGCTCCGCCCGGGGCGCGGTGCAGCCGGGGAGCCCGATGACCAGGCTCAGGGCGACAGCGACGGTGCGCCAACGGGCTGGTCGGTGCGACGGCGACAACGGGCTCTCCCTCGATCGACGGTCAGAGCCGCCACCATAGGACCCGCGCGCACTCTCGGCTGCGGCCGTCGAACAGTGGTGGCCGTTAGGGTTCGGCACATGCCGCAGCTCAGCAGTCGTGACACCGCCCTCGTCGCCGGAGCCCACGGGTGAGGGACTTCGCCGCCCTCCACCGCACCGGCGACCCGCTCGTCCTGCCGAACGTCTGGGATGTCGCCTCGGCCCGCCTCCTGGTCGACGCCGGTTTCCCGGCACTCGGCACGACCAGCCTCGGCGTCGCGGCCGCCAACGGCCTTCCCGACGGTGTCCACGCCGCCGACGCCCACACCCTGCGTCTCACCCAGAGCCTGGCGACACTTCCGGTCCACGTCACCGTCGACATCGAGACCGGCTCGGTCGACGCCGCGGTCGCGGTGGCCGCCGCCGGTGCCGTCGGCGTCAACATGGAGGACGCCATGGGCCCGGTCACCACACACGCGGCGTTGATCCGCTCGGTGAAGCGGGAGGTGCCGCACCTGTTCGTCAACGCCCGGACCGACACCCACTGGCAGCGCCCCGGCGACCTGGCCGAGACCCTGCACCGGATCCGGCGTTACACGGACGCCGGCGCCGACGCCGTGTTCGTCCCCGGCCTGGCCGGACCCGCCGACATCGCCGCCGTCGTGGCGGCGGTGGACGTACCGGTCAACGTCCTGTTCCTGCCCGGACGGCACACCGTCGCCGCCCTCACCGACCTGGGCGTACGACGGATCAGCACCGGTTCCCTGCTCTTCCGCGCCGCCCTCGCCGCGACGGTGGAGGCGGCCCTGGCCGTCCGCGACGGCCGCCCGGTGCGCGCGGACCTGCCCTCCTACGCACAGGTAAACACCGGACCGCACCCGCGGTGACGCCAGCGCGGTGCCGGGGCCACCCGCATCCAGCGGCAACTGCGCGACGACTTCGGCATGGACCCGAGCCCCGAACTGCACACCGCGTACCTGGAACTCCTGACCGACGAGTCCTCCGCCGGTTCGGACGTGCCCCGTCGCCGGCCCCCGGCCGCCGCTCTCTGCAGGAATGACGTGTCAGAGGGAACGGAGCAGGGCGAGGGTCTGCTTGAGTTCGTCCCGCAGCGCCTGCCCGGCCGCCTCGGCGTCTCTCTCCGCGATGGCGCCCACCAGCGCGGCGTGCCCCTCGTCGCCGTGGTTCGGGTCGTCGGCACGCAGGTCGAGCAGTTCCACCAGGTCGAGCAGCCGTTGTTGCAGCACCGGTACGAACTCGGTGAACAGGCCGGTGAGCACCGGGTTGTGCGCTGCGGCGACCACCTTCTCGTGCAGGGCGATGTCGGCTGCGACGAACTCGGCGTCGTCAGCGTTCGCGGCATCACGACGCCGGGTCAGGGCCTCGTGGAGGGCGACGACGTCGTCGTCGGTCCGGCGCAGCGCGGCCAACTGCGCGGCCTCCACCTCGACGAGCATCCGGACCTCGTAGACATCGGTGATGGCCGCCCGTCGGAGTTGGGTGGACCAGCTCTGGTGGGGCCTGGTCGCGATGACGAAGACACCGGATCCCTGACGCGCCTGCACCAGCCCTGCGCCGGCGAGGGCTCGCAGGGCCTCCCGGACGGTCGATCGCCCCACGCCGAGCGCCTTGGCCAGGGCGGTCTCGCCGGGGAGCTTCGTCCCCACCGCCCACTCACCGCCGGTGATCTGCTCGCGCAGGTGGTCGGTGGCCTGCTCGACAAGAGGGGACGGCCGCAAAGCACCTAGCGACATGTGTGGTCCACCCTTCTAAACCTATCAGGTTGTCTGAGGAGCTGAGTTGTTGCTATCTTACTCCTCATGCTGCTGTATGAGCTTCTTCTCCTCGGCTGCCGCTGCGGGGTCTGACACGACCGGCACCCCGCAGCGGGGCACCGCGTTGTGCCGGTCACCGGACAGCCGACCGAAAGAAGTTCCGCACGATGATCTCCCACTCTCAGGGCACGGTGTTCCCCACCCTGCGCACGCCCGCCGGCGACGTCCCCGAGGATGCGCCGCACTGGAATCCGCAGCGCCCGAGCGCGATGCCGCACCACCGTTACCAGCCCGCGCACGAACGGGTCGCCCTGCCCCTCACTGACCGGACCTGGCCCTCGCGGCGGATCGAGCGGGCCCCGCTGTGGGTGCCCGTCGACCTGCGCGACGGCAACCAGGCGCTGGCCGAGCCGATGGACACCGGACGCAAGCGCCGGATGTTCGATCTCCTGGTCGCCATGGGCTTCAAGGAGATCGAGGTAGGTTACCCCTCGGCCAGCCAGACCGACTTCGACTTCGTACGCCACCTGGCCGAGAGTGGCGTCGTCCCCGAGGACGTCACCGTCTCCGTGTTCACCGCGGCGCGCAGGGACCTGATCGACCGGACCGTCGCCTCCGTCGAAGGACTGCCCCGCACTCTCGTGCACCTCTACACCGCGACCGCGCCCACCTGGCGAGACGTGGTTCTCGGTCGCTCCCGGGCCGAAGTCCACGAGCTGATCCGGGACGCCGCCACCTACCTGATGCGTCGTGCCGAGGAGCGTCCGGGTGCCGACATCAGGTTCGAGTTCTCCCCGGAGGTCTTCAACCTCACGGAACCGGACTTCATCCTGGAGGTCTGCGACAGTCTGACCGAGCTCTGGGAGGCGAGCCCGGACCGGCCGGTGGTCCACAACCTGCCGGCGACGGTGGAGATCGCCACCCCCAACGTGTACGCGGACCAGATCGAGTACATGAACCGTCAGTTGGCACGCCGCGAGTCCGTGATCCTGTCGGTCCACCCGCACAACGACCGCGGCACCGGCGTCGCCTGCGCCGAACTCGCCGTCCTGGCCGGGGCGCAGCGGGTGGAAGGCTGCCTGTTCGGCAACGGCGAGCGCACCGGAAACGTCGACCTCGTCACCCTGGCCCTGAACCTGTACGCGCAGGGCGTGAACCCGATGGTCGACTTCTCCGACATCGACGCGGTGCGCGAGGTGGTGGAGTACTGCAACCGGCTGCCGGTCCACCCCCGTCACCCCTACGGAGGCGACCTCGTCCACACGGCCTTCTCCGGCACCCACCAGGACGCCATCGCCAAGGGCATGACCCACCACGCCAAGCAGGCCGCCCAGCTGGGCGTACCCGCCGGGGAGGCCCCGTGGGCGGTGCCGTACCTGCCCGTCGACCCGGGCGACATCGGCCGCACGTACGAGGAGGTCATCCGCATCAACTCCCAGTCCGGCAAGGGAGGCATCGCGCACCTTCTGCGCACTCACCACGGCCTGGACCTGCCCGAGGGCATGCGCCCGGACTTCTCCCGCACGGTGCAGCAGGTCACCGATGCCACCGGTCAGGAGCTCACCCACAAGGAACTGTTCGCGCTCTTCCGCACCACCTACCTCACCCCGGCCCTGGACGGCCCGCTCACCCTGGTCTCCTGGCACACCGCGGAGACCGCGCCCGGCGAGCACCAGTTCGTCTGCACGCTGCAGGTCGACGGGGAGGAGCGCTCCTGCCGGGGTACCGGCAACGGGCCGCTGTCCGCCCTCGCCGACGCGCTCGGTACCGTCGGCATCACCATCGACATCCTCGGCTACGCCGAGCACTCCACCACCACCGGACCGGGCAGCCCGGCCGTCGCCTACGCCCAGTGCCGGGTGGACGACGCCACCTGCTGGGGCGCCGGCTGGGACACGTCCGTCCTGAGCGCCTCGGTGCACGCGGTGATGGCCGCCGTCAACCGCTCCGGGCGGGCTTCCTCGTGAACGCTCCCCCGGTACTGCGCGTGACCGACGCGACTGTCGTCCGTGACGGCAATCCGATCCTGTACGGGGTGTCGCTGACGGTACGAGCCGGCGAGCACTGGGCGCTACTCGGCCCCAACGGGGCGGGCAAGAGCACGCTGCTCAGTCTCCTCGGAGCGCTCGCGCACCCCACCCGTGGCACCGTCGAGGTGCTTGGCCACCGGTTGGGGCGGGTCGACATGCGCGAGTTGCGGTGCTACGTCGGCCACGTCAATCCGCGACACGAGCTTCGTTCGCCCCTCACGGTGCAGGACGTCGTGCTGACCGGGCTGACCAACACCATCGAACGCATTCCCCGCTGGCAGCCGACACCCGAGCAGATCGCGACGGCCGACCGTCTGATCGGCCTGCTCGGCCTCAGCGGGCGTCACGGGGCACGATGGCCGACCCTGTCGCAGGGGGAACGGGGCCGCGCGCTCATCGCCCGTGCGCTGATGCCCAGTCCACGGCTCCTGCTGCTCGACGAACCCGCGACCGGTCTGGACGTCGCCGGCCGGGAGCAGCTCATCGAACGGCTCGACACCCTGCAACACACCTACCCGGAGCTCGCGTCCGTCCTGGTCACCCACCACCTGGAGGAGCTTCCTCCCGGGACGACCCATGTGCTGCTGCTGCGGGACGGGTGCCGCCTGGCATCGGGGCCCGCCGACGAGGTCCTCACCAGCGACCAGGTCAGCACGTGCTTCGACCATCCCATCCGGCTCACTCGCGCGGAAGGACGGTGGAGCGTGAGAGCGCAGAACCCGGCCCGGCCACGCGTCGGATGAGGTGGTGCGCGCTCACCGGCGTGCGCCACCGCATGGTCCGGTGCCCACCGGACCCTCGACTTCGCACGCCCGGTCGCGGACGCCGTCCGCGCCCACGGAACACTGAGCAGCTTCGGGCCGCCGCTCAGCCCCGCCGGCCCGCCGACCGGCGCACGGCCCGCTCGTGCCGGTCGACCGCGCGGGCGTACGCGGTCGCGAGTAGCCGGTCGATCTCGGGCAGCAGCTGAGGGCCGGGCATGACGATGCTGCCGAAGCCGTACCGTGCGTAGCCGGGGTGGGGCACGAGGGTGTCCAGCCGGGCGAAGTCGAAGGCGTGCCGGTGTTCCTCGAAGGCCTTCGGGGGAAAGCCGAAGACCCTCTCGAACTCGGCGCGGCCCAGGTCGAGGTTGAGCCGGAAGACACCGGGCCGGTCGAGCTGGGAGGCCTCGTCGAAGCCGGGCACGTCGTGCGCGACGATGCTGGCGAACGGCTGTCGACGGTCCGGACCGACATAGAAGAACCGGTCGCCCCAGGACCCCTCGGGCGACCCGTTCTCCTCGCTCGCCACCAGCTGCTCGACGCCGGGCAGCGCGAGGATGCGATCGACGAGCACCGCCGCGTCGACACCGGTCGGGACGTGCAGCACCGCGTCGGCGTGGTCGATCGCGGCCCGGTCCAGCGGGTAGTAGCGGTGGTCGTGCGTCCTGCGCTCGGCCGCCGCTATCTCGGATGCGCGCACGTACCGGGGAAGGACGCTCTCCTGCTGGAGCCGGCCCTCGTAGGTCGACGCGGTGGGCGCCTCGATGCCGAGCGCGGGGCTCGCACCCAGGCTGCCGACGACCACCGCGTACCGGTCGTGGCGCAGCGCGGAGACGATCGCCCCGGCGCTCGCCCACGACACGTCCGTTCCGGCCACCGTCATCGTGATCGGATGACGTTGCAGGTGGGCGTTGTGCGCGAAGACCAGGGTGGGTCCTCGCTGCGCCTCGGCCGACCGGATCGCCAGCAGGTTCTCGGCCATCAGCCCGTCCCGGACCCCGGCCAGGCGGGCGAAGCGTTCCTCCCGCTCCGACGGTGCGGCGGCCGCGGCGTGGTAGCGCAGCACCGCGACGGCGGACGTGGCGTGCACGAACGCCGCCTGCCAGCCGACAGGTCGGCGGGGTGCCCGCAGGTACAACTCGGTCAGCAGGTCGTCGGCGAGCACCCGCAGACACCTGGCGTCGGTCGAGCGCCCGATCGACCTGCCGGGCTCCCAGACCGCGGCCGGGTCGCTCCACCGCGCCTCGTCGCCGACCAGGTCGTCGATCTCCGCTACCCGGTCGAGGCCGAGGAACTCACAGACCCGGGTGAGGTGGCGCCGTGGGCTCGGGGCGCCCTCGATCTCCAGCGGAGCGTCGAAGCCGTGGAACGTCAGCCGCTCGGCAGCCGGTCGTCCGGCGTTCCACTCGCGCATCCGGAGCAGCAGGTCGCGATTGGCCGGGGCGGACCCGAACCCGTGGCTGAACCCTTCGGCGAGCGCCCGGTCGAGCGTGACGGCGGCGCAACCCTGGACGAACCCGTCGGCGATCAGCCCGGCAGCCCGGTCGCTCTCCACCGCGATCGAGCGGTAGCCGTGCCCGGCCAGCGACAGGAACGCCTCGTTGCGGATCTGGAGGAAGGCTGACTCGCCATGCGTCGGCTCGCCGAGCGCGAGCAGGGTCGGCGGTACGGCGAACAGGTCGAGAAGGAAACTCATTGCCTCAACCGTATCGTTGAATCTCCGATGGAGACCTGCGAGCGACGGAGCACGGTGAGCGCCTCGAAACCCTCAAACCCAGGGGTACGCCGACCGGCCGACCTCGCGCGCCGTCACGGCCTCTCCGCGCAGTCCGTGCGCAACTACGAGCGGGACGGCGTCCTGCCCACGGCCCCCCGCGACCCGAACGGCTACCGGCGCTTCACCGAGGTGCACGCCAGGGCGCTGAGCGCCTATCTCGCACTGATCGCGGGCCACGGCCATGCTGCCGGCGGCGAGATCATGCGTGCGGTCAACCGGGGTGAGTTCGAGGCAGCCTGGCGCGCCATCGACCACAGCCACATCTTGCTGCAACGCGACCGGGAAACGCTGGACGCGGTCGAGGCGGCGGTCGCCGTCCTCACCGTTTCGCCACGGCAACCGCAGGGTCGCCGGGCCGTGCCGATCGGCGTGCTGGCGCACCGGCTCGGCGTACGACCCGCGACGTTGCGCAAGTGGGAGCGGGCCGGGATCCTGCAGCCGGCGCGCGATCCGACGACCCGTTACCGGGTCTACTCGCCGGACGACGTCCGCGACGCCGAACTCGCTCACCTGCTCCGCCGGGGCGGGTACCGGCTCGACCACATCGCCGGCGTGCTGCGTCGGGTACGCGAAGCCGGCGGCGCCGAACCGCTCGCCGCGTCACTGCGTCAGTGGCGGGAACGGCTCACCGAGCGTGGCCGGGCCATGCTCACCGGGGCCGCCCGGCTCGCCGACCACCTCGACGCCGACATCGGGTCCACCGCACGACCACAGTGAAATCTCGGACGACGGCCGCCGTCAGTAGACGAACGGCCAGCCGGCGTTGTCGTAGCCGAGCAGGTTGATGCCCAGCAACGACGCGCCGTTGTCGGCGTAGTAGTGGTAGACGAGCACCTCGGCGTCGGTGTCGGTGAACACCGCCTGATGCCCCGGTCCGTGGATGTTGCCGTGCCCGGCGAGCACCTGGGTGCCACCGCCGGCGGTCATCGCCACACCGTTGCGGTCGAGGTACGGCCCGGTGACCGAGGTGGACCGGCCCACCATGACCCGGTAGGTGCTCGCCGCGCCCTGGCAGCACCTGTCGAACGACACCCACAGGTAGTAGTAGCTGCCGTGCCGCACGATCACCGGGGCTTCGATCGCGCCTCCGTTGCGGCCCGCGATGCTGCGCACCGTCGTGTCGGAGCGCTTCCCGGTGGCCGGATTCAGCGCCACCATCTTGATGCCGGACCAGAACGACCCGAAGCTGAGCCACCACCTGCCGGAGGCGTCGACCACCAGGTTCGGATCGATCGCGTTGAAGTTGTCCGACGTCCGGGACTCGATCACCAGACCCTGGTTGGTCCAACTGCCGGAGGCACCGGTGGTGCTCGTGGCCAGGAAGATCGCCGACCGGTTCGACCCGAACGTCGAGGCCGAGTAGTACAGCCAGTACCGACCATCACGGTAGGACAGGTCCGGCGCCCACAGGTTGCTGCTGCCACCGGTGTACGTGGTGGTCCACGGCGCACCGTTGGGGAACACCGCACCTGCGTTACGGAACGCGGTCCGGTCACTGGAGGTCTTGAGGGCGATGTTGGCACCGGTGTGCGCCAACAGGTAACCACCACCCGGACGGACCACGATCGTCGGATCGTGCACCCCGACGTCCCCGGTGACCCGGCCCGGCCCCGGGTACGACCCAGGCGGTGTCGTGGGGGTCGCCGCCGCCCGGGGCGCGACGGTCGGCGCGGCGGCGGACGAGGACTGCGTTGCCGCGGCCGTGCCGGCGGCCGTCAGCACGACGGCCAGGGACAGCAGAGCCAGCCGGCGGAGGGTGGGCGATGCCGGTACGGCGGACGGTGAGGTGGTCACGACAGGTCCTCGGGTCGGGCGCCGGGCGCCCGGTTGCGGGCCGTGGCGGCGCGACGTGGCACACGTTGCTCTGGTGCGTGGTGGAGCCGGCAGAGGGGTCCAGCGCCAATAGATTGACTAGCTTGGATGCTTTCGCTCGCCACGCTACCGAGCTCCCGTCGATGATCGCAAGCAGCGACACCGACGCTCGTCAATGTTGCAGAGCGGCACCAGACGTGTTGGAA
Organism: Micromonospora sp. NBC_00421; assembly: GCF_036017915.1. Classification (NCBI taxonomy): domain Bacteria; kingdom Bacillati; phylum Actinomycetota; class Actinomycetes; order Micromonosporales; family Micromonosporaceae; genus Micromonospora; species Micromonospora sp. NBC_00421. The sequence continues at coordinate 3,005,994 of NZ_CP107929.1, forward strand.
TGGCTCATATCGCCGCAGCACGGGGGCAACCGTGCTGAGAACGGCCAGTGCGGGAGCATCGCAGTGCCGGCAACGCGTCGCCTTCCGGCGGACGCCCGCCTGTCACATCGCCGGGCCATCCCCCGACGAGGGGCATCATGCCGGCGGGCGCCCCTCGCCCGCCACACGTATCCCCCCCGGCCCGCGCGCCCGACGGCCCACGCGCCCGACACGCGGGGGCATCCGATCCCGCCCGCCAGCACACCGGAGCCGGCGACGAGGTGAGAGGCGACCATGGTTTCCCGAGAGAGATTCGCGCGGTGGTACCGCCACCGCCTGGTATGGGCGGCGGTGACCCTGTTGGCAGTGTCGGCCGGCACTGTCGTACTGGCCAACCGGGCCAGCACCGAGACGGAGCCGGCGGATCTGCAGGCGCAGATCGTGGCCCGGATGCGCACCACGCTCGAACAGGCGGACCCGGGGCAGCACCAGCACGCCGGACACAGCACCCAGCAGGGCGGCACCGAGGAGAAGCCGCCGGTGATCTGCGGGGTCCGCGTCTACGGCTACGAGCCGGCCGAGGCCACCACGCTCGCCGACGTGCAGAAGGTCTACGGCTTCCACCTCTGCGGAATCGCCGAACAGAAGCGCCCCTGGGACGTGGCGGTCAAGCTGGCCGGCCCCTTGATCATGGACATGTCCACCGACCCCCCGGGCATCCAGGTCGTCGAGGCTACGGCCGACGTCAGGTTCGTCGACCGGCTGCGGGAGATGTTCCCCGCCAGGTATGCAACGTTGGCGCAAGAGGAGGCGCTTGCCCCTTCGGAGCTGGCCGACCAGCGCCGCCGGTACGACGCCGCAGCCGGGCTGTGACCACGCCGGACGACCCGGCAGGCGTCACGACCCGCATTCGCCCGGCCGCCGGATCCCACCCGTGACGATGCCGCGGCTGCGCCCGGCCACGCACAGGCGTGTCGTGGATCCGGGCGATCCCGGACAGCTCGCTCCACATCCAACTAAATATTGATCATCGTTGATATTTCTAGCCATCGGTGCGACAGTGGATTCGGGAGCATTCGCCTCCCGATGTCCCGTACCGACGAATGGAGGATGAACAGTGCGTTCACACCAGTCCGACCAATCCGGCGGACGCCCCCGGTCAACCGCCCGCCGGTCCCTCCAGGCGCTCGTCCTGATATTCGCCATGGTGGTCGGTACGCTGCCCGTGACCAGCCCAGCCCAGGCACATGGGACGATCATCAACCCGGCGACCCGGGCGTACCAGTGCTGGAAGACGTGGGGCAGCCAGCACACAAACCCGGCCATGCAGCAGCAGGACCCGATGTGTTGGCAGGCGTTCCAGGCCAACCCGGACACCATGTGGAACTGGATGAGCGCGCTGCGCGACGGCCTCGCCGGTCAGTACCAGTCCAGCACCCCGGACGGGCAGCTGTGCAGCAACGCGCTCTCCCGGAACGACTCACTGAACCAGCCCGGGGCGTGGAAGGCGACCACCGTCAACCGCAACCTCACGGTCCAGATGTACGACCAGGCCAGCCACGGCGCCGACTTCTTCCGGGTCTACGTCACCAAGCAGGGGTTCAACCCCGCCACGCAGAAGGTCGGGTGGGGCAACCTCGACCTGATCACCACGACCGGGCGTTACGCGCCGGCACAGAACATCTCGTTCAACGTCTCGATTCCCTCCTCGCGTACCGGAAACCACGTCATGTTCGTGATCTGGAAGGCGTCGCACGCGGACCAGACCTACATGTGGTGCAGTGACATCAAGATCGCCTGAACGGCGACCTGGCACCAGTCCGGCCCAGGGCGTCGACGTCCTGGGCCGGACGCTGAGTTCCCCCCGCTTTGACGGGCGCTCGAACGGGTGACCGGGCTCTGCGGCAGTTGCCAGGTGCCGCCGCGGTCCTCCTTGGCGAAGCGTGCCACAAGGTCGGGGATGCGCGACGCGGTGGCCAGCCCGGCCCTCCAACCGCCCGCGTGTGGGACAGTGGTTCATGCCGTTGAGCGCCCATCACCTCAGAACGTCGATCGCCGTGTCCGACATACAGCGGGCGGTCGCGTTCTACGAAGGCAGACTGGGCCTGCCGGCGCTGCACTCCGGCCCCAGCGCCGACATCGCCGACGGCAGCCGCGTCTATGGTTCGGGTGGCGCGCCGGCACTGAATGTGTACCAGGCGGTCACGGCCGGAAAGACCCCGGCGACACTGGCGACATGGTATGTCGACGACATCGACCGGATCGTTGACGAACTCGTCTCCTCCGGCGTCGAGTTCATCCGCTACGACCAGTTGGAACACGACGCCAAGGGCATCACCGCTCGGGCAGGCGGTGGACGTATCGCCTGGTTCCAGGACCCGGACGGCAACACCTTCGCCCTCGAAACCGACGACTGACAGATCCGATCACGCCCGGGTCGCGACGCCATTGGCGTTAGACTCCCCGGCCATGGGACTCCTCACCTTCAGCCTCAACCTCACCCTGGACGGCTGCGTCGACCACCAGGAGGGGATCGCCGACGACGAGACGCACGCCTTCTTCACCCGTCTCATGGACGAGGGCGGGGCGATGCTGTGGGGTCGCGTCACCTACGAGATGATGGAGAGTTCCTGGCCGGCCGTCGCCCGCGGCGACCAGGAGGCGCCGCCGGCCATACGCGAGTGGGCGGCCAAGCTGGAGGCCAAACCCAAGTACGTCGTGTCGTCGACGCGCACGGACTTCCCGTGGACCAACAGCCACCACATCGCCGGCGATCTGCGCGAGGGCGTGCAGAAGCTCAAGGACGCGACCCCGGCCGGGGTCCTCCTCGGAAGCGGCAAGCTCGCGACCGAGCTCGACCGGCTGGACCTGATCGACGAGTACCGGATGCTCGTCCAGCCCAGGATCGCCGGCCACGGCCCGACCCTGTACCAGGGCGGGCTGCCCGGCACGCGCCGGCTCGAGCTGCTCTCGGCGGAGCCGTTCCGCAACGGCGTGGTGGCCGTACACTACCGCCGCGCGCGCTGAATCACGGGAGTCGACGCGTCGTCTCCGCGCCGGCCTGGTCGCGATGGTCTGATCCATCCCACGGTTGTGGATGGTGACCATCGCGACCCGGCCGTCGAGGTGAACAGTGCCCGGGACCGTCCCTACAGGCCCAGGCTGCGCAGGGTTGGCACGGTCCGCCCCACCCAGGCGAGACCGGCGTCTTCGCGGGCACCCTGGGTGCGTTGCGTGCCGGCCAGGAACCACAGGAAGTAGGTCGTGTAGCCGGGTGCGCTGACCACGGTGTGGTAGCCCTCGGGCATCATCTGCATCACGTGCTCGCGGATGGTGACGTTCTCCTCGTACCCGTCGTCGGTGTAGACCCGGCTGATACCGAACCCGTCCGCCGGGTTGACGCGGTAGTAGTACATCTCCTCGTGTGCGGCCTCGGCGGGCAGGTCGTCGACCCGGTGCCGGTGTGGCGGGTAGGTGCTCCAGTTGCCCGAGGGCGTGTAGGTCTCGCCGACGATGAGCCGGCGGGCGGGCAGCTCCGGTTGGGCGATCTCGGTGAGGATCTGGTGGTAGTTGCGGCCGAAGTTGGCTGCTCCCCACCGCCCGGTGGCGACCTGCTCCGGCGCGATGACGTAGGGGTCGGTGGCCAGTTCGCTGGGGGCGCTGGGGAGGGCGACCTCCACGTCGGTGACGGCCTCGACGGTGATCGAGGAGCCGGCCGGGAGGTAGACCGAGTGCGGTTTGCCGGAGAACACGTCCGGACGTTGGCCGACCTGCGGGAAGTGGTGGCCGGCGACGGTGAAGCTGGCGGTGCCACCGAGGATGACGGCCAGGATCTCCCGGTCACCGGACTCGCCGGTCCAGATCTCGCCGGCCGACAGCCGCAGCAGGGTGAAGTCCAACAGCCGACAGGGATTGAAGGGCAGCGTGTTCCGGCCGGCGGCGGCGGGGATCGAGCAGTGGTAGCGGTAGTCCATGGTCACCTTTCGGGATGCGGGGCGGTGCGGGTCGGTCTCGGTGGTCACCAGGGGCTGGTCCAGCCGGGGATGGTGGCGCGGGTGAGGGCTTCCAGGTAGAAGTAGTCGCCCCACAGGGTTCCCTCGTCGACGCCGACAGCCTTGGGTTTGTCGTAGACGCCGTGCAGGATCAGCGCGTTCGAGACCGGCTGGCCGCCGGTGGAGTAGTGGTCGATGAGCGACCGCAGGATCTCGGCGGCGGCCGTCCGGTACCGGCCGGCGCTGGCCGTGTCGGTGAGGTTGTCCGCGAGTTCGCGCAGGCCGCAGACGGCGATGGCCGCGGCGGAACTGTCCCGTTCCTGGCCGCTGCCGTCGCCGAACTCCAGGTCCCAGTACGCGACGCGGTCGGTGGGCAGGTGGGCGAGGAAACGGTCGGCGCAGGCGCTCGCGGCGGCGAGCAGCGCGGGATCGCCGATGTGCCGGTGGTTGAGGCTGAACCCGTAGATGCCCCAGGCCTGCCCGCGGGCCCAGCAGGAGTTGTCGGCGTGGCCCTGTTCGGTTTCGCCCCGCAGCGGCACCCCGCTGTCCGGATCCCAGTAGAAGGTGTGGAAGGTGGTGCCGTCCGGGCGCAGGATGTGCTGGCGCAGTTGAGCGGTGTGCCGGCGGGCCGCGACGGCGTAGCGGTCGTCGCCCGTGGTGTGGCTGGCCCAGAAGAGCAGCGGCGTGTTCATGAGGCTGTCGATGATGGTGCGGCCGCGTTGGCGCGGATCGTCGAGGTCGCCCCAGGCCTGGATGATCCCGGCGGGTTCGAGCACGCGCGTCATCAGGTGGTCGGCGGCGGCGAGAGCCGTGTCCCGGGCCTGCGGGTCACCGGTACGACGGGCCGGGTTGACGCAGGCGAGGGTGTAGAGGAACCCGAGGTCGTGGGTGTCCAGGTCGATGCCGTGGGTCATCCGGGACGCGAAGCTGTCCACGTGGGACAGGGCGGCCCGCAGGTGCCTGTCGTCACCGGTCAGGTCGTGCGCCAGCCAGAGCATGCCGGGCCAGAAGCTGGTGGTCCAACCGACGTTGGCGCCCTCGGGCTGGCCGCCGCTCGGCGGTCGGAGCGGGTAGCGGTCGGCGTCGGTGGTGTCCGCGGGGTACCGGTCGCCGAAGGTGGCGATGTTCGCGTCGACGGTGCGTATCGCGGCGGCCACCGCAGCCGCCACGGCCTCTGCGTCGGAGTGGGGACGGACATTGGTTGCCGTCATGGATGCTGTTCTCCCTCGTGGGTCCGGTCCGGTGCCGGGCAGGTGTGTCGTCGACGTCCCCGCTCGGTGGCCGGAACGTGGTGGTCAGGTGCGCTGGGCCGCGGCCGTCGGTGGGTCGAGGACGGCCCGCAGGGTGAAGCGGCTGTTGGCCCAGACGACGTAGAGCAGCGGCGCGGCGGCGAGGCCGAGGGCGAGCGCGGGACGGGCCGCCAGGATCTGGACGAGCAACGCGAGCACGAGCAGCGACGCGACGGTGAGGTACCACCGGCGCACCGCCAGATATCCGCAGACACGGGCCACCTCGCGCAGCGGCGCGGTGGGCCGCTCGGCGACGGTCACCAACCCGAGCAACGTGGTCGCGACGGTGAGGACGATCAGGGTCGCCAGCACCGGCAGGGCGAGGGCCCCGACCCGGTGGCCCCACGCGGCGCGGGCGTCGACGGTGAGCACGACCAGGGCCGCCATGGCTGCCGCCGTCCAGAGCATCGCCGGCCGGGCGGTGGTTCGCCAGGCGCGTCCGTAGGTGCGCAGGACGCCGCCGGAGTCGCCCGTGGAGTAGGCGGACATGACCGCGAAGACCGCACAGAGCCCGGGTGCGCAGAGCGGGGCGGTCAACGCGTAGAGCGGCCAGGAGCGCGCCGCGTCGGTGGTGAACGCGAGGGCCACCAGGGGCAGGCAGCCGAGCACCAGCAGCAGGTTGGTGACGAGCGCGACGTGGATCCCGTCGAAGACGGCGGCGATGGTGTGGTGGCGTGAGCGCATGGGCCTCACCCCTTCAGTCCGGTCGTGGCGATGCCCTCGATGAAGTGGCGTTGGCCGAGCAGGAAGATGACCGCGACGGGCAGCACGGACAGCACGGAGCCCGTCATGATCAGCGCGTACTCGGCGTTGTACTGGGAGATGAAGGTGTTCAACCCCAACTGGACGGTGCGCAGTTCCGGACTGCGCAGGTAGATCAGCGGGCCGAGGTAGTCGTTCCAGGTGGTCACGAACGTCAGCAGGGCCAGGCTGGCGAGCGCCGGCCGGGACAACGGCAGCATGATCCGTCGGTAGATGCCGTACTCGCTGAGCCCGTCGACCCGCGCCGACTCGCTGAGTTCCTCCGGGATCGTCTCGTAGAACTGCTTCATCAGGAACACGCCGAACGCGCCGAACGCCTGTAGCGCGACGATCGACCACAGGGTGTTCGACAGCTGCAACTTCGACATGAGGATGAACTGCGGGATCATGTACGACTGCCAGGGCACCGCGATCGTCCCGACGTACGCCAGGAAGAGCAGGTTGCGGCCGGGGAAGCGGACCCGGGCGAAGCCGTAGGCGGCGAAGCTGCCGGTGAGGACCTGGAGGAAGGTGACGACCACCGACAGCAGCAGGGTGTTCCGCAGCCACGTCGTCAGGTCCGAGCGCTGCCAGATGTCGAGGTAGTTCCGCCACACCACGGGATCGGGCAGCCAGGTGATCGGGATGGTGAAGACGTCGTTGTTGGTCTTCAACGACGCCAGCACCATCCAGTAGAACGGCAGCAGCAGCCCGACCGCCGCGAGCACGAGGGCGGCGTACCCGAGGAGCCGCCAGCCCCGGAGCCTGACCCGTCGGGTGGGTTTCCCGGGATCGCCGGGCGGGGCGACGGCCGGTGGGGGCACGGATAGGTCGGTCGCGGTCATCAGCTGTTCCCCCGCTTGTTGACCATGAACTGGATGACCGTGATGCCGAAGCAGATGGCGAACAGGACGATGGAGACCGCCGAGGCGTAGCCGAACTGGTTCTCCTCGAAGCCCTTCTGGTAGATGTACTGCGAGAGCACCAGTGTGGACTGGCCCGGCCCGCCGCCGGTCATCAGGAGGATGAGGTCGAAGACCTTGAAACTCTCGATGGTGAGCAGCACGGTGACGAAGAAGGTGGTGTGCCGCAGGCCGGGGATGGTCACGTGCACGAACCGCTGCCACGCCGAGGCGCCGTCGGTCTGGGCGGCCTCGTAGAGCTGGGCCGGGATGGTCTGCAGGCCGGCCAGGAACAGCAGCATGTAGTAGCCCATGTAGCGCCAGGTGCCGACGATGATGACCGCCGGCATCGACCAGGTGGACGACGTGGTCCAGCCCGGCGGGTCGTCCACCCCCACGGCGCGCAGGAGCGCGTTGACCGGCCCGTACTCCGGGCTGAACAGCTGGTTCCACACGATCGCGATCGCCACGATCGAGGTGACGTAGGGGAAGAAGGCGACGGTACGGAAGAACCGCACACCGCGCAGTTTGCGGTTGAGCAGCAGCGCAAGCCCGAGTGATGCCGCGAGGGTCAACGGAATGTGGAAGGCCGTGTAGTAGACGGTGTTGCGCAGTGCGGTCCAGAAGCTCGCGTCACCCCACATCCGCCGGAAGTTGGCGGTGCCGGTCCACTCGGCCACCCCGAAGACGTTCCAGCTGGTGAAGGCCACGTAGAACAGCACCGCGACGGGTAGCAGGGTGAGCACGGCGAAGCCGACGAAGTTGGGCAGGATGAACGACCAACCGGTGACCGTGTTGCGCCACACCAGACGCCGGTTCCTGGGTCGCGTGCGCGGCAGTGTTGCCATAGGGAGTCTCCGGGAGCGTTCGGCGTGGCGGCGGGTCCGGCATGCGGCAGAGACGCGCGCCGGGCCCGCCGTGAGCTCACTGGTTGAGGACCTCGTTCTTGGCGCGGGTCTGCGCCTCGCTCAGCGCCGCGTCGACGCCCTTGCTGTCGGACAGGATCGCCGAGTGCGTCTCGTTGAGGAGATTCTGCAGGCCGGCGGTGTGCTTCGAGACGGGGTTCTCCGGCTTGATCGTGTGCTTGGCGTAGGCGAACTTCGACAGTTCGTCCTGCGGCACGCCGTCCAGCCCGAACAGCGTCGCGGTGACCGCGTCGGTGACCTGGGCCGGGGTGATGCCGATCCCGGCCAGCGCCTTGCCGGCATCCGGGCCGGCCGCGTACTGGAGGAAGGCCTTGGCCGCGGCGACCTTCGACTTACTGATCTTCGGGTTGATCCCCAGGCCGGTCGGGTCGCCGAAGGTGACGGGGGTGGCGGAGGTGCCGGTGGTGGACTTGTCGAACTGCGGCGCCGGGGCGATCCCCCACTGGAACGTGTCGGCGTCACCGCTCTTGCGCTGGTTGAGCAGCGTGGCCACGTACCAGGTGCCCATCGGCAGCATCGCCGACTGCTGCTTGCCGAACTGCGCCTGGTAGGTGAGCTTGTTGGTCTTCGCGGTGCCGAAGGTCGGCTGCGCGCCGGCCGCCTGCAGGTCCAGCGACCGCTCGTAGTACGGCTTCAGGTAGCCGAAGTCCCCGGAGAGCAGATCCGCGCCGGGGGTCTGGGCGAGCGCGAAACCCTGCACCGTCGACTGGAAGGTGTGCTGGTACGCGCCTGTCGCGTTCGAGCCGGCCGCCTTCAGCCCGGTGTGCAGCCGCTTCGTCGCGTCGGTGTAGTCGTCCCAGGTCCAACTGCCGTCCGGCGGCGCCACCTTCGCCTTCGCGAACAGGTCCTTGTTGTAGAACAGCACCCACGAGTCCTGCCGGTACGGCACCGCGTACGCCTTGCCGTCCACCTGGAACGACGCGAGCGCCGGGCCCGAGCCGAGACCGGAGGTGGCGTCGGAGACGTCGAGCAGCTGACCGCCGCTCTGGTACGTGTAGAAGTTCCTGAGGTTCTTCATCACGTAGACGTCCGGAGCGGTGCCGGCGGCCAGGTCAGTGATCATCTGGGTGTCGTAGTCGTTGCCCGGGGCGTACTCCTTGAGCTCCACCGTCACGTTCGGGTGGGTCGCCTTGAAGCCGTCGGCGAGCGTCTTGAACTCGGGCGTGGACGCCAGGCTCCAGCCGGCCAGGGTGATCGTCACGGGGGCGTCGGGGTCGACTGGCTCGTCTCCGCCGCCACAACCGGCGAGAACAAGCGTCAGGGCCGCCGCGGCGCTGATGACGGCAGGTATCGCGCGCTTCATCCCTTTCTCCTTCAGGTCAGGGGCCCAGCGGGGCCCGTACTGCTACCAGGCCGGGTGGGCCCGGCATGCTCGGTGTCCAGCCGGGTCGACGTGCGGATCCCGTCGGGCCAGTCGACTGCCAGGTGGAGGCCGTCGACGTCCTCGTCGGCCACGACCCGGCATGCCTGCCCGGCCGTGGCTGCCGGCACCGTGGACAGCTCGATGAGGGCGACGACCCATGCGCCCGGCCGGACGGGGTGGTCCAGCCAGGGCACCACCGGGTCGCCGGCCAGCGGCCCGCCGTGCGCAACGGCGGTGGCACCGGCCGTTCCGCCGCCGTGAACGCTGTCGAGCGTGCTGGTCAGGCCGGCCCCGGTCACGGCCGCCACCCGGTCGCCCAGGGTCACCGTCGCGTCCCCGGCAACGGCCCAGCCGCCGATCCGTAGCCGCAGCGCAGCCGCCTCGACACCGTCGGCGAGGTCGTCGACGCGGGTCAGCCGGAGCTCCCAGGGGCCGCGGACCAGCGAGTACACAGTGAGGTGCCCGGCCGGGCGGGACCGGCCCAGGCGGCCGCCGCCGTGATCACGCTGACCGGGATCCGGGTCGACCCAGTGGACGAGGGCACGTGATCCGGCCACTCCCACGCCGTCGGTGTCGACGTGCACGGTCAACAGGCGCATGCCGGCGCGGTGGGTGACCCGACCCGCGTCGTCGACGAGGGTGACGGACTGGTCGAGCGGACTGACCCAGCCGCTGGCGTCGAGGACCGGGCTGGTGGCGGTGGAGTAGCCCAGCCGGGCGTAGAGCGGGGAGTCTGCGACGGTGGCACCCTCGACGGCGTGGTCGGTGCCGTGGTTGACGACGCGGACGACCCCGTCGGCGCGGGTGCCGGAGACCAGCCAGCCGGGCGCCCGTATCGCCCGCACCGTGTCCCGCTCCTCGACCGGCAGCGGCTCCTCGGGGGTCGTCCAGACCGGATGGTCGGCGGGGAGCGCGATGCCGAGCAGACCTTTGCTGGCCCAGTACGGTGAGCCCGGCCCGGAGTACGACTGCGCCAGTCGCGGCCACGGCCCGTGCCAGCCGAGGGTGAGTAGGCCGCGTTCGTCCACGGCGCCGTGGGTGACGAAGTGGCGCACGATGCGGGTGGCCGCGCGCCGCAACTGGCCGAGGCTGACCGAGGACACGCCGGCGATGGCCCCGACCCAGAACGGCGCCGCCGCGGCGAAGCGGTAGATCAGGCTTCGTCCCTGGATCAACGGTGATCCGTCGGCGCCCACGAGCGCGACCGCGTCACTCAGGAAACGGTCGAGGCCGGCCAGGTCACGTTCGCGGCGCTGCTCGGCCAGGTCCGCGGCGCCGGCCATGCGCGCCCAGAGCGTCGGGTACAGGTGCAGGGCCCAACCCACATAGTGGTCGTAGGCGCGGTCCGGACCGTCGGACATCCAGCCGTCCCCGCGGGCGAAACCGTCGTGCGTGCGCAGGTCCTCGGCCATCTCGTCGAGCGAGTGCGGCCCGCCGACCGAACGCAGGAACGTCTGTACGACCAGCCGGAACCAGACCCAGTTGATCCGTGGGTACGTGTCGTCGCCGACAGCCGGGCGCAGATAGTCCACCACCCGCTCCCGCACCGCGGACGGCAACCGGTCCCAGAGCCACGGCCGGGTCAGGTCCAGGACCAGGGCGATCGAGGCGGCCTCCACCTTCGCCTGGGGGTGCTCGTCCAAGCGCACCCAGCGGTCCGGAGAGCTCGGGTCGGTGCCGGCGGCGATGCCGGTCGCGTACCGGTCCACGAGCTCGTCCACGCCCACTCCCTGGGCGCCCGCGATGCGGAAGCCGGCCAGCAGGAAGGTGCGAGCGAACCCCTCCAGGCCGTCGACGGCCCGCCCGTAACCGCCCTCCGGCCCGGGAAGGGTGACGAGGGCGTGGCCGGGCGACGCGAACGGCCGGACGGCGGCGAGCATCCGGTCGGCGAGGGCCAGCCAGTCGTCCCGGTGCCAGGTCGCGGCGGTGGGGGCAGCGGGGTTCGTTCCCGGTGCCAGCCGGCCGGCCGGTCCGGACGTCATCCGAGGTCCTGTCGCATCAAGCCGTCTCCGTGGAAGGTGGCGAGCGGTGCGTTGCCCATGAATGTGACGTACGGACATCCGCCGGGTTTCCGAAGTAAAACGCTCACATCAGAGCAAGTCAATGCTCTTCTCAAACCCGTACGGACACAATCGATCGGGAGAGCACAGAACGCTACGCCGACCGACCAAGTGCTCTGATACGATCACAATCGCTCACAGTCGCTCTACCGTCCGAGGGGTCATGACCGCCGCAGACCGCTTCGCGGACCCGCTGGCTGCGGCGTGGCGCGATCACCGCACGGAACTACCGGCACGGGTGCTCGCACTACCGGCACGGGTGCTCGCGTCGCCGTACGACGACGGCGGGGACCTCGACCCGGACCAGGCGACCTCACCGCCCCACATCCACCCGCTCGTCGCCGGCCGGCCGGCGAACCCGTCCGCACCCGGCAAGAAACTCACGCCGCACCAAGCGTTCCCCGGAGGTCCCCCATGACCAAGGACAGTCCTGTCGTCGCCACGGCGGAGGGATCCCGAGGGCCGCTTCAGGTCGCCCGCCGCCAGCAACTGTTGGCCGCCCTGCAACGGGACGGCGCGATGCGCATCTCCGACCTGTCCCACGTGCTGGGCGCCGCGCCGGTCACCATCCGGCGTGACGTTGCAGACCTGGCCGCCGAGGGTCTGGTTCGCCGCGTCCACGGTGGGGTCGCCCTGATCCTGCCGGACGACGCCGCGGCAGCAGACGAGGCACCGGTCGCCGGCCTGGACCCGCTGGTCGGACGCGCCCTCGGCATGCTCGTGCCCTCGTTGGACTACTACTGGCCGGACGTGGCTCGCGGCGTCGAGGGAGCAGCCCGCGAGCTCGACATGCGCGTGGTCCTGCGCGGCTCCTCCTACGACACCGAGGACGACCAGCCGCAACTGGCCCGTCTCGTGGAGCGGATGGGCGTCGACGCGCTCATCATCGCGCCGAGCATGGACGCGCCGAGCGCCGAGCGCACCATCGAGTGGCTCGCCCAGGTCGGCGTCCCGGTCGTGCTGCTGGAACGCACTGCCACGGTAGGCAGCCACCACGCGGTCATGGAGTCGGTGGTCACCGACCACGCACTCGGTGCGGCCATGGCGGTACGCCACCTGACCTCGCTCGGACACCGCAAGGTCGGTCTGGTGCTCGACGCCAACAGCCCCACCAGCCAGCACATCCGGCGCGGCTGGCGCGACGCCACGACCGAGTGCGGCCTCGACTCGGACGCGACAGTGGTGGCCGTGGTGCCCGACGCACGCTCACCGGAGCGGGACACCGTACTCAACGACGTCCTCGACAGGTGCCAGGCGACCGGGACGACGGCTCTGCTGGTGCACGCCGACGCCGAAGCCGTCGCCCTGGTGCAGCACTGCGAGGAGCGGCAGCTCTCCGTTCCCGGCGACCTCTCCATCGTGGCGTACGACGACGAGGTCGCCGGGCTCTTCAGCCCGCCGCTGACCGCCGTCCGACCGCCTCGACGCTCGATCGGACGGGCCGCCGTGCGGCTCGTCGCCGACCGGCTCGTCGACCCCGGCCGCCCCACCCACCGGATCGTCATCAGCCCGTCACTGCGGATCCGGGAATCGACAGCGCCGCCTCCCGCCTAGGTGCTCTTCCGTCCTGGATCGCCACCCGAGTCCAAGCCCCGGACCCTCGAACGAACCGGCCGTCCGCATCTGCCGGAATGGCTTTCCGGACGTATTCCGTCACCGGGTCGGGAATCCGCACCCCGAAACCCCCACGGCGGATGAACCTGCCGTACCGTCCAAGGGCGAGCGGCCCGCCGGGCTGGTCGCCCGGTGGCACCGACGACACTCTCGGTACGGCCACTGGTGGCCACGACCGTCCAGCCGACCGCCAGGAGCAGTCGCGCGAGCGCCACCGCACAGCCGACGCCGCGTTGTCCAGCCGCGGGATCGAATTGAAGGGTTCTTTCTGGGGTCCACTTTTCAACCCCTAATTGAATGGCCAAGCCCTTGCCTGTTTCGCAATTTCCGGGCTATTTTCTCCGGGTTTACCGCAAGCTGTGCGGAGGAGAGCGCCCGTGGATCTCACCCTGACCTTCGACGCCGCGTACGCGGCACACGCCGCAGTCGTCATGTCGACGGTCGCCGAGTCGAACCCGGGCGAGCCGCTCAGGTACTGGCTCATCGCGGCGGACGACGTGTCGACCTCCTCCCGGGCCGCTCTCGTCAAGGCGGCGGGTCCACACGCCTGCGTCGAGTACCTGAAGGTGGACACCTCCACTGTCGACCTGCCCAAGGGGAAGGACCCCTTGATGGCGTACCTCTCCCCGGCGATGTACCTGCGCCTGCTGGTGCCCGCCGCGCTCCCGCCGGACGTGGAGCGGGTGCTCTACCTCGACTGCGACACCCTGTGCACGAACAGCCTCCAGCCGCTGTTCGAGGTGGACATGGGTGGCGTCCCGCTCGGCGCGGTCCGCGACCCGTTCAACCGCCGGCTGTACGACATGGGGGGCATCCCGGGCCTGTCGTCGTACGAGCACCTCGACCCACGGGGGTCCTACTTCAACTCCGGGGTGCTGCTGATCGACGTCGGCCGGTGGAAGGAATGCGAGGCGTCCGAGAAGGCGTTGGCCTACCTCATCCGCCACGCACACGAGTCGCGATACCCGGACCAGGACGCCCTCAACTACGCCACCTACGGCAACTGGCTGCGGATGTCCCACCGGTGGAACGACCTGATGGCCTGGCGGCTGGAGCCGGAGTACGGCGGCAAACTCAGCGACTCGGCCGTGCTCCACATGGCCGGACCGGTGAAGCCGTGGCAGCCCGGTTTCCCCAAGGGCGCCCGGCGGGACCTGTACTGGCGGCACCGGCGCAGCACCGGAGCACTGACCCGGACCTTCGGCAGGTGACCGCCGGTCGCACCCCTGAGGGGTCCCGCCCGACGTGACGACCTGCCACGCCACGTCGGAGAGCTGGGCGTCACGGGTACGGACCCGGTGCCGGAGCCGGGCGTCGTGCCGGCCCGCGCCGGACACCGGATCCGGGACCGGTCGCGGCTACTCGGCGATCCGGGTACGGCCGCTCCACTGGAAGACCACGGGCGTGCCGTCGACGACGCCTGTGGTGTCCCGCTCGAAGTGCTCGTACCCTCCGTAGTGAGGTAGCTTGATCTTGTGCTCCACCAGGGGGACCCGGTGGCTGCGCAGTTCGGCCGGCAGGGTGGTGGGCCCACCCTCCAGGACCGCGTCGACGATCCCGCCGGCCTCCCGGCTGATGTCGGTCCCTACCGGGGCTGAGGGGGCGATCCGGTCGTCATCGTCGACGAAGGGATCCGCCGTCCGGACTGTCGGGGCGGGATCGAAAGAACCTGTCATCGCACGACCTCCGTCGCTCGTCGTTCCGCCTCGCCATGCGCCGGTCCTTGCCGCGGCGCCGGTGCCGACGGGAGGGCCGTCGCGTCCCGTGACACCGGAGACGCAAGCGGCGGGACCAGTGGTTCCGCCGCAGGTGAGACGGCCTCTCGTCCGCCACGAACGTAATCCAGGTCACACTGCGACGAGAACCCTTAGCCGCCCCCTAGCGTGGTTTCACCGGTGTGGCGGGGCCGCGCCGGCCACCGGCGAGCCCGACGGACGGCGCGCCCGCGCAACCTCACTCCCAGCGGAAGAAACGGACCGCCAGTAGGCAGCCGACCACGGCGGTGACCGCCAGGGCCATCAGCTGCGGTACGGCCGGAGCGTCCCCCGCCCAGGCCGCCGCGATGGTGTCCACGGTGGCCCCGAGCGGCGAGTAGTCCCCGATCCTCGCCAGCACTGTCGGCATCTGGTCGCGCGGCAGCCAGGCCCCGGCGAGGAAGAGCAACGGGAAGAAGAGCGTCGGCCCGATGGACTGGGCCGACCGGGCCGAGGGGGCGAGCGCGGCGATGAGCAGACCCAGCCCGAACAGGCAGGCCACCCCGAGAAGGAAGGCCAGCACGAAGCCCGGCACGTTGGCCGGGGCCGGCTGGTCCAGCAGGAAGCGGACGCCGATGGCGGTCACCACCGCACCGGCGACACCCATGGCCAGGTTGACCACCACCTGCGCGACGAGCAGCAGGGCGGGGTTGACCGGCGTGGTGGCGAGCCGGCGCAGCACCCGCCGTTCCCGGTAGATGCCCAACGCCATCGGCAGGGTGAACAGGGCGAGCATCCCGATGGTGAGGGAGAGCGCGAGGGCCGGCAGGAACGTCAGCTCGCCGTGCTGACCGGTGCTCCCCTGCGTCGCCCCGCGCGAGGGGAGCCCGAACACGAGCATCAGTCCCAGCGGCAGGGCGAAGACGAAGAACAACGACACCGGCTCACGCAGGAACAGCTTGGCCTCGACCGCGACGAGCTTGGACAGGGCGTTCACGATGACCTCTCGTCGATCGTCTGGGGGGCACCGGTCTGGCCGGCACGACCGGTCAGGGAGACGAAGGCGTCGTCCAGGGTGGGCTGCTCCACACGCAGCCCGCTGTAGCGGACCCTCCGGTCGGCCAGCGCGGAGAGCACCGCCTGGGCCACGCCTTCGGGACCGGCCACGGTCACCTCGTCGCCGCTGCGACGCACGCCGGTCACTTCGGGCAGCGTGTCGAGCACCGCCTCGTCGAGCGGGTCGAGCGGCCGGAAGTGCACCTGGTGGGCCGAGCCGACGCGGGCGAGCAGACCGGACGGGGTGTCGATGGCGACGACCCGACCACCGTCGATCACGGCGAGCCGGTCGCAGAGCCGCTCCGCCTCCTCCATGAAGTGCGTGACCAGCATGACCGTCACACCACTGTCGCGGATCCGTTCGACCAGGTTCCAGGTGTCCCGCCGGCCCTGCGGGTCGAGCCCGGTGGTCAGCTCGTCCAGGATCGCGATCTCCGGTCGCCCGACCAGCGCCAGGGCCACCGAAAGCCGCTGCTTCTGGCCGCCGGACAGCTTGTGGAAGGCGGTGTCGCGCTGACCGGTCAGCCCGAGGTCGGCCAGGAGTTGGTCGATGTCGGCCCGGTTGCGGTAGAAGGACCGGTACAGATCCAGGGCCTCGCGTACGCGCAGCTTGTCGGGGAGTTGACTCTCCTGCAACTGGGCACCGACCCGCTGGCGCACCTCCGTGCGGTCCCGCACCGGGTCGAGACCGAGCACCCGGATTTGGCCGCCGTCGGCCCGGCGCAGTCCCTGCACGCACTCGACGGTGGTGGTCTTCCCGGCACCGTTCGGGCCGACCACGCCGAATATCTCGCCCTGCTCCACAGTGAGGGAGACGTCCTCGACAGCGACCTTGTCGCCGTACCGTTTGTGCAGGTGCTCGACTTCGATGACCGGCATGGGTGGTCCTCCGTCACGTGCGGCTGCCGTGGTGAGGGCGGGACCCTCGGAATGTCGGCGTCGGTGAGTGGAACGGTCCGGAATCGACCCGGGGGCCGACACCGCCCATCATCCGGGTAACCGCGGCGGTGATCAACCCGTCGGGGGACGGATCGGGGTGTAGACCCGGAACCACCGGCCCGTCAGGGGTTCTACGGGTTCACGCGGAGTGTCCGTCCTGTCCGGTCAGCCGCCGAGGCAGAGGGCGGCCAACTCCCCGATCCGGGTCACAGTGACGTCCGGGGCAGCGGCCCGGAGGGTCTCCGCGTCCGACTCGCCCCAGAGGGCGGCCACCGCGACCACTCCGGCGCTCCGGGCGCTGGCCAGGTCGGCCGGCGCGTCACCGACCATCAGCGCGCGTCCGGGTGGCACGTCCAGCAGGTCGAGGGCCCGGCGGACGATGTCCGGGGCGGGCTTGGGCCGGGGCACCTCGTCCGCGCCGACCACGTGGTCGACCAGGGGCAGCAGACCGACCCGGTCCAGCACGAAGCGGGCCCGTTCCCCGCTGCGGCCGGTCGCCACGGCCAGGC
Organism: Micromonospora sp. NBC_00421; assembly: GCF_036017915.1. NCBI lineage: Bacteria > Bacillati > Actinomycetota > Actinomycetes > Micromonosporales > Micromonosporaceae > Micromonospora > Micromonospora sp. NBC_00421. The sequence continues at coordinate 3,023,058 of NZ_CP107929.1, forward strand.
CGATGCCGTGCCCGCGCAGCTCGCGGAGGAGTTCCGGCACGCCGGGCACCGGTGTGACCAGGTGCGCCAGGCGGTTGCTCTCGCGCGCGAACGGCTCCGCCATCGCCGCCGGCAGGCCCATCAGCCGCAGCACCTCCGGCAGGTAGCGACCAGGGTGGCGACAGTACTCGTCGACCGGGACGACGCCCTCGCCGACCACCTCGCGGTAGGCGAGGGTGAACGCCGCACGGGCCACGGCGAGACTGTCGACGAGCACACCGTCGAGGTCGAGCACGACCGCGCGGACCCCGTCGGGGACGACCGTCCCTCCCACCGCCCCCACCGGACCCCCGGAACCGGACACCGGTCCCACCTCCTCCACCACGACGGCACGACGACGCCCGGACCGATCGATGGGGGTGGCCGACCCCGGGCGGCCCGACCACGGTCGGGGCTCCGGCCGGACGCGTAGGGGCCTCCCGACCGCCCACCGACCGTACCGGGGCCGGCGCCGCCACCGGCCGGCGGCACGCCACCGGGTGGCCCGCGCGGAAGGAGCGCCATCGTGCCGCTGCCGAGCTGGCTGTCCTAGTCCACCGACGAGCGGCCGGACGCGCTCCGCGTCGACGACCGGTCGGTGTCCTGGGTGGAGCTGTGCCCCCGGCTGGTCGACGACCTCTCCCGCAACGCGGTGGGCACGGTGCGGAACAACCTGCTCACCGACGCCTGACACCCGCCGTGGTGGCTACCCGGGCCCCTCCTGCCGTCTGGTGACGAGGAGGGGCCCGGCACCATCCCGACCCGGGCGAAACCGGGTCGGGAGGGTGACGGTGGTGAGGATCAGTCCGTCCTCGACCAGGAACCGGCCGGGGAAGGTGGTCACCTCCGTGCCGTCCAGCACCGGCCCGGGCACGAGCAGTCGGGCCGCGAACGTCCCGTCCGGTTCGACCACGATGTCCGCCTCGGAGAAGTCCAACCAGCGGCCGGTCAGCGGGAACCATGCCTTGTAGACCGACTCCTTCGCGCTGAACAGCAGGCGGTCCCAGCACACCGTCGGGTCGGTGGCGCGCAGCGCTGCCGTACGCGCCCGCTCGGTGGGCAGCGCGATCGCGTCGAGCACGCCGTCAGGCAGCGCCGCGTGCGGTTCGGCGTCGACCCCGACGGAGACGACCGAGGTCGCGGGGGCGAGGGCTGCGCACCGGTAGCCGTCACAGTGGGTCATGCTGCCGACCACCCCGGCCGGCCAGATGGGGACGCCCGGGCTCCACCGGGGCCGGACCTGGAGCTCAGGCCGGCGGCTCCTCCGGCCCCCTCACCCTGCCGCGATCAGCAGGCACTTCCTGACCCGACCCTGGGCGCTGCGGGGCAACTCGGTGAGGAAGTGCACGCGCCGGGGCCGGTGCACGGCCGACAGCATCCGTCCGACGTGGTCGATGAGCATCTGCGCGGTGAGTCCGTCCGCCGCCACGACGTACGCGACGATCTCATCCCCGAGGGCGCGGTGCGGCGTGCCCACCACGGCGGCATCGTGGACCCCGGGGTGGCTGAGCAGGACCTCCTCGACCTGCCGGGCGGGTACCGGTCGGTCGCGGCAGTGCACCACGTCGACCCGGCGCCGACCGATGATCTGGTGGCAGCCGTCCGGGCCGACGGTGGCCAGGTCTCCGGTGGCGTGCCACCCGCCCGAGGGGGTCCCCTGATCCGTTCGGCAGACGTAGCCGCTGAACAGGGTCGGCCCGCGGATGCTCAGCTCCCCGGCGGACTCACCGTCGGCGGGCACCGCCTGCCCGTCCCGGCCGAGCAGGCGGGTCTGCACGCCGGGCAGGGGGTTCCCGGCGGTGCCGGCGGTTCCCGGTGCGCCGGCGCGGCCGGTCACCACGATGAGGGTCTCGGTGGTGCCGTAGCCCTGGATGAGGGAGTGCGAGGTGAGCAACCGGATCCGCTCGCTCACCGCCGGCGCCAGCGGCGCGTCGCCGGAGATCAGGATCCGCGCCCCGGACAGGGTGCGGGCACACCCGACATCCCGGGCGATGCGGGCCCACTGGCCGGGTACGGCCAGGTAGATGGTGCCGACCGGACCGGTCGCCGGGAGTCCGTCGGAGTGGACGAGGCGACTACCCACCCGCAGCGCCCCGAACAGGCCGGCGACGAGGCCGTAGGCCCGGAAGAGCGGTGCCTCCTGGACGAGGATGTCGTCGGGGCTCCACCGCCAGGCGTCCGCGAGCAGGTCCAGCTCGGCCGCGATCGCCCGGCGGGAGATGCGGACGCCTCGGGACGTCCCGCCGGCACCGCCGGTGTAGAGGATGACCGCGTCGGTGGTGGGTTCCGCCTCGGGCTGGGCGGCCCAGGACCGCTGCCGCAGGTCGACGGGGACGACGGGGACGGCCGTGCCGTCGGCAGTGGCGGTGGAGGTGGCACCGAGGAAGAGGTTCGCGCCGGACTCGCGCAGGATTCGGCGACGTTCCGTCGCCGTGGCCAGTGGCGGCACCGGCACCAGCGGAACGCCCGCCTGAAGGGCTCCCACCATGCCGACCATCGTCTCGATGCTCGGGGTGGCCTCGACCGCCACCGCCCGGGCCCCCCGGATCCGGTCGGCGACGGCGTTGGCGCAGCCCTGGAGGTCCTCGCTGGAAAGCGTCCTGCCGCCGACCCGGAGCGCGTCGGCCCGGTCGACGCCGGACCCGCGGAGCGCCGGCAGCAGAGTCATCCGAGCTATCCCCTGTCGGCCGCGTCGACGGGTCTCGGCAGTGGCTGGAGCATCGCGCCAGGAACCCTTCGTACTCCGGGTGGGCGGGGGCCTCGGTGTCCGGTCATCTCCCGATCGGAGCGATGCCCCGAAATTAGGCTGCGCCAGGGTCGCGGACAACCCCTAGCTTCGTCGCCGGTCCGTGCCGGGACGGGACGGTACGCAGGACGGCGAGGCCACGGGCGGCAACAGTCCCGCCCACGACGACCGGCGGCAACCGTCCCGCCTGTGACGGTCGGATGGCGATCGGCGACCATCGATCGTAATCCGACTGCGGCCGGGCGAGGACGGCGGAGTCGGATGATCGTACGGATGTGCGCCTATCTCCCCCAATAGTTCCCCGATTCGACCGGAGCCTGAGCGACAGTTCGGACGGGTCGGCGGAACCGTGGCGCGCAACCGCGCCCACCGACGGCCCGGAATCCACGACACCGGGCGAACACCAACCGGCACTGATCGCGGATTCCGGCTCTCCTGATTGGCTCGCTGATTCAGCGGACAGTTCACGGCATGGGGCGAACCGATAGATTCCAGAAAGGCATCAAAGGGGCCGGAACCGGGCGGCGGAACCTACCGCGGATGCCGACATGCGACGGGGGTCGATCCGACGGAGAGACCCCGACGTCGCACGGACCGACACACCCGGGCGGGACCGGCCCCCGCCCGCCGCCCGGGTCGTCCACGTCGAACCGCCCATCGCCGTCGGGTGAGCGGCACAGCACCCGGATGACACAGGACCCCGCGCCACCACGCAGGGCGGGTCGCCAGAACGCCACGAACGACCCCATATCAGCCGACAACCCACCGTCGGGGCGAGACCGCGTCCACGTGGAGCGCGCCACCACGCTCCGTCGACACCGGGCAGGCGCCGACGGGCCGGACGCCGCCGCCGACCGGAAGCGCTCCCACCGTCGAGGTCGACGGGCACGTTCACGAACGCAATGCCGGTTCCCTGAATACAGATTGGCAGGTAGCCTGCAAAGCGCCCCGACCCAAACCGGGAGAGGATGTTCGATGTCACGCTCCGAATCGCCACTATGACGTTACGCTGCCGATCGAACGAAGCTCCGTCCGGCCAGTGGCGCGACAGCGTAGCTTTGTCGATCCTTCACATCGTTTGACTTGCCGCTCAATTGCCGGACTGCCATACTCCACACTATGCACTGAGATCGATGGCCGGGGGCACGGCGGAGCAGCCTCCGAATTATGGAATGCACCGGTCACAAGCCGCACGAACGCCATCGACCTCCGCAGCATAATTGTCAAGGATTTGTGGGTCTCTGACTTCGTTGAGTGACATGGGAGACCACAGCGGATGGACAACCAGGCGACCTCGGTCACCGGCACCCGCCAAGGGACCGGCCCGATGACGCTGATCGAGCGGGATCGGCAGCTCGACATCCTGACGCATCAGCTCGACGACCTGCTCCGGGCCGACGAGTCGTCGACCACGTCGGGACCGGTGACGGTGGTGACCGGGCCGGTCGGCGTCGGCAAGACCAGCCTGTTGCAGGCGTTCGCCCGGCGCTGCGCCGAGGCCGGCGTCAGCGTCCTGGTCGCGAGCGCCTCGCGCAGCGAACGCACCGTGCCCCTGGAGATCATCCGTCAGCTCGTGCGGCAGGCGGCCCTGGACGAGAGCAGCCGGGACCGGCTCGGACGGCTGCTGGACCGGGGCACCCTCGCCTGGTCCGAGCCGCACGACGACGGCGGGGAGGCCCTCGCCCCGCTCACCGCCGCGATCGGCGGCGAGCTACTGACGATCGCCGAGGAGAATCCCCTGGTCATCGCGGTCGACGACGTCCACCACGCCGACGGACCCTCGTTGCGCTGCCTGGACTACCTGGCCCGGCGCGTGACCGGCCTGTCCGTGCTGATCGTCCTCACCGAGGCGCACCGGACCCGACCGTGCCACCCCACCATCCACGCCGAGTTGGTGCAGCCGGCGCGGTCGCACCGGGTACGACTGCCCATGCTCTCCCCCGACGGGACCTACCGGGTGCTGGCCGACCGCCTCGGCGTCCCGGTGGGCCGCGCGACAGTCGACGAGGCGTACCGGATCAGCGGCGGCAACCCCCTGCTGGTGCACGCCCTGGCCGACGACCACCTCACCGGCGGCCAGGGCGACCGGCCTGCGACCGGGGAGGCGTTCCGCGAGGCCGTGCTCAGTTGCCTCTACCGGTGCGAGCACCTCGTCCTGAAGACCGCCCGGGTGCTCGCGGTGACCGGCGGGTCGGCGCACAGCCCGCTGGCGCCCCGACTCCTCGACCTCCCCGGTGAACTGGACGTCCACGCGGTGGACGCGTCGGCCAGCGCGGGCCTGGTCACCGAGGAGGGGCTCCGGCACCCGGCGGTCGGCCGGGCGGTGCTGGACAGCATGACGGTCGAGGAGCGTGGCCGGTTGCGACGGGCCACCGCCTGTCTGCTGCACGACGACGGCGCGCCACCCGCGCGGATCGCCCCGCACCTGCTCAAGACCGACGATCTGGACCAGCCGTGGATGCTCCAGGTGCTGCTGGACGCCGGAGAACAGGCACTCGCCGACGGTGACGTCGACGCGGCCCGACAGTACCTGCGGCGGGCCAACCGGGACGCCGTCGACGAGTGCGTACGGGCGCGGATCCGTTCCGCCCTGGCCCGCGCGGAGTGGCGGCTCGACCCGCAGGCCGCCGTCCCCCACCTGCTCGGCGTCGCCACCGCCGTCCAGGCGGGGCACCTCAGCACCCGGCAGGCCGCGGGTCCCTTCCAGTACCTGCTCTGGCACGGGCAGATCGACAAGGCGCTCGAACTCATCCGCCACCTGGGAGAACGGACCGATCGCAACGACCCGCAGTCCGCGACCGACCTGATCGTCCTGAAGAGCTGGATGGCGACCCTCTACCCGGGGGCTCCGGTCGGCAGCCCGACCGCCCACTCGGCGGGCCGGGACCCGCTGACCCTCGCCCGAGTCAAGCGGCAGCTTCGGGGGGTCACCCTGCTCGGCGCGGTGCTGGAGCGGGGGAACGCCAGCGCGGCCGAGGACGCCCCCCACATGCTCGGCGCGCTCCGCCTGGACGACGAGACGAGCTTCTGGAACGCCGTCTGCGCGGTGATCGCGCTGATCTACGCCGACCGGCTCGATATCGCCGGTGACTGGTGCGAGCGATTGGACCGCAGCGCCACCGGCCGGCACCACACCCCGTGGGCGCTGCTCGCCGCCCTCGCCGGTGTCGTCGCCGGCCGAAGCGGTGACCTCCGCCGGGCGCGGGAGTTGACCGAGGTGGCCCTCAGCCGGCTCTCCCCCCAGGGGTGGGGCGTCATGATCGGCATGCCGCTCGCCATCCGGCTCCGGGTGCTGACCTCGCTCCAGGAGTGGGACGAGGCCGCCGCCTGCCTGCGGACGCCGGTCCCGCCGGCCCTCTTCGAGACCCCGTTCGGCCTGCACTACCTGCACGCCCGCGGGTTGCACGCGCTGGCCACGGGCAACCCCGGGGTCGCGCTGGCCGACTTCCAGCTCTGCGGTCAGCTGATGACCTCGTGGCGGTTGGACCTGTCGTCCCTCGTCCCGTGGCGGACCGAGGTGGCCCGCGCACTGCGGCACATGGGCCGCCGGCAGCAGGCCGAGAAGCTCGTCCGGGAGGAGCTGGACCGACTGCGCCCGGACCAGGTGCGACCCCGGGGGGCCGCACTGCGGTTGCTGGCCAGCGTCGAGGAGGGCGCCGACCGTATCCGGCACCTGTGCGCCGCCGTACGACTGCTGCGGCAGTGCGGCGACCGGGTGGAACTGGCCCATGCGCTCATCGACCTGGGTCATGCGTACCAGCAGGCGGGCGACCTGCGACAGGCGCGTGAGGTGTCCCGGTGCGCCCGGGTCGTCGCCGACGAGTGCGGCATTCCGGTCCTGCGCCCCACGTCCCGTGCCGGCCGCAACGGCAGCGCCGACCGCAACGACGACGCGATCGTCCTGTTGACCGGGCTCAACGACACCGAGTCCCGGGTGGCCACGCTGGCCGCGCAGGGGTACACCAACCGGGAGATCGCCGAGAAGATGTACCTCACGGTAAGCGCCATCGAGCAGCGACTGACCCGCATCTACCGCAAGCTCGACGTCAACTCGCGCAGCGAACTGGCCGCCCGGCTCCGGCTCGACCGCTGACCCTCCCCCGGCACCATCAGACCGTCGGCGCCCTCTGACCTCGGCGGTCGGTGGCCGTGCGGACGAGGCGTGTGCCACGAAGAGGGGATAGCACCATGGGTAGGATAGTCATCACTGGTGGTCCGGCCTGCCGCGCTGACAGTCCGTAGTGTCACGTCGGCCGTCCATCCTGTCGTACCACCCGTCCGTCCTGTCATACCGCCCGTCCATCCTGGCGTTCCCGGCTGTTCACTCGGCTCGCCGAGGTGCTCCTCACGGCCAGCAGCGCAACCCCTAACGGCCCATTCGGACCACAGGTTAGCCCTCGTAATGGTGGGGTCTCGCGCCCGTTGTCGCACATCAATGCCGATGCCAGACTCCCTGCAACCGGTTCCGGCCGCTCGGTGGCGGGTTCCGAAGGGCAGGATCCAGGTCCACCCGGCGACACGGCCCGCGCACTTCCACCCCTACCCGAAGCACGGGTACGCGTGGCAGGGGCCGTGGTCAGCCTCGGGGTGGCGGTGCCGGGCGAAGTGACCCGCTCGGCACCGGGTATGAGAAAGGCTGACGCGAACGGTGCTGGTGCAGCGAGAGGAACAGATCACCCGGCTGCGGGAAGCCTTCCGGATGTCCGAGGAGCAGCAACGGGGCCATGTCTCCCTCGTGACGGGCGCGGTGGGCAGCGGCAAGACGAGCGTGTTGGAGTCGTTCGGTGAATGGGCGGTTGCCGCCGGAGGACGGGTGCTCAGTGCCGCAGGTTCCCGGGCGGAACGCGGACTGCACCTCGGGGTGCTGGGACAACTGTTCCACAGTGCGCGGCTGGGCCAGGAGGCCGCGGCCCGCGTCGAGAAGCTGATGCGGGAGGCTCCATCCGTCGTCCCCCTGCTGGAGGCGAGCCTGAACACGACGGACGAGTCGTCGGCGTGCAACCGGGCCTGGGCACCCGTGCTGCACGGGCTGTTCACCACGCTGCTCGATCTCGCCGAGCCCGGACCGCTGGTGCTGACCATCGACGACGTTCACCACGCCGACCCGGCGACCCTGCACTGCCTGCTGTACGTCACCCGCCGGTTGCGGCATGCCCCGATCGTGGTGGTGCTCACCGAGGCCACGATGCTGCGCCCACCACACCCGCACTTCCGGGCCGAGCTGTTCAGCCAGCCGCACTTCACCCGGATCACCCTGCCGCTGCTGACCGTCGAGGCGATCGCCGAACTGGTCGGCGGGGGCACCGAGGCCGCCGTACGGGAGACCGCGGAGCGCTGTCTGAGCATCACCGGCGGCAACCCGTTGCTCACCCGGGCACTCATCGACGAGCGGCCCCGCGAGGAGTCCGACGAGGATCCCGCCCCGGACACCGCCTTCGGCGACGCGTTCGACCAGGCGGTGCTCGGTTGCCTCTACCGGCACGAGCCGGGGCTCCGGCGGGTGGCCCAGGCACTGGCGGTACTCAGTCGGCCGGCACCGACAGAGCTGCTGGGCCACCTGCTCGACATCATGTCCGAGTCGGTCGTACCGGCCGTGCGGGTGCTACGCACCTCCGGTCTGATGAACTGCGACCAGCTACGTCACCCGCGCATCCGCCGGTCCATCCTGGGCGACATGTCCACCGAGGAGCGCAGGGCGACGCACCAGCGCGCCGCCGAGGTGCTGCACGAACACGGCATCGACCCGCGTACGGTGGCCGAGCACCTGGTCGCCGCCGGCTGGGCCGAGGCCGCCTGGACCGTTCCGGTGCTCCAGAACGCCGCCGCACAGGCCCTGGCCTCCGGACGGCCGCACGAGGCCGCCGCCTGCCTTCGGCTGGTCAGCCGGGCCGACGTGGACGACCAGCAGCGCACCACCACCACGGCAATGCTGATCAAGGCCCGGTGGCAGGTCAACCCGCTGACGGTCAACGGACACCTCACCCAGCTGGTGCGTACGGCCCGCGACGCCGGATGGCCCGCCGACACCACCCTGTCCGCCGTGCCGTACCTGCTCTGGCAGGGTCGGGCGGAGGAGGCCGCAGAGGCGATCGTCGGCTGCGGCACGGACGACGACCAGGCCCACCCGGCCGACGCCAGCCGGTTGGGGGCCATGCGGCTGCTGCTCTCCCTCTCCCACCCCGACCATCTCCCGGCGGTACGGGAGGCGGTCGCCGCCGGGGGCCGGATGCCGGTCCTGCCCGCCGTCGGCCACCTGCAACTGCACGCCCTGACCGTGCTCGGCTCGGCGTTGACGCCCGCCGCCGAGCAGGACGCGGTGGCCACCGCCGAGCAGCTGCTGCACCGGCACCACACCGACGACGGCGTCCTCCCCGTGCTGACCGCCCCGTTGCTGGCGCTGCTCTGGTCGGGCCGCTCGGACCGGGTGGCGGTCTGGAGCGGCACGCTGCTGGACCGCCCGGCGGTGCGGCACACCCCGGTGTGGCGGGCGGTGATCCGCTCCCTGCGCGCCGAGGCAGCCCTGCGCCTGGGCGACCTGTCCGGCGCCGAGCAGCACGCCCGCGCGGCCCTGGAGGACCTGCCGGTCCCGGCGTGGGGAGTGGCCGCGGCCGGCCCCCTGGCCACCCTGATCGCCTGTGCCACGGAGTCCGGCCGACACGGCGAGGCCGACCAGTGGCTGGCCCGGCCGCTGCCGCCCGGCGCGTTCCACACCCCGCTGGGCGTGCACTACCTGGCCGCGCGGGGCCGGCACCACCTGGCGCTGGGCCGCGCCCACGCGGCAACGGCCGACCTGCTCCGCTGCGGGGAGCTGATGCGGACCTGGGGCATCGACGTCGCCGGCCTGGTCCCCTGGCGGTTGGAGCTGGCCCGGGTACAGCTCAGCGTGGGCAACAAGGCGCACGCCAACCAACTGCTCCAGGAGCAGCTACGTGTGCCGCACGGCGTGGACGACCGGACCCACGGCCGTACGCTCCGACTGCTCGCCACCACCGCCGCCCCGGACCACCGGCGCAAGCTGCTCTTCGAGGCGGTCAACCTGCTGCAGAACTGCGGCGACCGGCTGGAGCTGGTCCGGGCGCTGGGCGACACCGGTCAGACACTGCAGCGGGCGGGCGACTGGGCGCAGGCCCGGCTGCTGGTCCGCCGGGCGTACCACCTCGCCCAGGACTGCGGGGCGCCGGTGCTGGCCCAACGGCTGGTCGGCCGCGAGCCGGGTGGGTTGCCGGGGTACCCGCCGGCCGAGACGCCGGAGTCGGAGGACGGGCTGAGCGAGGCCGAGCGGCGGGTGGCCGCGCTCGCCGTCCAGGGCCACACCAACCGGGAGATCTCCAGCAAGCTGTTCATCACGGTGAGCACGGTCGAGCAGCACCTCACCCGGGTCTATCGGAAGCTGGACGTGAAGCGTCGCTCCGACCTGCCGACCCGGCTCGTCGCCTACGCGGAGCCGCTGGCCGAGGAGGTGCAGGGGGCGGCGTCCTGACGCCCACGGCGGGGCGCGCGCCGGGTCCTGCCTGGTGCGCGCCCCGCCGACGTGGGTCCGTCGGGACGGTAGCGGCGGTCCTCCGCCCGCGTCCCGCGTGGGTGTCGTACCGCGCGACCCGGGTGCGGGTCAGACCGGGACCGGGGCGGGTGTCCGGCCGGCCGCGCCGGCCCGCAGCCGCAGCACCAGATCGGAGGCGGCGGTGACGCCGCCCGCCTGCCGCAGCCGCCCACGCCACAGCTCGGCGCGCTCCCGGAAGACCGGGTCGGTCAACAGCCGGTGCAGCTTGGCGACCACGTCCTCGACGTCCAGCGGGTCCTCCTGCTCGGCGGCGAGCCCGATCCCGGCGTCGACGACCCGGACCGCACCGTCGTGACAGTCGAGCCAGAACGGCATCACCAGTTGCGGCACCCCGAACCAGGCCGCCTCGTGGATCGCGTTGGCGGCGGCGTGGTTGAAGAACGCCCGCACGTTCGGGTGGGCCAGCACCTCGACCTGCGAGGGCAGCCACGACTCGACGCGGAGGTTGGCGGGCAGCTCGCTGGCCGGCGGGAGGAGGTGCTGCCGTTGCGCCGGCAGCTTCCAGAGCACGTGGTGCTCGGGCGCGAGCCGGGCGGCCACCTCGACCAGTGCGGCCACCTGGGCGGCCGAGGGCCGCATGATGGTGCCGAATCCGATGTAGAGCACCGACGGGTGGGCGTCGAGCCAGTCCCGCAGCTGCGTCCCGTCCGGGCTCGGCGTGACGTCCGGGTGCACCATCGAGCCGACCAGGCGCAGGTTCGCCGGGGCGGTGTCGAACGGGTACTCCAGACCGAACACCGTGTAGGCCAGCACCGCCTCCGCGGCGTCCGCGTACCGGGTGGGGCTCAGCTCGGCGTTGCTGATCCCGACGGCCCGCCGGTGCTCGGCGGCGGCGGTGCTGCGGGCCAGCCGCTCCGGCTCGGTCAACGCGCTCAGCAGCGCCGCCCGGTGGCGGTCGTTGGCGGCCCGCTGACTCGGGTTCATGTGCAGCGGCAGGCCGGACAGTGGCGTCGGGTACGCCGACGGCAGGCTGTCCTGCAGGAAGTTCGACGGCGGCACCGAAACGCTGATGACGTACGGGACACCCCGGGTGGTCATCGCGTCCATCCCGTAGGTGGCGAACGAGTCCACCACGGCCAGCGCCGGTTCCACCTGGTCGACCAGTTCCCGGCACCGCTCGTAGAGCTGGTGCAGGTGGTCGTAGTCGGTCGAGGCGTCGACGTAGCTGACGAAGTTCTCCACCCGCGACCCGGCGGACATCCGCTTGTGCTTCTCGTCGTCCCAGTGCTCGGGGCGCATCTCGAGCCGGGCCGGACCGAGTGACAGGAACCGCACGTCACCCTCGCCGGGCAGCGCCTCGATGTCGGCCCGACGCTCGTCGGTGCAGGCGAACCGGACCTGCCCGACGCCCCGGCGCTTCAGCTCACCGGCGAGGGTGAGCAGCGGGTTGAACAGCCCTGCGCTGCCCGAGCTGACGATCAGCAGCGGACGTTCGTCGGACGTCGTCACCGTCGTCTCCTAGTCCATCGCCCGGCGCATGAAGCCGCGGATGCCGACGACTGTGAAGAACACGAAGACCACCGTCAGGACCAGCAGGTCCAGCCAGAGCGGCACCGACTCGACCCCGGGCGGGGCGACAAGCGACCGGGTGGCCTCGCTGACGTAGGTGAGCGGGTTGAGCGCGCAGATCACCTGGAACCAGCGCATCGAGTCGAGCGCGCGCAGCGGGAACTGGGTGGCGCCGGTGAACATCAACGGCGTCATGATCACGGTGAACATGATCTGGATCATGTTCGGTGGGACCAGGGTGCCGAAGGTCAGCCCCATGGCCGCACCAACAAGCGAACCGATCACCAGCACGCCGAGCACCGACAGCACCGTCGACAGCGGCCAGCTCACGTCGAGCATCAGCATCCCGATCGGGATGAGCAACAGGCCGGCGATCAGACCCCGGATCGCGCCGAAGACGATCTTCTCGATGGCCACCAGCGGGATCGCCATCGGGGCCAGCAGCCGGTCCTCGATCTCCCGGGTGAACGAGAAGTCCATCACCATGGGCAGGGCGGTGTTCTCCAGGCCGATCAGGAACGCGTTCAGCGCGACCACGCCGGGCAGCAGCACGTTGGCGAAGTTGTCGCTGGCGTACCCGAGGTCACCGAGGACCTTGCCGAAGATCAGCAGCATGAACAGCGGCTGGATGAGAACCTGGGCGACGAAGCCGACCAGCTCGCCCCGGCTGGTGACGAAGAGGTCGCGCCAGAGCACGGCCCGGAAGGTGGCGAACTGGTCCGACCAGCGCACCGGCGTGGGCGTCGTGGCCGACGCCGGCGCGGACGGTGTGACGGGGGCGGTGACGCTCACCGAAGTTCCCTTCCGGTCAGGTGGATGAACACGTCTTCCAGGCTGGGCTGGCCGATGCTGAGATCACTTACCGCGCAGTTCAGGTCGGTGAGGATCTTCAGCGCCATCGGCACGGCGTTGGCCGGTGCGCCCGAGGTGTAGAGGCGGAACGACAGCGTGGTGTCCGGGTCGGCGGTGGCCTGCGGGGCCGGCGTCGGCATCGGGGGCATGCCCGGCAGCATCGGCATGCCCCCGGCCGGAGCGGCCGGGGCGCCGCCGGGACGCACACGCTCCACCCGCTCGACGTCCGGGATGTTGTCCAGGGCGGCCTGTACCTCCTCGGCGGGGGCACCGGCCGTGACCACCAGGGTCAACGTGCTGCTGCCCGGCAGGGTCCGGGTCAGCGCGGTCGGCGTGCCGAGGGTGAGCAGCTTCCCGTGGTCGACGATGCCGACCCGGTCGCAGAGCTTCGCCGCCTCGTCCATGTCGTGGGTGGTCACCACGACGGTGACCCCGGCCCGCTTCAGCTCGGCGATCCGGTCGTGCACGAACAGCCGCGACTGCGGGTCGAGGCCGCCGGAGGGCTCGTCGAGGAAGAGCACCCGGGGCTCGTGCATGAGCGCGCGGGCGATCATGGTGCGTTGCGCCAGGCCACCGGAGAGGAAGTCGGTCCGGGACTTGGCGTGCTCGGCGAGCCCCATCTGCTCCAGCAGCTCGTCGGCGCGGCGCAGCCGCTGCGACCGGGGGATCCGGTGGTACGCCGAATGGAAGAGCAGGTTCTCCCGGACGCTGAGCGACCGGTCCAGGTTCACCCGCTGCGGGACGACCGCCAGGAGCTTCCGCGCCACCGCCGGTGCGCCCAGCACGTCCGCGCCGCACACGACGGCCCGGCCGGAGGTGGCCCGGACCCGCGTCGTCAGCACGCCGATCGTCGTGGTCTTGCCGGCGCCGTTGGGCCCGAGCAGACCGAAGACCTCGCCCGCGGCGACGGAGAAGCTCAGCCCGTCCACCGCCGGCGGCATGTCGGGCCGGTACTTCTTGACCAGCTCCTCGACCACTACTGCGTCGTCCACGTCGTCATGCTCCCGTCCTGGGTCCCGGTGGGACAGTTCTTCTCGCTCCGATAGGGGGTGCTAGGGGCAGGCCAGGGGCACGGTGCCCGGCCGGCCTCAGAGATCTCGTCCGGCCAGCCATTCGTGCACGGTCGCGCCGAGGTCCGGACCCCGCTCGCCGACCATCGTGAAGTGGTCGCCCGCCGCGTCCGCCACCTCGTGCGGATACGGCCACCGGGAACGCCACCCGCCCGGCTCGCCGGACCACTCCCCCAGCGGCTCGCCGGCCCGGACCAGCAGGGTGGCCGACTCCATCGGCGCCGGCCGCCAGCCCAGGAAGAGGGGGAGGTAGCCGGCCCAGGCGGTGGCCCGGTGGTCGTCCATCGGGGTGTACGCGCTGTCCCGCTCGACCATCCCGTCGAGCAGCTGGTTCGTCCAGCCGCCGAGCACCTCGCTGTCGGCCGGATAGGTGTCCATCAGCACCACCGCGGCCGGTGGCCGCCCCTGCCGCTCCAGCTCCCGGGCGAGCACATTGGCCACCATCGCGCCGCCGGAGTGCCCGGCCAGCACCAACGGGCCGTCGCCGACGGTGCGTAGCACGGTGTCGGCGTGCACCCGCAGCAGCGCGTCGAGGTCGACGGGGAGTTCCTCCCCGACCCCGAAGCCCGGGTTCGGCAGCGCCCACACGTCGCGCCGGCCCCGCAGCCCGGCGGCGAACCGGGCGTACTCGTGGGCGCCGGACAGCAGCGACATGGTGCAGCAGCAGACGACCGGGGTGCCCGGTCCCTCGGCGAGCCGCACGATCCCGGCCGGACGGGTGAGCTGTCCCGGCTCGGTGAAACTGGGGCGGAACTGGGCGAGCTTCACCAGCAGTTCGGCGTACCCGGCGGCGTCCTCGCGCGCTTTCGCCCCACGGAACAGCGCGCCGAGGATCCCGCCCGCGCCCTCCGCGGTGGCCCCCTCGACCGGCGCGTCGCCGGCCGCGTCGCCGAGGATCCGGCCGAGCAGGTGACGGGCCAGCTCGGCCGGGGTGGAGTGGTCGAAGAGCAGGGTGGCGGAGAGTTCCGCCCCGGTGTCCTGGCGCAGGGCGTCGCGCAGTTCCAGTGCGGTCAGCGAGTCGAAGCCCAGCTCGAGGAAATCCCGGTCGGCCTCGATCGCGCCCGGCGAGGCGTGCCCGAGCACTGTGGACACGTGCGCCCGGACCAGGTCCAGCAGGATGCGGTGCCGGTCGGCGGCCGAGGCACCGGCGAGCCGGTCCCGCAGGGCACGGGCCGGGTCGGTCGCCGTCGCGGTGACCCGCCCGGCGGCCTCGTAGACCTCGGCCGCCTCCGGAACGCCGCGCAGCAGCGGCGACGGACGCACGGCGGTGAAGGCCGGCACGAACGCGGGCCAGTCGACGTCGGCCACCGCGACGGCGTCGTCGCGTCCCTCGACCGTCCGCAGCAGGGCGTCGGCGGCCAGCTCCGGATCGAGCGGCACGATGCCCCGCCGCCGCAGCTGGCCCGGCTCGGTGACCTCGTCGACCCAGGGTGCCCAGGCCACCACGGTGGCCGGTCGGCCGGCGGCCCGGCGACCGGCGGCCAGGGCCTCCAGCGCGGCACCGGTGGCGGCGGCGACGGCCGCGCCGCCACCTCCCCAGGTGGCGGCGGTCGAGGTGAAGACGACGAACTCGTCGAAGGGCCGGTCGACGCAGGCGGCGTCGAGGGCGGCCACGGCGGCGACCTGCTCGCCGACCTCGGTGGCGAGGTCGGCCGGGGTGACGGCGGAGACCGGGACGCCGGGTCCGCTGGAGTCGACGAGGTGCAGCACGGTGCGCACCGGTGTCCCGGCCGCGTCGAGCCGGTCCAGTGCCGCCGGCAGCGCGGCGGGATCGGCGACCGTGGTGAGGTCGACGCCACCGGCGGACAGTTCGGCGGTCAACCCGGCCGACACCGGGGCCCCGGCGAGGAGCAGGTGGGTCGCGCCCCGGGCGGCGAGCCAGCGCAGCACGTGTGGGCCGCGCACCGCCGCGCCACCGTGCACCAGCACCGCACCCCGGGGCCGCCACGCCACGCCCGTGGCGGCCGGACCGGTCGGGACGTGTTCCAGTCGCCGGGCATGCAGCACACCGGAGCGGACGGCGACCTGGTCCTCGTCCCCACCACCTGCGACGACCCGCGCCAACGTGGCCAGGTCCGCCTCGTCGCCGGCAGCGGGCAGGTCCAGCAGGCCGCCCCAGAGACGGGGCTGCTCCAGCGCCAGCACCCGGCCCAGGCCCCAGACGGACGCCCCGGCGGGGCGCGGCGCGGGATCATCCGCGTCGACGGCGACCGCCCCACGGGTGACGCACCACATCGGGACGGCGGCCCCGGCATCGGCGAGGGCGCGGACCAGTCCGGCGGTGTCGGCCAGCACTGCGGTGTCGGCCAGCACTGCGGGGCCGGTCAGCACTGCGGGGCCGGTCAGCACTGCGGGGTCCGACCGGTCGTCGTACGCGTCGAGCAGGGACAGCACCCGGGCCGGGGCGTCGGTGTCCGCGCCGAGCGCCGCCCGTACCGCGTCGCCCGGGTCGTCGCCGGGGCGGACCGGCACGGGCACCGGGGAGAGCCCCTCGGTGCGCAGCGCCGCCAGCACCGGCCCGATCGGCGCACCGTCCGGCGCGACCACCAGGCAGCGCCCGGCCGGGGCCGGCCCGGACGGTGCCACGACGGGCACCCAGCCGGTGCGGTACCGCAGAGCGTCCACGCGGGACACGCGACGACGCCGGTCCCGGTATCCGGCCAGGGCGGGCAGCACCGCCCGGAGCGCCTCCCCCCGGTCGGCGTCGACCCCGAGCACGGCCGCCAGCGCGGAGGTGTCCCCGCTCTCGGCGGCCGCCCAGAACTCCCGGTCCTCCCCGGTGTCCGCCGGAGGCAGGCCGAAGGTGATCGGGTCGGGCCAGTACCGCTCGTGTGCGAAGGCGTACGTGGGCAGGTCGACCCGGACGGCGTCGGTACCGGCGAAGAGTTCGGGCCAGCGCATTCCGCCGCCGCGCAGGTCCACCGCCGCGACGGCGGTGAGCAAGCCGGCCACCTCGCAGGAGTCCCGGCGGGCCGTCGCCACGAACGCCGCCGCCTCCAGGTCGGGCAGGCACTCCCGGGCCATCGGGGTGAGCGCCGCGTCGGGGCCGATCTCCAGGAACGTCCCGGTGCCCGCGGCGGCCAGGGTGGCGACGCCCCGGTGGAACCGGACGGTGTCCCGGGCGTGTTCGACCCAGTAACCCGGGTCGGTGGCCTGGGCGGCGGTGAGCGGCTCGCCGGTGCGGTCGGAGACCAGCGGCACGGTCGGCGGGTGCCAGGTGACCTTCTCGGCGACGACCCGGAAGTCGTCCAGCATGGCGTCCATCCGGGCGGAGTGGAACGCGTGGCTGACCCGCAGCCGGCGGATCTGTCGGCCCTGGCCGGCGAGCTGTTCCCCGGCCGCGAGCACCGCATGCTCGTCGCCGGAGAGGACCACCGACGCGGGGCCGTTCACGGCGGCCAGGGCCACCCGGTCGTCGAGCAACGCGGCCACCTCGGCCTCGGTGGCCCGCACGGCGAGCATCGCACCACCGACGGGCAGCGCCCCCATCAACCGGGCCCGCGCGGCCACCAGGGCCGCCGCGTCGGGAAGCGACAGCACACCCGCCACGTGCGCCGCCGCCAGTTCGCCGACCGAGTGCCCGAGCAGGTACGCCGGCCGTACCCCCCAGGAGGTGACCAGCCGGTACACGGCCACCTCGTAGGCGAACAGGGCCGGCTGGGTGAACTCGGTCCGGTCCAGCAGCGCGGCCTGCGGGGTGTCCGGTGCGGCGAACACCACCTCGCGCAACGGCCGGCTCAGGTGCTTGTCGAGTTCGGCCACGACCTCGTCGAACGCGGCGGCGAACCCGGGGAACCGCCGGTGCAGCCCGGCGCCCATGCCGACCCGCTGGGCACCCTGACCGGTGAACAGGACGGCGAGCCTGCCGCCCGGACGGGCCACCCCGCGCAGCACGTTGGGGGCCGGGCGGTCCTCGGCGACTGCCCGTAGGCCCTCGACGAGCGCGTTGCGGTCGTCCCCGGTGACCACCGCCCGGTGCGGCATCGCTGCCCGGGTGGTGACCAGCGAGTACGCCACGTCGCCCGGGCGCAGCCCGGGATCGGCGGCCAGCCGCTCCAGCAACCGGTGGGCCTGCCCGGCCAGCGCCGGGGCGGAGCGGGCGGTGACCAGCCACGGGGCGGGCGGGGCCTGCCGTCCGGCCGGGGTGGCCGCGACGGTGTCCTCCGCAGCGGCCTGCTCCAGGATGGCGTGCGCGTTGGTGCCGCTGACCCCGAAGGCGGAGACACCGGCCCGGCGCGGGCCGTCGCCGTCCGGCCACGGCATCCGTTCGGTCGCCAGCCGTACCGCGCCGGCGGACCAGTCGACGTGCGGGGTGGGCCGGTCGACGTGCAGCGTGGCGGGGAGCACGCCGTGACGCATGGCGAGCACTATCTTGATCACCCCGGCGACGCCCGCCGCGGCCTGGGTGTGCCCGATGTTCGACTTCACCGACCCGAGCCACAGCGGACGGTCCGCTGGCCGCCCCTGTCCGTAGGTGGCCAGCAGCGCCTGCGCCTCGATCGGGTCGCCCAGGGTGGTGCCGGTGCCGTGCGCCTCGACCACGTCGACCTGGTGGGCAGTCAGCCCCGCGTTGGCCAGGGCCTGGGCGACGACCCGCCGCTGGGACGGGCCGTTCGGGGCGGTCAGGCCGCTGCTCGCCCCGTCCTGGTTGACCGCGCTGCCCCGGACCACGGCGAGAATCGGGTGCCCGTTGCGACGGGCGTCGGAGAGCCGCTCCACGAGGAGCATGCCGACCCCCTCGGACCAGCCGGTGCCGTCCGCGGCGGCGGCGAACGACTTGCACCGGCCGTCGGTGGAGAGGCCGCGCTGGCGGGAGAACTCGACGAACACCGTCGGGGTGGCCATCACCGACACCCCGCCGGCGAGGGCGAGGGTGCACTCCCCCAGCCGGAGCGCCTGCGCAGCCAGGTGGAGCGCGACCAGGGACGAGGAACAGGCGGTGTCCACGGTGACCGCCGGCCCCTCCAACCCGAGGGCGTACGCGATGCGGCCGCTGGCGACGGCGGCGGCGCTGCCGGTGCCGAGGTAGCCCTCGACGCCGCCGCCGACCCCGGCCAGCAGGGCCGCGTAGTCGCCCTGGCTGCTGGTGGCCGCGTACACGCCGGTGGGCGTGCCGCGCAGCGTGGTGGGGTCGATCCCGGCGTGCTCGAACGTCTCCCAGGCGGTCTCCAGCAGGAGCCGCTGCTGCGGGTCCATGGCGAGGGCCTCGCGCGGCGAGATGCCGAAGAAGGCGGGGTCGAAGTCCCCGGCGTCGTGCAGGAACCCCCCTTCCCGCACGTACGAGGTGCCCCGGCTGTCCGGGTCGGTGTCGTAGAGCGCGTCGAGGTCCCAGCCCCGGTCGGCGGGGAACGGCGCCATCGCGTCCGTGCCGGTGGCGACCAGTTCCCACAACTGCTCCGGCGACCGGACACCGCCGGGAAACCGGCAGCTCATGCCGATGATCGCCAGCGGCTCGCTGAGCGTGGCGACGAGCTGCTGGTTCTGCTGCTTGAGCTTCTGGTTGTCGAGCAGGGACGCGCGCAGCGCACTGACGACCTCGTCCAGTGAGACGCTCATCGGAAACTCCTCGGGGCTGGCCGGGTCACGAGTCGGAGCCTTCGAGGGCGAGCCGGACCAGACTGGCGACGTCGAGTTCACGGATCTCGGCCTCGGGGGCGACCGGAGCGGTCGGCGCAGCGGCCGGATCCGGCTCCGGCGCGCCGGTGTCCCGCGCGAGCCGCAACAACGGGTCGAGCAGGCCGGAGCGGCGCAACTGGTCCAGTGGGATCGCCGCGAGGACCCGCCGGACCGTCTCCTCGTCGCCACCGTCGACGGGCTCGCCCTCGTCGCCGAAGAGCTCCCCGTAGAGGTGGCCGGCGAGGTCGGCCGCGGTCGGGTAGTCGAAGACGACGGTGGTGGCCAGTTCGTGCCCCGTCTCGGCGCTGAGCAGGTTGCGCAGTTCCACCGCGGTGAGCGAGTCGAACCCGAGGTCGAGGAAACCCCGTTCGGTGTCGACGGCGTCCGCAGTGGAGTGGCCGAGGACCTTCGCCGCGGTCACCCGGACCATCTCCAGGAGGCTGCCGCGCCGTTCGGCGGCGGGCAGCGGACGCAGCTCGGCGAGCAGGTCCCGACCGACCGTGGCAGGGGTGCCGACCGACTCGGCGGGACCGGCGTTCAGCTCCCGTACGGCCGGCAGGTCGGCCAGGAGCGGGCTGGACCGCAGCGCGGTGAACGGCGGGTGGAAGGTGGCCCAGTCGATGTCGACGATGGTGACGCAGGTGTCCCCGACGGCGAGGGCGTGCCGCAGCCCGGCCAACGCCACGCCGGGCGGCATCACCCGCAGGCCACGACGGCGTAGCTGCTCCGGCCCGCTGTCGTCGAACATGCCGGACTCCGTCCACGGGCCCCAGGCCACCGACGTGGCGGGCAGCCCCCGCGCCCGCCGTCGCTGGGCGAAGGCGTCCAGGTAGGCGTTGCCGGCCGCGTACGCGCCCTGCCCGCCGCTGCCCCAGACGGCCGCGATCGACGAGAAGAGCACGAACGCGTCCAGCTCGACGCCGTCGAGCAGTTCGTCGAGCAGTTCCGCGCCGACCAGCTTCGGGCCGATGACGTACGCCAGGTCCTCCAGGGTGGTGTCGGCCAGCGGCACCAACTCGCTGACCCCGGCGGCGTGCATCACCGTCCGCAGCGGCGGGCCCTCCCGCCGCAGCTCGGCGATCAGGTCGGTCATTGCGGCCCGGTCGGCGGCGTCGCAGCGGGCCACCCGGCAGTCGACGCCGGACGCCTCCAGTTCGGCCAGCAGCTCGGCGGCGCCGGGCGTGTCGATGCCGCGCCGGCTGGTCAGCACGATCCGTTCGGCGCCGGCGGCGGCCACCCAACGGGCGATGTGCCCACCGAGCGCGCCGGTGCCGCCGGTGACCAGCACGGTGCCCCGGGGCCGCCACGGCTCCGGTTCGCCGACGGTGGCGGCCGGGGCGAGCCGGCGGACGAACACCCCGGCGTCCCGGACGGCGAGCTGATCCTCGGCGACGCCGCCGGTGAGGAGGTCGGCGAGCCGCGTCGCGGTCCCGCCGTCGATCGCGGCCGGCAGGTCGACCAGCCCGGCCCAGCGGGCGGACTGTTCCAGCGCCGCCACCCGGCCCAGCCCCCACAGCGCCGTCTGCCGGGGGCTGGCCGGCGCGTCGCCGTCGGCGACCCCGACCGCGCCCCGCGTGGCGCACCAGAGCCGGGCCGCCACGTCCAGGTCGGTCATCGCGTGCAGGAGCTGCACGGTCGCCACGAGGCCACGCGGCAGCGCCGGGTACTCGGCGTGCGGGGAGTCGTCCAGGCCGAGGAGGGACAGGATCGACAGCGGCTGGTCGGTGCGGGCCAGCGCGTCGGCCAGGACGCCGACCAGCTCGTCCGGGTCGGCGGCGGTGTCCACCGGCACGGTTGTCACGTTCGCGCCGAGCGCCCGGACGCAGGCGTCCAGACCGGGGTCGCCCGCCAGGGCGGCGGGCAGCAGCACCAGCCAACGCTCCGGAGGCGTCGCCGAGGGGGTGGTCGGCGCGGCCAGCGGCTGCCAGAGCTCCCGGTAGCGGGCACTGTCCACCATGGATCGTTCGCGCCCGCGCCGCCGCCAGGCGGACAGCGCCGGCAGCACCGTGCCGAACGGCTGGTCCCGGTCGACGTCCAGCTCGCGCAGCAGCGAGTCGAGGTCCTCGGCCTCCACCGCCGTCCAGAACCGGCTGTCGGTCTCGGTCCGCTCGTCGACCGGCGCGGTGAGCCACGCTGGCGGTTCGGGCCAGAAGCGCTGCCTGTCGAAGACGTGGGTGGGCAGGTCGGCGGGCTGCGGTTCGGCGTCGGCGTAGAGGGCCGGCCAGTCCGGCGACCAGCCGTGCGCGTGCAGCGTGGCGACCGCCCGCAGCAGGGCGGCCGACTCCGGACGGTCCCGGCGCAGGGTGGGCACCACCAGCGCGGGCCGCCCGCCGGCCGACCCGCCGTCGGCGAGGGCGGCCTGGGTGAGGGCGGTCAGCACCCCGTCCGGGCCGACCTCCACGAACCCGGTGCAGCCCTGCCGGCGCAGGGCGGTGACCGCGTCGGCGAAGCGCACCGCGCCCCGGGCGTGCCGCACCCAGTACCCCGGCGTGCCCATCTCCGTCGCGTCGACCGGCGCGCCGGTGACCGTGGAGACCAGCGGGATGGTCGGGGCGTGGTGCGACAGCCGCGCGGCGACGGTGGCGAGGTCGTCGAGCACCGGGTCCATCAGCGGGCTGTGGAACGCGTGGCTGACCGCCAACCTACGGGTCCGTACGCCCCGCGCGGCCCACTCGGCGGTCACCTCCTCGACGGCGTCGGCCGGGCCGGAGAGCACCACCGCTGTGGGACCGTTCACCGCGGCCACGCAGACCCGGTCGGCGCGGTCACCGAGGCTGGCGCGCACGTCGGCCTCCGGCGCGGCGACGGCGACCATCGCCCCACCGTCGGGCAACGCCTGCATGAGCCGGCCCCGCGCGGCGACCAGTTCGGCGGCGTCGGCCACAGTGAGCACCCCGGCGGCGTGGGCGGCGGCGAACTCGCCGATGGAGTGGCCGGCGACCACGTCGGGGCGCAGGCCCCAGGCGCTCAGGAGCCGGAACAGCGCCACCTCGACGGCGAAGATCGCCGGCTGGGTGAACTCGGTCCGGTCCAGCAGGTCGGCCTCGACCGTACCGGCCTCGGCGAACATCACCTCGCGCAGCGGTCGGGGCAGGTGCGGGTCGAGGACCGCGCAGACCTCGTCCAGGGCGGCGGCGAAGACGGGGTACGCCCCGGCCAGCTCGCGGCCCATCCCGGGGCGCTGCGCCCCCTGTCCGGAGAAGAGGTACGCGACCTTCGGCGTTCCAGTGGCCGCCCCGGTGACCAGCAGCGGGGAGTCGTCGCCACGTGCCAACGCCCGCAGCCCGGCACGCAGTTCCTTCCGGTCGGCGGCCAGGACGACCGCCCGGTGCTCCAACACGGCCCGGGAGACCGCCGACGACCAGCCGACGTCGACCAGCGGCGCCGCCTGCGGCCCGGTGAGCCGGTCGGCCCACGGGCCCGCCTGGGCGGCCAGCGACGCGGCGGTCCGCGCCGACAGCAGCACCGGCACCAGCGGCAGTTCGGCCGGGGACACGACCGGCACGGCCGGTTCGGGGGCCTGCTCGAGGATGGTGTGGGCGTTGGTGCCGCTGATCCCGAAGGAGGAGACGGCGGCGCGGCGCGGCCGTCCGGTCAGCGGCCAGGGCCGCCCCTCGGTGAGCAGTCCGACCGCGCCGACGCTCCAGTCCACCTGGTCGGTGGGCTCGTCGACGTGCAGGGTCGGTGGCAGGTAGCCGTTCCGCATGGCGAGGACCATCTTGATGATCCCGGCGACACCGGCAGCGGCCTGGGTGTGGCCGATGTTCGACTTCACCGACCCGAGCCAGAGCGGACGGTCGGCGGGGCGCTCCTGTCCGTAGGTGGCGAGCAGGGCCTGCGCCTCGATCGGGTCACCGAGCCGGGTGCCCGTACCGTGCGCCTCCACGGCGTCCACGTCGGCTGCGGAGAGCCGGGCGTTGCTCAGCGCCTGCCGGATCACCCGCTGCTGGGCGGGGCCGTTCGGGGCGGTGAGACCGTTCGACGCACCGTCCTGGTTGACCGCGCTGCCCCGGATCACCGCCAGTACCGGGTGGCCGTTGCGCCGGGCGTCGCTGAGCCGCTCCACCAGCAGCATGCCGGCACCCTCACCCCAGCTCGTCCCGTCGGCGGCGGAGGCGAACGCCTTGACCCGGCCGTCCGGGGCCAACCCCCGCTGCCGACTGAAGCCGACGAACACGCCGGGGGTGGCCATCACGGTGACCCCGCCGACCAGGGCGAGGGAGCATTCGGCGGAACGGAGCGCCTGACAGGCCCAGTGCAGCGCCACCAGCGACGAGGAGCAGGCGGTGTCCACCGAGACGGCCGGCCCCTCCAGCCCGAAGGTGTAGGCCACCCGGCCGGAGAGCACGCTGCCGGCGTTGCCGGTCATCAGGTGGCCCTCGGCGCCCTCGGCGCCGATCATCAGGTTGCGGTAGTCCTGGTAGTTCGTGCCCACGAAGACACCGGTGGAGCTGCCCCGCAGCGCCTGCGGGTCGATGCCGGCCCGTTCGATCGCCTCCCAGGAGGTCTCCAGCAGCAGCCGCTGCTGGGGATCCATGGCGAGGGCCTCACGCGGGCTGATGCCGAAGAAGCCGGCGTCGAACTCGGCGGCCGCGGGGACGAAGGCACCCTCGCGGGCGTAGCTGGTGCCCTCGTTGGCGGGGTCGGCGTCGAAGAGCCGGGCCAGGTCCCAGCCCCGGTCGGTGGGGAACTCCCCGACCGCGTCGCCTCCGGCGGCGAGCAGCTGCCACAGCCGCTCGGGGGTGTCCGCCCCACCGGGGAACCGGCAGCCCATCGCGACGATGGCGATGGGTTCGTCGGACACGGCAGCCGCCGCGACGGGCGCGGTCGTGTCGACGGCGTTCCCGGTGAGCAGTTCGTCGAGGTGCGCGGCGAGCACCGTCGGGTTCGGGTAGTCGAAGGCGAGGGTGGCCGGCAGCCGCAGGCCGGTCGCGGTGGCGAGGAAGTTGCGCATCTCCACCGCGGTCAGCGAGTCCAGGCCGAGGTCCCGGAACGGGCGGGTGGCGGGGACGTCCTCGGCCGCCCCGTAGCCGAGGGCGGTTGCCGCACACTGCCGGACCAGGTCCCGCAGCTCCGCGTTCCGGTCGGCGGAGCTGATTCCGGCGAGCCGCTGGGCGAGTGCCGACGACGGCGCGTCCTGCGCTGCCTCCGCTGGCTGGTCCGCCGGCGGGGCCGCCCGCCGTACCTCAGGCAGGTCGCCGATCAGCGGGCTGGGCCGGACCAGGGTGAACGCCGGGGCGAACCGGGTCCAGTCGATGTCGGCGATCACCGTGGTGACCTCGCCGCGCCGCAGGGCCAGGCCCAGTGCCTCCACCGCGAGCTCGGGTTTCATGGCGACCATGCCGCCACGCTGGAGCCGCTGCCGGGCGACCTCGTTCTCGGCCGGCAGGCCGGCCCCGCTCCAGGCACCCCAGCCGACCGAGAGCGCGGGGCGCCCCTCGGCCCGGCGTCGCTCGGCGAGGGCGTCGAGGTACGCGTTCGCCGCCCCGTAGGCGCCCTGTCCGGCGTTGCCGGTGGTGCCGGCGACGGAGGAGAACAGGACGAAGGCGTCGAGGTCGAGGTCCCGGGTCAGCTCGTCCAGGTGCTCTGCGGCGGTGCACTTGGGTGCGGCGACGGCGTGCAGCCGGGCCGGGGTGACGGTGTCGACGATGCCGTCGTCGAGGACTGCGGCGGTGTGCAGCACGGCGGTGAGCGGGGCGTCGTCGGGTGTGCTCGCCAGCAGGGCGGCGAGCTGCGTCCGGTCGGTGACGTCGCAGGGGGCCACGGTGACGCGGACGCCGAGGTCGGTCAGCTCCGCCGCCAGGTCGGCGGCGCCCGGCGCGTCCGGACCGTGTCGGCTGGCCAGCAGGACGTGCGCCGCGCCGGCGCGGGCCGCCCAGCGGGCCATGTGCCCGCCGAGTCCGCCGGTTCCGCCGGTGATCAGCACCGTGCCGCGCATCCGCCAACCGTCGTCGCCGGGGTCGGTGGTGGCCGGCTCGGGCCCGGTGATCCGGGTGAGGCGGCGGACGAGTACGCCGGTCTCCCGGACGGCGACCTGGTCCTCGCCGCCGCTGCCGCCGAGAACCGCGCAGAGTCGTGCGCCGGTACCCGGGTCGAGGTCGGCCGGCAGGTCCACCAGTCCGCCCCAACGACCGGGGTGTTCGAGTGCGACCGCCCGGCCGAAGCCCCAGACGGCGGCAGCCACCGGGGTCGGCGGGGCGTCCCCGGCACCGACCGCGACGGCCCGTCGGGTGGCACACCACAGCGGGGCCTCCACGCCCAGCGTGCCGAGCGCCTGCACCAGTTGAGCGGCCCCGACGACGCCGAGCGGGGCCGCCAGGTGCTCCGGGTGCACGCGCTCGTCGAGGCCGAGCAGGGAGAGCACGCCGGCGAGGCCGTCGGTGGGGAGGGCCGCGCGCAGCCGGTCGGTGAACGCCGACTGATCGTCGATCACGTCCAGCAGCACGGGTACGACGTCCGCGCCGACGTTGCCGAGCGCCCCCAGCACACCGGCGACCAGCGGATCCTCGGCCAGGGCGGCGGGGACCGGGACGAGCCAGGTGCCGGAGAGCCGGGTCAGCGGCAGGTCGGGCAGTACCTCCCAGGTGACCCGG
The DNA here is from genome assembly GCF_036017915.1 of Micromonospora sp. NBC_00421. Classification (NCBI taxonomy): domain Bacteria; kingdom Bacillati; phylum Actinomycetota; class Actinomycetes; order Micromonosporales; family Micromonosporaceae; genus Micromonospora; species Micromonospora sp. NBC_00421. Next base: position 3,049,023 of record NZ_CP107929.1, read on the forward strand.
TAGCGCCACCGGTCGAGGTCCGGCTCCCCGTCGTCCTGGTTCAGGAAGATCGGCGGTGCCGGCCAGTACCGTTGGTGGTCGAAGGCGTACGTCGGCAGCGGCACGACCTCGGCCTCGGGCAGCACCCGGGTCAGGTCGACCGGCAGACCGATGGCGTGCGCGGTAGCCAGGTTGATCAACAACCGGGTCGGATCGTCCTCACCCCGACGCAACGTACCCAGGACGTGCCCGGTCACCTCCACGTCGTCCAGGATCGCGGTCACCGGCATCGTCAACACCGGATGCGGCGACACCTCCACGAACGTGCGGTAACCCGCCGCGACCGCCACCCGCACCGCAGCGTCGAACTGCACCGTCCGCCGCAGATTCTCATACCAGTAGTCCGCCGTCATCGACGACGGGTCCACCCAATCCCCGGTCAAGGTCGAGACGAGCCGGACGTGACCGGCCTGCGGCTTCACCTCCGACAGATCCGCACGCAACCGCTCCGCGACCTCCTGCACCGCCGCCGAATGCGACGCATAATCCACCGGAATCAACCGGGCCCGCACCCCATCGGCCACACATGCCGCCACCAGGTCAGCCACCGGCTGCGGCGGACCCGACACCACCACCGACGCCGGACCATTCACCGCCGCCACCCCCACCCCCGGGAAACCCACCAACCGCTCAGTGACCGCCCCAACAGACAAATCCACCGACGCCATCGCACCCGAACCCCGCAACACCCCCAACGCCCGCGACCGCAACGCCACCACCCTCGCCCCATCCTCCACAGACAAGACCCCCGCCACACACGCCGCACCGATCTCACCCTGCGAATGACCCACCACCACCCCCGGCAACACACCCACCTCCTCCCACACCGCCGCCAACGCCACACCCACCGCCCACAACACCGGCTGCACCACCTCCACCCGCCCCAACCACGACTCATCACCCCCCGTCAACACCGACACCACATCCACATCCACAAACGGCACCAACGCCCGCTGACACTCCGCCAACCGCGCATCAAACACCGGCACCCGCCCCACCAAACCCGCCGCCATCCCCACCGACTGCCCACCCTGACCCGGAAACACAAACACCGCACCCGCAGACGAACCAACCACACCCGAAACCACGTTCCCCGCCGGCACACCCGACGCCACCGCATCCAACCCCGACAGCAACTCCTCCACACCCGACCCGACCACCACCGCCCGCTGGTCGAGGCTGGCGCGGGTGGTCGCCAGCGACCAGGCCAGCGCGGAGGTGTCCAGGCCGTCGCGCTCGCGCACGTGCGCGGCGAGGCGGGCGGCCTGGCCGGCCAGTGCGTTCCTCGTCCGCGCCGACACGGGCCAGACGGTCACCTCCGAGCCGACCACGCCCGGAGCGCGGGTACGGGTCTCGGCCTCCTCGTCGACGGATTCGTCGGCCTGCTCGATGATCACGTGAGCGTTGGTGCCGGAGATGCCGAACGACGACACCGCCGCCCGACGCGGCCGCCCCACCGCCGGCCACGGCCGCGCCTCGGTCACCAACTCCACCGCACCCGCCGACCAGTCGATGTGCGGCGACGGCTCGTCCACGTGCAGGGTCGCCGGCACGACCCCGTGCCGCATCGCCTGCACCACCTTGATCACACCGGCCACACCGGCGGCGGCCTGGGTGTGCCCGAGGTTCGACTTCACCGACCCCAACAGCACCGGGGTGGCCTCCCCCCGGTCCTGCCCGTACGTGGCCAGCAGCGCCTGGGCCTCGATCGGGTCACCCAGGCGGGTACCCGTGCCGTGCGCCTCCACCACGTCCACGTCGGCGGTGGAGAGCCGGGCCGAGATGAGGGCCTGGCTGATCACCCGCTGCTGCGCGGGCCCGTGGGGGGCGGTGAGTCCGTTCGACGCACCGTCCTGGTTGACCGCACTGCCCCGGACGACCGCCAGGACCCGGTGGCCGTTACGGCGGGCGTCCGACAGCCGCTCCACCAGCAGCCAGCCGACCCCCTCGGAGAACCCGGCACCGTCGGCGGCAGCGGAGAACGACCTGCACCGCCCGTCCGGGGACAGGGCACGCTGCCGGCTGGAGCCGACCAGGAGGCCGGGGGTCGCCATCACGGTGACCCCACCGGCCAGGGCCAGCGTGCACTCCCCCGCGCGCAGCGCCTGCACGGCGAGGTGCAGCGCCACCAGGGAGGAGGAGCAGGCCGTGTCGATCGACACCGCCGGCCCCTCCAGCCCCAGCGTGTACGACACCCGCCCGGAGGCGACGGCCGCCGCCCCTCCGGTCATCGAGTGGCCCTCGTCCCCGTCCGGCGACATCATCAGCAGGGTGCCGTAGTCCTGCCCGTTGGTGCCGACGAAGACTCCGGTCCGGGTGCCGCGCAACGAGGCGGGGTCGATGCCGGCGGATTCGACCGCCTCCCAGGCTGTCTCCAGCAGGAGCCGCTGCTGCGGGTCCATGGTGAGGGCCTCGCGGGGCGAGATGCCGAAGAAACGGGCGTCGAAGTCACCGGCCCCGTCGATGAACCCGCCTTCCCGGGCGTACGAGGTGCCCGGGTTGTCGGGGTCGGGGTGGTAGAGCCGCTCCAGGTCCCAGCCCCGGTCGTCGGGGAAGAAGGTGACGGCGTCCCGGCCGTCCCGCAGCAGCTCCCACAGGTCGTCCGGGTTGCGCACCCCGCCGGGCAGCCGACAGCTCATCGCCACGATCGCCACCGGCTCCAGTTCCTGGGACTGGACCTCGCTGAGCCGTCGACGGGTGTCGTGGAGATCAGCCATGACCCGCTTGAGGTAGTCGCGGAGCTTGTCTTCATTGCCCATGTCGGAGCCGCTTCCTCGCAGGGGACGGAGAGCCGGGGTGTCGGCGGGAGAGCCGGAGTGGGTCAGGAGATCCCGAGGTCCTTGTCGACCATCGCGAACAGTTCGTCGTCGGTGGCGTCGTCGAGATGCCGGCCGATGTCGCCACCGCCGCCCTGGCCGAGCCACGAGAGCATCGCCTGGAGACGGACGGTGGCCCGGACCCGGGCCGCCTCGTCGCGTGCCACCACGTCGAGGCTGTCGGCGATCCGGTCGAGATCGTCGAGGAGCACGGTCGGGGTGACCACGTCCTCCTGGGCCACCTCGGCGAAGAGGTACTCGGCCAGGGTAGTCGGGGTCGGGTAGTCGAAGACCAGCGTGACCGGGAGGGCCACCCCGGTCGCCGTGCCGAGCCGGTTACGCAGCTCGACCGCGGTGACCGAGTCGAACCCCAGTTCCCGGAACGCCCGGTGTTCGTCGACCGACTCCATCGAGGCGTAGTTGAGGACGGCGGCGACCTGGCCCCGGACCAGCCCGAGCAGCACGGCCATCCGGTCGGCGGCGGGCAGCCCGGCGAGCCGGTCCCGCAGCGGGTCGGGGCCATCGGGCAACTCGGTGCCGGCGACGGCGTGTTCGGTGGCCTGGAGCCGACGGACGTCCGGCAGGTCGCTGATCAACGGGCCGGGACGGGTCGCGGTGAACGCGACGGCGAACCGCTCCCAGGCGATGTCGGCGATGGTGAGCGCCGGCTCGCCGTGGTCCACCACCTGGTGCAGAGCGGTGATGGCGGCCTCCGGGGGCATCTCCGGGACGCCGTGCCGGTGCAGCAGCTCGCCGAACGGGCCGTCGGCCATGCCACCGCCGGCCCAGGCGCCCCAGGCGATGGCGGTGGCGGGCATGCCGAGGCCACGCCGGTGCTGGGCGAGCGCGTCGAGGAAGGCGTTGCTCGGCGCGTAGTTGCCCACGCCGGAGCTGGCCACGGTCCCGGCGAAGGACGAGAACATGACGAACGCCGAGAGGTCCAGGCCGAGGGTCAGCTCGTGCAGGTGGTACGCCACGTCGACCTTGGCCTGGAGGACCCGTTCGATCTGGTCGATCCGGATCTCGTTGATCAGGGCGTCGTCCAGCACCGCGCTGGCGTGCACGACAGTGGTGAGGGGCTGCTCGTCGGGGATGCCGTCGATCAGCTCAGCCAGGGCCTCCCGGTCGGACGCGTCGCAGGCGACCACAGTGGTGCGGGCACCAAGGGCGGTGAGATCGTCCACCAGTTGCCGGGCACCCGGCGCGGCCATGCCACGCCGGCTGACGACGATGATGTTCTCCACTCCGCTGCGGGCCAGCCAGCGGGCGGCGTGCCCACCGAGGGCACCGGTACCGCCGGTGACCAGGGCCGTCCCGGAGGGTTCCCACGGGTTGGCGGGCTGGCTGTCCCCGAGCGGGACACGGGTGAGGCGGCGGCCGAGCAGTCCGGTCGGGCGGACGGCTATCTGGTCCTCCTCGCCGGCGGTGGTGAGGGCCGCGACGAGCAGGTCGGCGGAGCGCTCCTCGACCGCCTCGGGCAGGTCGACGAGGCCACCCCAGCGTTCCGGGTGTTCCAGCGCGGCGACCCGGCCGAAGCCCCAGACCAGCGCCTGCATCGGTGCCCGGAGCTGGTCGACGCGGCCGACGGAGACGGCACCGGAGGTGACGCTCCACATCGGGGCGGACAGGCCGATGTCGCCGAGGGCCTGGAAGAGCGCGACGGTCGCGGCGAAGCCACCGGGTACGGAGGGATAGAGCGGGTGGACCAGTTCGTCGAAGGCGAGCAGCGACACCACGCCGGTCACCTCGGCGTCCCCACCGTCGGTGCCGGTACCGGTGGCGAGGGCCTCCCGCAGGAGCTTGCCGAGCAGGTCACGGTCGACGTCGGTGGTGCTGACGGGGACCGGTACGACGTTCGCGCCGGCCGCGGCGATCGCCTCGACGGAAGCGTCCTGCCAGGGCTCGACGAAGTCCCCGGTCGGCAGCACCACGAGCCAGGTACCGCTCATGCCCCGGTTGGCCACTCCGGTCAGCGGCTTCCAGGTGTCCTGGTAACGCCAGCTGTCGATGTCGGACTGCCGGCGTCGCTGCCGCCGCCACGAGGTGAGCAGCGGCAGGGCGGGCCGCAACGCGTCGGCGGCATGCTCGGCGGGGGTGTCGGCGGGGGTGACCACGTTGGCGAGCGCGGCCAGGTCGCCGCGTTCCACGGCCGCCCAGAAGCCGGCGTCGCCGGGGTCGGCGGTGCCCTGGGTCAGGCCCTCCAGCTGGGGTCCGCCGCTACCGTCCAGCCAGTAGTGCTGGTGGTCGAAGGCGTAGGTGGGCAGGTCGACCGTCGCCGTCTCGGCGAGGACCTTCCGCAGATCCACCGGGAGGCCGATGGTGTGGGCGGTAACCAGGCTGGTCAGCAGGCGGGTCGGGTCGTCCTCACCCCGCCGCAACGTGCCCAGGGCGTGCCCGGTGACGCCCACGTCGTCCAGGATCGCGGTCACCGGCATCGCCAACACCGGATGCGGGGACATCTCGATGAACGTGCTGTGGCCCGCTGCGGCGGCAACCCGGACGGCCGGATCGAACAACACCGTCTGCCGCAGGTTCTCGAACCAGTACTCCGCCCCCATCGACTCCGGGTCCACCCACTCCCCCGTCAGAGTCGACACGAGACGGACCTGACCCGCCCGGGGCGTGACGTCCACCAGATCGGTGCGCAACTGCTCGGCGACCCCCCGCACCGCCGCCGAGTGCGACGCGTAGTCGACCGGGATGATCCGCGCCCGGACGCCCTCGGCCTGGCACGCCGCCACCAGATCCCCCACCGGCTGCGACGGACCCGACACCACCACCGTCGCCGGCCCGTTCACCGCCGCCACCCCCACACCCGGGAATGCCGGCAGCCGTTCCGCGACAGCGTCGGCGGACAGGTCGACCGAGGCCATCGCCCCGGTGCCCCGCAACACCGCCAACGCACGCGACCGCAGCGCGACAACCCTCGCCGCGTCCTCCAGGCTGAGGATCCCGGCGACACAGGCGGCACCGATCTCACCCTGCGAGTGACCGACCACCGCCGCCGGACTGACACCGGCGTGCTGCCACACGGCCGCCAGCGCGACACCCACCGCCCACAACACCGGCTGGACGACCTCGACCCGCTCCAGCCACGACTCGTCATCCCCGGTCAACACCGAAACCAGGTCCACATTCAGGTAGGCGGCCAACGCCCGCTGACACTCCGCCAGCCGCACGTCGAACACCGGACAACGACCCACCAGACCAGCCGCCATCCGCGCCGACTGCGCGCCCTGGCCCGGGAACACGAACACCGGACCAGCAGACGAACCGACGGCCGTACCGGACACCAGGTTCCCGGCCGGCGAGCCGGCGGCCAGGGCGTCCAGACCGGCCAGCAGCTCGTCGAGGTCCGCGCCGACCACGACGGCCCGCTGGTCGAAGGTCGACCGGGTGGTCAGCAGCGACCAGCCCACCGCTGTCGGGTCCACCGCACCGTGCTCGCGCACGCGCTCGGCGAGGCGGGCGGCCAGAACGGCCAGCGCGCCCTTGGACCGCGCCGACACCGGCCACGCGGTCACGTCCGAGGCGACCAGGCCGCAAGCCCGGTCGCGGGTCCGGGTAGGCTCGTCGGCCTGCTCCGCGTCGGTGGTGACGGACGGCCGGTACTCCTCGACGATCACGTGGGCGTTGGTGCCGCTCACCCCGAACGAGGAGACACCGCCTCGGCGGGGTCGATCCAGCTCCGGCCACGGCCGGCGCTCGGTGAGCAGCGAGACCGCCCCGGCGGACCAGTCCACGTGCGTCGACGGCGCGTCGACGTGCAGGGTCTCCGGCATCACGCCGTTGCGCAGGGCCATCACCATCTTCACCATGCCGGCGACCCCGGCGGCGCTCTGGGTGTGGCCGATGTTCGACTTCACCGAGCCGAGCCAGAGCGGCCGGTCGGCGGGCCGGTCCTGCCCGTAGGTGGCGATCAGCGCCTGTGCCTCGATCGGGTCGCCCAGGGTGGTACCCGTGCCGTGCGCCTCCACCATGTCGACGTCGGCGGTGCCGAGCCTGGCGTTGGCGAGAGCCTGCCGGATCACCCGCTGCTGCGACGGGCCGTTCGGAGCGGTGAGGCCGTTGGACGCGCCGTCCTGGTTGAGGGCGCTGCCCCGGATCACGGCGAGGATCGGGTGGCCGTTGCGTTCCGCGTCGGCGAGCCGCTCCAGGACGAACACCCCGCCGCCCTCGCCCCAGCCGGTGCCGTCCGCGCCTGCCGCGAACGCCTTGCACCGCCCGTCGACGGACATGCCGCGCTGCCGGGAGAAGACGACGAAGACGCCGGGGGTGGCCATCACGGTGACGCCACCGGCGATGGCCAGGTCGCACTCCCGCCGGCGCAGCGCGTGCACCGCCAGGTGCAGGGCTACCAGGGAGGACGAGCAGGCGGTGTCGACGGTGACGGCGGGGCCGTTCAACCCGAGGGTGAACGAGATCCGGCCCGAGGCGACACTTGTGGTGTTGCCGGTGCCGAGGTACATGTCGACGCCCTCGGGCACATGCGGCAGACCCATGCCGTAGTTGGACGTGCTGAGCCCGACGAAGACGCCGGTCTGGCTGCCGCGCAGGGACAGCGGGTCGATGCCGGCCCGCTCGACCGCCTCCCAGGAGGTCTCCAGCAGCAACCGCTGCTGCGGGTCCATGGCGAGGGCCTCGCGCGGGGAGATCCCGAAGAGGGAGGCGTCGAAGTCACCGGCGGCGTCGAGGAACCCACCGACCCGCGTGTAGCTCTTGCCCGGCTGGTTCGGGTCGGGGTCGTAGAGCGACTCCAGGTCCCAGCCCCGGTCGTCCGGGAACTCGGTGAGGGCGTCCCGACCGTCGGCGACGAGGTCCCAGAGGTCCTCAGGCGTACGGACGCCGCCGGGGAACCGGCAGCTCATCGACACGATGGCGAGGGGTTCCTGGTCGCGGGCCTCGACGGTCTGCAGCTTGCGCTTCGTGTCGTGCAGATCGGCGGTCACCCGCTTGAGGAAGTACCGAAGCTTGTCGTCGTCGCTCATCGGGCCGCACCTGCCTCGATCCGGGGGTCGGTCATGTCAGGAGATTCCAAACTCTTTGCTGATGAAGTCGAAGATCTCGTCGTCGCTGGCTGATTCGAGATCGGGCCGGTCCTCCTCGGCGGCGGGACCGTCGGCCAGGTCGGACACCTTGGCCAGCAGGTCGCGCATCCGGGCGGTGAACCGCTCCCGGTTCGCCGGATCGAGGGGAATGCTGGTCAGCAGGCTCTCCACGGTGTCGATGCCCTGGAAGAGGGGCTGGGTGGAGGGGGCCTCCCCGGCGGTGATCTCGCTGGCCAGCTTCTCCGCGAGCGTGGTCGGCGTCGGGTAGTCGAAGACCAGCGTCGCCGGCAGCCGCAGCCCGGACAGGCTGTTCAGGCGGTTGCGCAGGTCCACTGCGGTGAGCGAATCGAAGCCGAGCTCGGTGAAGAGCCGGCCCGGATCGATGGCGTCGGCGCCCGCGTGGCCGAGGACGGCGGCGATGTTCGCCCGCACCACGTCCAGGACGACCTTGAGCCGCTCCGGCTCGGCCAGGCCGGCCAGCCGCTGGCTGAGCGGCACCCCACCGGCCCGGGTGCCGGACCCGTCGACCGAGCGTCGCAGCGGCACCCGGACCAGGGCCCGCAGCATCGGCGCGAGGGCACCGGACTCCGCCTGCGTCCGCAGTGTCCCGACGTCCAGCCGCATCGGCACGATCGCCGCGGCGTCGAGCCGCCAGGCCGCGTCGAACAGGTCCAGGGCCTGCTCGGTGGGCAGGCCGGCGGCGCCCTGCCCGGTGATCCGCCGCACGTCCGCGTCGCCGAGGTGGCCGGTCATGCCGCTGGCCTGCTCCCACAGACCCCAGGCGAGGGAGATGCCGGGCAGCCCCCGGGCCCGTCGGTGCGCGGCGAGGGCGTCGAGGAACGCGTTCGCCGCCGCGTAGTTGGACTGGCCGGCGCTGCCGAGGGTGGCCGCCGCCGAGGAGAAGAGCACGAACGCCGCGAGGCCCGCGCCCTCGGTGAGTCGGTGCAGGTGCCAGGCGGCGTCGATCTTCGGCACGGCCACCGCGTCGAGGCGTTCGGGGGTCATCGACTCCACCACGCCGTCGTCGAGGACGCCGGCCGCGTGCACCACGGCGGTGAGCGGGTGCGCGGCCGGCACCCCGGCGAGCAGCGCGGCCAGGGCGTCGGGATCGGCGGCGTCGCAGGCCGCGACGGTCACCTCCGTACCGGCGGCGGCCAGTTCGGCGACAAGGTCGCCGATGCCCTCGGCAGCCGCGCCGCGCCGGCCGGCCAGCAGCAGGTGCCGCATGCCGTGGGTGGTGGCGAGGTGCCGGGCCAGCAGGCGACCCAGTACCCCGGTGCCGCCGGTGATCAGCACGGTGCCGTCCGGGTCGACGTCGCCGGAAAGCGGCTGCACCCCCGCGGGGACCCGGCCGAGGCGCGGGGTGCGCAGCTGCCCGGCCCGCAGGGCGAGCTGCGGTTCGCCCGAGGCGACCGCAGCGGCCAGCGCGGCAGCGCTGTCGGGGTGCTCGTCGAGGTCGACGAGTTGCAGCCGGCCCGGGTGTTCGATCTGGGCGGTGCGCAGCAGTCCCCACACCGGGGCCTGCCGCAGGTTGACCACGGCCTGCTCCCCCGCCACGACCGCGTCGCGGGTGACCAGCACCAGGCGGGACTCGGCGAACCGGTCGTCGGCGAGCCAGGTCCGCAGCCCCGCGAGCGTACGGTGCGCGGCGGCCCGCGCCTGCCCGGCCAGCGCCGGGTCGGTCGGGTCGCCGGTCCCGCCGACGGGGACGATCACCGCCTCGGGCGCGGCCCCACCCCCGGCGAGCAGGTCCCCGAGGGAGTCCAGGCCCACGTCGGTGCGTACCCGCACGCCCGCCGCCTCGCAGGCGGCGCTGAGGGCGAGGTCGTCGCCGCCGAGCACCGCCCACCGGGTGGCGGCGGGCACCGGGCCGGTGGGCAGCGGCAGCGCCGGCCAGTCGACCTGGAACAGCGACTCCTGCCGACCGGAACGGGCCGCGCCGAGCGAGTCGCCGGAGACCCGGCGCATGATCAGCGAGTCGACGTGCATGACCGGGGTGCCGGTGGCGTCGGCCACCTGGAAGGACACCCCGACCTCGCCGGCCGCCGCGACGCGTACCCGCAGGGCGGTGGCACCGGCGGCGAGCAGGGTGACCCCGGTCCAGGCGAACGGCAGCCGCGGCGCGGCGGCGTCGGCGCCGTCGCCCATGCGGCCCAGGAAACCGCCGATCGACATGGCCTGGAGCGCGCCGTCGAGCAGCGCGGGGTGCACGCCGAACCGGCCCGCCTCGCTGTGCTGGTCGGCCGGCAGCTCCACCTCCGCGAAGACCTCGTCGCCGCGCGTCCACGCCGCGCGCAGGCCCCGGAAGACCGGCCCGTAGCCGAAGACGCTCGTCTCGAGGCCGGCGTAGAAGCCCTCGGACGGGACGGGGGTCGCGCCGGGCGGCGGCCACACCCCGAGGTCGAAGCCGGGGGTGCCCGCGTCGGCGGGCCGGGGGCCGAGCAGGCCGGTGGCGTGGCAGGTCCAGCCGACGTCGGCCAGGATCTCGTCCGAGCCCTCCCGGTACGGCCGGGAGTAGAGCTGGACGCCGCGCCGACCGTCGTCGTCCCGGTCACCGACCAGCAGCTGCACCTGGAGCGCGCCGAGTTCGGGCAGGACGAGCGGGGCGAGCAGGGTCAGCTCCTCCAGCCTCGGGCAGCCGGCCTGCTCGCCGGCGTACGTGGCCAGTTCGACGAAGGCGGTGCCGGGCAGCAGGACGTTGTCCATCACCCGGTGCTCCCCGAGCCACGGGTGGGTACGCACCGACAGCCGGCCCGTGAAGACCATCCGCTCGCTGTCGGGGAACGTCAGCGTCGCGCTGAGCAGCGGGTGCCCGGCGTCCTGGAGGCCGGCGGCGCTGACGTCCTGCACCCGGTGCGCGGGCGGGTCGAGCCAGTACCGCTGGTGGTCGAAGGCGTACGTCGGCAGCGGCACGACCTCGGCCTCCGCCAGGACCCGGGTCAGGTCCACGGGCAGGCCGATGGCGTGCGCGGTGGCCAGGTTGGTCAACAGCCGGGTCGGGTCGTCCTCACCCCGCCGCAACGTACCCAGGACATGCCCCGCCACCCCCGCGTCGTCCAGGATCGCCGTCACCGGCATCGTCAACACCGGATGCGGGGAAACCTCCACGAACGTGCTGTGCCCCGCCGCGACCGCCACCCGCACCGCCGCATCGAACTGCACCGTCCGCCGCAGATTCTCGTACCAGTAGTCGGCATCCATGGTTTCCGGCCCGACCCAATCCCCGGTCAGGGTCGACACGAGCCGGACGTGACCCGCCTGCGGCTTCACCCCCGACAGATCCGCACGCAACTGCTCGGCAACCTCCTGCACCGCCGGCGAATGCGACGCATAATCCACCGGAACCAACCGCGCCCGCACCCCGTCGGCCTCACACGCCGCGACCAGGTCGGCCACCGGCTGCGGCGGACCGGACACCACCACCGTCGCCGGACCGTTCACCGCCGCCACCCCCACCCCGGGGAACCCCACCAACCGCTCGGTGACCGCCTCCACCGACAGATCCACCGACGCCATCGCCCCCGAACCCCGCAACACCCCCAACGCCCGCGACCGCAACGCCACCACCCTCGCCGCATCCTCCAAGGACAAAATCCCCGCCACACACGCCGCACCGATCTCACCCTGCGAATGACCCACCACCACCGCCGCAGACACCCCCACGTGCTCCCACACCGCCGCCAGGGCTACACCCACCGCCCACAACACCGGCTGGACAACCTCCACCCGCCCCAACCACGACTCGTCATCCCCGGTCAACACCGACACCACATCCACATCCAGATACGGCACCAACGCCCGCTGACACTCCGCCAACCGCGCATCGAACACCGGCACCCGACCCACCAAACCCGCCGCCATCCGCACCGACTGACCACCCTGACCCGGAAACACGAACACCGGACCAGCACCGTGCCCCGAGGCGGATCCCGTCACGACATTCCCCGCCGGGGAACCCGCCGCCACCGCCTCCAACCCGACGAGCAACTCCTCGACGCCCGCCCCGACCACCGCCGCGCGCTGGTCGAAGATGGACCGCGTGATGGCGAGGGACCAACCGACCGCCGACCGGTCGATGTCGTGATGCATCCGCGCATACTCGGCGAGACGAGCGGCCTGCCGGGCCAGGGCGGCCTTCGACCGCGCCGACAACGGCCACACCACCACGTCCGAGTCGACAAGCCCCGGGGCGGCGTCCACGGCCACCTCGTCGACCTCGTCGGCCTGCTCGACGATGACGTGCGCATTCGTGCCGGAGATACCGAACGACGACACCGCCGCCCGACGCGGCCGCCCCACCACCGGCCACGGCCGCGCCTCGGTCACCAACTCCACCGCACCCGCCGACCAGTCGATATGCGGCGACGGCTCATCCACATGCAACGACGCCGGCACCACCCCGTGCCGCATCGCCTGCACCACCTTGATCACACCCGCCACACCAGCAGCCGCCTGCGCATGCCCGATGTTCGACTTGACGGACCCGAGCAGCAGCGGCCGGTCGACGGGCCGGTCCTGCCCGTACGTGGCCAGCAGCGCCTGCGCCTCGATCGGGTCACCCAGGGTGGTGCCGGTACCGTGCGCCTCCACCACGTCCACGTCGGCCGTGGACAGCCGGGCGCTGGCCAACGCCTGCCGGATCACCCGCTGCTGCGACGGACCGTTCGGCGCCGTCAACCCGTTCGACGCACCGTCCTGGTTCACCGCCGAACCACGCACCACCGCAAAGACCTTCCGACCCTCCCGACGGGCATCGGAAAGCCGCTGCACCAACAGCATGCCCACACCCTCGGACCAGCCGGTACCGTCCGCCGAAGCAGCAAACGACTTACACCGCCCGTCAGCCGCCAGCCCACGCTGCCGGGAGAACTCGATGAAGGCGGTAGGGGTGGCCATCACCATCACGCCCCCGGCGAGGGCCATGTCGCACTCGCCGCGACGCAGCGCCTGCCCGGCCCAGTGCAGGGCCACCAGGGACGACGAGCAGGCGGTGTCCAGGGACACGGCCGGTCCCTCCAGCCCGAACGTGTACGCCACCCGTCCGGAGATGACGCTGCTGGTGAGCCCGGTCAGCGCGTAGCCCTCGGTGCCCTCCGGGGCGAACGCGAGCAGGCTGGCGTAGTCCTGCCCGCTGGTGCCGACGAACACGCCGGTGCTGCTGCCCCGTGCGGTCGCGGGGTCGATGCCGGCGGACTCGAAGGTCTCCCAGGTGGTCTCCAGCAGCAACCGCTGCTGCGGGTCCATGGCGAGCGCCTCGCGCGGGCTGATGCCGAAGAATCCGGGGTCGAACCGGTCGACGCCGCTGAGGAAGCCGCCGCCCCGGGTGTAGAAGGTGCCGGTGGCGTCGGGGTCGGGGCTGTAGAGCGAGTCGAGGTCCCAGCCCCGGTCGGTGGGCAGGTCGGTGATGGCGTCGACCCCGTCGGCGACGAGGTGCCACAGGTCGTCCGGGGACCACACCCCGCCGGGCAGCCGGCAGGCCATGCCGATGATCGCGAGGGGCTCGTCGTCGCCGACGGGGACGGTGGTGGTCGTGGGTCGCACGGGTACGGGCGTGCCGGCGATCTCCGTTCCCAGGAAGACCGCCAGGTCGTACGGGTTCGGGTAGTCGAAGACGAGGGTGGCCGGCAGGCGCATGCCGAACGCGTTGTTCAGCCGGTTACGCATCTCGACGGCGGTGAGCGAGTCGAACCCGAGCTCGTTGAACGCCCGGCGCGGCTCGATCGCCCCCGGGTCGGGGTAGCCGAGCACGGCGGCGGCCTGGCCCCGGACGATCTCGACCAGCGCGGCGAGCCGGTCGGTGTCGCCGAGAGCCGCGAGTTGTCGGACGAGAGACGCGCCAGTGGTGGCCGCGGCGGCGCGGGCGGGGGTACGGATCAGCGCCCGGTACAGGGGCGGGACGCTGCCGGCGAACTGCACCTTCATCGCGGCGAGGTCGAGGCGGGCGGGGACGAGCGCCGCGTCGGGGGTCCGGCAGGCGGCGTCGAAGAGGGCCAGCCCCTCCTCGGCCTCCATCGCGGCGACGCCGGAGCGGGAGATCCGGTTGAGGTGGACGTCGTCCAACTCGGTCGTCATGCCGCTGCGGTCGGCCCAGAGGCCCCAGGCGAGGGTGAGCGCGGCGAGGCCGTGCGCCCTGCGGTGGTGGGCCAGCCCGTCGAGGAACGCGTTGGCGGCGGCGTAGTTGCCCTGGCCGGGGCCACCGGCGGTGGCCGCGAGGGACGAGTACGAGACGAACGCCTTCAGGTCGAGGTGGGCGGTCAGCTCGTGCAGGTTCCAGGCGGCGTCGACCTTCGGCCGCAGGACGCCGTCCATCCGCTCGGGGGTGAGCGAGGGGATGATGCCGTCGTCGCGGACGCCGGCGGCGTGGATGACGGCGGTGAGCGGGTTCTCCGCCGGGATGGCGGCGAGCAGCTCCGCGACGGCCTCCCGGTCGGCGACGTCGCAGGCGGCGACGGTGACGGTCGCGCCGAGCGCCTCCAGGTCGGCGCAGAGTTCGGCGACTCCCCCGGCGGACCGGCCCCGCCGGCTGGTGAGGATCAGGTGCCGGACGCCGTGGACGGTCACCAGGTGCCGGCTCATCAGCTGGCCGAGGGTGCCGGTGGCACCGGTGATCAGGACGGTCCCGTCGCCGTCGAAGGGGGCGGCGGGCGGCTCGGCCCGGGCGGGGACCCGGTTGAGCCGGGCGCCGGCGGCGACGCCGGCCCGCACGACGATCTGCGGCTCGTCGGTGGCGAGGGCCGGCACCAACGCGGCAGCGCAGCCGGCGATGTCGTCGACGTCGACGAGCACGAACCGGTCGGGGTTCTCCGACTGGGCGGAGCGCAGCAGGCCGATCACCGCCGCGCCGGCCAGGTCGGTCAGGTCGGCATCCCGCACGGTAGCGACGGCACCCCGGGTCAGCACGACGAGACGGGAGTCGGTGTACCGGTCGTCGGCGAGGAACTGCTGGAGCACGGCGAGTGCCCGGTGGGTGGTCTCCGCGACCGCCCGGGGCAGGTCGGCCGGCCCGGGCGGGTCGAGGAAGGGCACGACCAGCACGCCGGGGGTATCGGCACCGTCGTCCAGCGCTGCGGCCAGGGCGTCCAGGTCGGGGTACGCCGCGACGGCCGTCCCGGTGGCGGCGACGGCGTCGGCGAGCCCGCCGTCGGTGCCGACCACCGCCCAGGCGACGGTGGCCGGGGCGGCGGGCGGGGCGAGCGGCGCCCACTCGATGCGGAACAGCGACTCGGTGTCGCCGCCCCCGGCCGCCCGGAGCTGGTCGGCGGAGACGGGCCGCAGGACGAGGGAGCCGACGGAGATGATCGGGGTGCCGGTGACGTCGGCCAGCACCAGGGAGATGCTGTCGGTGCCGGTGTGCGTGACGCGGACCCGGGCCGCCGCCGCGCCGGCGGCGTGCAGGGCGACGTCGTTCCAGGAGAACGGCAGTCGGCCGTAGCCGGGCGGGATGTTCGCCCCGGTCGGGGCACCGCCGGGCGGGGTGAGGCCGAGGGTGTGCAGGGCCGCGTCGAGCAGCGCCGGATGCAGGCCGTACGCGCCGGCCTCGGCGGCGGGCGTCTCGGGCAGCGCCAGTTCGGCGAAGACGTCGTCGCCGCGCCGCCAGGCCGAACGCAGCGCGATGAAGGACGGACCGTAGTCGTAGCCCTGCGCCGCGAGGTTCAGGTACAGGTCGTCGGTCGCCACCTCGGTCGCGCCGGCGGGCGGCCAGGCGGCCAGGTCGGACCAGCCGGCGGGGCCGCTGGACCCCGCCGGCCCGCTGGCCAGTACGCCGCTGGCGTTGCGGGTCCAGGCGCGCTCGCCTGAGGCACCGTCGGTGGGCTCGCCGTCCGGGGCGGAGTGCAGCGACACGGACCGGCAGCCGGTCCCGTCGGCCGGACCGATCCAGAGCTGGATGTCGACCCCGCCGGTCTCCGGCAGGATCAGCGGCGACTCCAGGGTGAGTTCCCGGAGGTGGTCCGCGCCGACGTGTGCGCCGGCCTGGAGGGCGAGTTCGACGAAGCCGGTGCCGGGCAGCAGCACTGTGTCGAACACGACGTGGTCGCTGATCCACGGGTGGGTACGCCGGGCCAGCCTGCCGGTGAACAGGAAGCCCTCGGCGTGGGCGACCCCGACGGCGGCGCCGAGCAGGGGGTGCCGGGCGGGGCGCAGACCGACCGTGGTGACGTCCCCGGTCCACCCGGCACCGGCCTCGGGCCAGTAGCGCTGGTGCTGGAACGCGTACGTGGGCAGGTCGATCCGGGTCGCGCCGGTGCCGGTGAACCAGGGCCCCCAGGCGACCGGAACCCCGTGGACGTGCAGCTCACCAAGGGCGGCGAGCAGGGCCTCCACCTCGGACCGGTCCCGGCGCTGCGCGGCGACGGCGAGCACACCCCCGTCACCCGGCAGGATGTCGCCGGCCAACGCGGTCAGCACACTCTGCGGACCAACCTCCAGGAACGTGTCGACGCCAGCGGCCCTCAGGACAGCGATCCCGTCGGCGAAACGGACCGCCTCCCGCACATGCCGCACCCAATACTCCGCCCGGGTCAGCTCCTGCGGGTCAGCCAGCGCCCCGGTCAGGTTCGACACCACAGGCACCAACGGCGTCGAAAACGTCAACCCCTCCAACACCGCCCGGAACTCCGCCAACATCGGCTCCATCAACGGGCTGTGGAACGCATGGCTCACCGTCAACCGACGCGTCCGCACACCCCGACCCCGCCACACCGCCTCCACCTCGTCCAGGGCGTCGGCCACCCCGGAGACGACCACCGCCGACGGACCGTTCACGGCGGCGAGGCCGACCCGATCGGTCCGACCGACAAGTGTCTCGGCAACCGCCTCCTCCGACGCGCCCACCGCGAGCATCCCGCCCCCGACCGGCAGCGCCTGCATCAACCGACCCCGCGCCGCCACCAACACACACGCATCGGCCAACGACAGCACCCCGACCACATGAGCAGCGGTGACCTCCCCGACCGAGTGACCACCGACGAAGTCCGGCACGACCCCGAACGACTCCACCAACCGGAACAACGCCACCTCGACCGCGAACAACCCCGCCTGCGTGAAGACGGTCTGATCCAACAACTCCGCCTCCACCGAACCCACCTCGGCGAACAACACAGCCCGCAACGGCTGCGGCAGGAGCGGGTCGAAATGGCCGCACACCTCGTCCAACGCGGCAGCGAACACCGGGAACGCCGCGTACAACTCCCGACCCATCCCGGCGCGCTGCGCACCCTGACCGGAGAAGAGCACCGCGAGCGAACCCCGGTCTCCGACCTGGCCGGCGACCACCGCGCCGGACGGCTCCTCCGCCGCCAGGGCGCGCAGCCCGGCCAGCAGGTCGTCCCGGGTCGTGGCGGCGACCACGGCCCGGTGGTCCAGCACGGACCGGGAGACCACCGACGAGAAGGCGACGTCGAGGGGGCGAAGGGCCTGGTCGGCGGCCACCCGGGCGGCCCAGTTACCCGCCTGGGCGGCGAGTGCGGCGGCGTCGCGGGCCGACACCGTCACCGGCACGACCGGGCGTGCCACCGTCGGCGCGGCGTCGACCTCGGCGGAGGCGGGGGCGGGGGCGGGGGCGGGGGCCTGCTCCAGGATGGTGTGCGCGTTGGTGCCGGACACCCCGAACGACGACACCGCCGAGCGGCGGGGACGGTCCACCGCAGGCCACGGCGTCGCCTCGGTGACCAGCTCGACGGCACCGGCGGACCAGTCGACCTGCGGGGTGGGCTCGTCGACGTGCAGGGTGGGCGGCACGACGCCGTGCCGCATCGCCATCACCATCTTGATCACACCGGCGATGCCGGCGGCGGCCTGCGCGTGCCCGACGTTCGACTTGACCGAGCCGAGCAGCAGCGGCTCCGCACCGCCCCGGTCCTGCCCGTACGTGGCGAGCAGCGCCTGCGCCTCGATCGGGTCGCCGAGCCGGGTGCCCGTGCCGTGCGCCTCCACCACGTCGACGCCGCCGGCGGAGAGGCCGGCGTTGGCGAGGGCCTGCTGGATGACGCGCTGCTGGGAGGGCCCGTTCGGGGCGCTCAGGCCGTTGGACGCGCCGTCCTGGTTGACCGCGCTGCCCCGGACGACGGCGAGGATCGGGTGGCCGTTGCGCTTGGCGTCGGACAGCCGCTCCAGCAGCAGGACGCCGACGCCCTCGGACCAGCCGGTCCCGTCGGCGGCGGCGGCGAACGCCTTGCACCGGCCGTCGGCGGCGAGGCCACGCTGGCGGGAGAACTCGACGAACGCAGCCGGGGTGCACATGGCGGTGACCCCGGCAACGAGGGCCAGGGTGCACTCCTGCTGGCGCAGCGCCTGGGCGGCAAGGTGCAGGGCGACCAGCGACGACGAGCAGGCGGTGTCGATCGTGACGGCCGGGCCCTCGAGGCCGAACGTGTAGGCGATCCGGCCGGAGACGACGCTGCCGGCGTTGCCGGTCATCAGGTGGCCCTCGAGGCCCTGCGCGGCGCCCATCAGCACGCCGCCGTAGTCCTGGCCGGTGCTGCCGGCGAAGACGCCGGTCCGACTGCCCTTCAGCGAGTGCGGGTCGATGCCGGCCCGTTCCAGGACCTCCCAGGAGGTCTCCAGCAGCCACCGCTGCTGCGGGTCCATGGCCAGGGCCTCGCGGGGGGAGATGCCGAAGAAGCCCGGGTCGAAGTCGGCCAGGTCGTGGACGAACCCGCCCTGCGCCGTGTACGTCGTACCGGGCCCGCCCTGCTCCTGGTCGCCGTCGTACAGGGACGCGAGGTCCCAGCCCCGGTCCTCCGGGAAGTCGGAGATCACGTCCTGCCCGGACGCGACCACCTCCCACAGATCCTCCGGCGTCCGTACCCCGCCCGGGAAGCGGCAGCTCATGGAGACGATGGCGACCGGTTCCTGCTCGCCGGCCTCCACCTCACGCAGCCGCTGCCGCGCCTGGTGCAGGTCGGCGGTGACCCGCTTGAGGTAGTCGAGAAGCTTCGCCTCGTTAGCCATGGACCGCCCGCTCCTTGTGTTGACCCGTGCACGCAACGATCACGTCAGGACATCCCCAGCTCCCGGTCGATGAAGTCGAAGACCTCATCGGACGTGGCGTCCTGGAGCTTCTCGGCGACGGTGTCCCCGTCGCCGCCCGCCGGGGTGTCGGCCTCGCTGAGGGAGGCCATCAGCGCCCGTAGCCGCTCGGTGATCCGAATCCGGGCGCTGCGGTCCGGCGCCGAACCGGTTAGCGCCGCTTCCAACCTGTCCAGCTCGCCGAAGACCGGTGCGACGCCGACCACGCCGCCGTCGACGATCGCCGCCCGCACGTACTCGGCGAGGCCTGCGGCGGTCGGGTAGTCGAAGACGACAGTGGCGGGCAGCCGTACGCCCGTCGCCGCGGTCAGCCGGTTACGCAGCTCGACCGCGGTGAGCGAGTCGAAGCCGAGCTCCCGGAACGCCCGGTCCGGCGCGACGGCGTCCGCCGAGGCGTGCCCGAGGACGGCGGCGGCCTGGCCGCGTACCAGGTCGAGGAGCGTCTTGCGCCGCTCGGCGTCGGTCTGCCCGGCGAGCAGGGCGGCGAGGGACTCCGCGGACGACCCGGCGTCCCCGGCCCGCTCGGCGACGGCCCGCTGCGCCTCGGCAACGCCTGTGAGCAGCCGACTGGGCCGCACCGCGACGAATCCCGGCACGTACCGCGCCCAGTCGATGCCGGCCACCAGCGTCGCCGGCTCGCGGCGTGCCACGCACCCGGCGAGCGCGGCGAACGCCGTCGCGGTGTCGAGGCGGGCGACACCGGTGCGGCGACGGCGCTCCTCCACGGCCCGGTCGGCGGCGGCCATCCCGCCGGCGACCCAGGGGCCCCAGGCGATCGACGTGGCCGGCAGTCCCTGCTGGTGCCGCTGCTCGGCGAGCGCGTCGAGGTACGCGTTGGCGGCGGCGTAGCTGCCCTGCCCGGCGGCCCCGAGCTGGCCGACCATCGCGGAGAACAACACGAACGCGCGCAGCGGCAGGTCGGCGGTCAGCTCGTGCAGGTGCAGCGCGCCGAGCACCTTGGGCCGCAGGACGACGGCGAGCCGGTCGTCGGTGAGGCCGTCGAGGACACCGTCGTCGAGGACCCCGGCCGCGTGCACCACCCCGGTCAGGGGCACGTCGGCGGGCACCTCGGCGAGCAGCTTCGCCAGCGCGGCCCGGTCAGCCACGTCGCAGACGGCGACGGTCACCCGCGCGCCGGCGTCGGTCAACTCACGGACCAGGTCGGCCGTGCCTGGAGCGTCCGGGCCCCGGCGACTGGCCAGCAGCAGGTGCTCGGCGCCCCGGGCGGCCAGCCAGCGGGCCACCTCCGCGCCGAGGGCGCCGGTGCCGCCGGTGATCAGCGTCGTGCCGGAGTGGTCGGGCTCCTCCGGAGCGGCGGTGCCACCGGATGCCCGGACCAGCCGGCGGACGAGGATCGTGGTGCCGTCGACGGCGAGCTGGTCCTCGCCGTCGAGACCGGCCAGGGCGGCGCAGAGCAGGTCCCAGCCGTGGCCGTCGAGGGTCGCCGGCACGTCCACCAGCCCACCCCAGCGCTCCGGGTGTTCGAGGGCGACGACCCGGCCGAGGCCCCAGAGCAGCGACTGCTCCGGCCGTGCCGGGGTTCCGCCCCGGGTGGTGCCGGCGGCGCCCCGGGTGACGCACCACAGCGGGGCGGCCACGTCGAGGTCGCCGAGGGCCTGCACCAGGGCGAGGGACCGGGCCAGGAAGGGCGGCACCGGCTGGGTGTCGTCGACCGGGGCGTCGGCGAGGGCGAGCAGGGACAGCACGCCGTCCACCGGCACGTGTCCGCCGTCGTCGGTACGGGTTGCGGCGGCCAGGTGCGCGGCGACGGCCGCCCGGTCGGTCAGCTCCTCGGGCAGCAGCACGAGCCGGACGTCGGCGCCCCGGTGGGTCAGCTCGGCCACGGCGGCCTCGCCCTCGGCCGCGCGGTGCACGTCCGCGACCACCCACCAGGCGCCGGGGAGGAAGCTGACGGGCATGCCCGGGTACGGCTGCCAGACACTGCGGTAGCGCAGGTCGTCCAGGGCGGACCTTTCCCGCTGCTGGCGACGCCAGGACGCGAGCACGGGCAGAGCCGCGCCCAGCCGCTCCAGCGACTCGCCGGCGTCCTGCGCGGTGAGTTCCGCGAGCGCCGCCAGGTCCTCCCGTTCGACGGCCGCCCAGAACGCCGAGTCGACGCCGCTCGACGCCAGGTCCGCGTCGCCCTGCCCGTCGGCCCGGCTCGGCCAGAACCGGGCCCGGTCGAAGGCGTACGTGGGCAGGTCGACCGTCGGCGTCCTGCCGAGGACCCGGGTCAGGTCGACCGGCAGACCGAGCGTGTACGCGGTGGCCAGGTTGGTCAACAGCCGGGTCGGGTCGTCCTCGCCCCGACGCAACGTGCCCAGGACATGCCCCGCCGTACCCGTGTCATCCAGGATCGCCGTCACCGGCATCGTCAACACCGGATGCGGGGAGACCTCCACGAACGTGCTGTGCCCCGCCGCGACCGCCACCCGCACCGCCGCGTCGAACTGCACCGTCCGCCGCAGATTCTCATACCAGTACTCCGCCGTCATCGAGGTCGGGTCCACCCAATCCCCGGTCAGGGTGGAGACGAGCCGGGCGTGGCCCGGCCGCGGGGTGATATCGACCAGATCGGTGCGCAACCGCTCGGCGACCTCCTGCACGGCGGCCGAGTGGGACGCATAATCCACCGGAACCAACCGAGCCCGCACCCCGTCGGCCACACACGCCGCCACCAGATCGGCCACCGGCTGCGGCGGACCCGACACCACCACCGTCGCCGGACCGTTCACCGCCGCCACCCCCACCCCGGGGAACCCCACCAACCGCTCGGTGACCGCCTCCACCGACAGATCCACCGACGCCATCGCCCCCGAACCCCGCAACACCCCCAACGCCCGCGACCGCAACGCCACCACCCTCGCCCCATCCTCCAAGGACAAAATCCCCGCCACACACGCCGCACCGATCTCACCCTGCGAATGACCCACCACCACCGCCGCAGACACCCCCACGTGCTCCCACACCGCCGCCAGGGCTACACCCACCGCCCACAACACCGGCTGGACAACCTCCACCCGCCCCAACCACGACTCGTCATCCCCGGTCAACACCGACACCACATCCACATCCAGATACGGCACCAACGCCCGCTGACACTCCGCCAACCGCGCATCGAACACCGGCACCCGACCCACCAAACCCGCCGCCATCCGCACCGACTGACCACCCTGACCCGGAAACACGAACACCGGACCAGCACCGTGCCCCGAGGCGGATCCCGTCACGACATTCCCCGCCGGGGAACCCGCCGCCACCGCCTCCAACCCGACGAGCAACTCCTCGACGCCCGCCCCGACCACCGCCGCGCGCTGATCGAAGATGGACCGCGTGATGGCAAGGGACCAACCGACCGCCGCCGGGTCAAGACCACCATGCCCACGCACGTACGCGGCCAGCCGACCCGCCTGACCCGCCAACGCGCCACGGGTCCGCGCGGACACCGACCACACGGTCACCTCCGAGTCGACAAGCCCCGGAGCAACCTCCACCGGCAGCTCGACCTCGTCGGCCTGCTCGACGATCACGTGCGCGTTGGTGCCGGAAATACCGAACGACGACACCGCCGCCCGACGCGGCCGCCCCACCACCGGCCACGGCCGCGCCTCCGTCACCAACTCCACAGCACCCGCCGACCAATCGATATGCGGAGACGGCTCATCCACGTGCAACGTCGCCGGCACCACCCCGTGCCGCAAGGCGAGGACCATCTTGATCACACCCGCCACACCCGCAGCGGCCTGGGTATGGCCGATGTTCGACTTCACCGACCCCAACAGCAACGGCCGGCCATCCGGCCGCTCCTGCCCGTATGTGGCGAGCAACGCCTGCGCCTCGATCGGATCACCAAGCGTCGTACCCGTACCGTGCGCCTCCACCACATCCACATCCCGCGCGGACAACCCCGCCGCGCCGAGCGCCTGACGGATCACCCGCTGCTGCGACGGACCATTCGGCGCCGTCAACCCGTTCGACGCACCGTCCTGGTTCACCGCCGAGCCGCGCACCACCGCCAGCACCGTGTGGCCGTTACGCCGCGCGTCCGACAACCTCTCGACCAGCAGCATGCCGGCCCCCTCGCCCCAGCCGGTGCCGTCCGCCGCGGCGGCGAACGCCTTGCACCGCCCGTCGGCCGCCAGCCCACGCTGCCGGGAGAACTCCACGAACAGGCCCGGCGTCGCCATCACTGTCACGCCCCCGGCCAGGGCAAGATCACACTCGCCCCGCCGTAGCGACTCCACCGCCAGGTGCAGCGCGACGAGGGACGACGAACACGCCGTGTCCACCGACACCGCCGGCCCCTCCAACCCCAACGCGTACGCCACCCGACCCGACAGGACACTCGCGGCGTTCCCCGTCGCCCCGAACCCCTCCACCTCATCGGAGGCCATCATCAACAGGGCCCCATAGTCCTGACCGTTCGTGCCCACGAACACCCCTGTTCGCGAACCCCGCAAGGACCCCGGGTCAACCCCTGCCCGCTCGACCGCCTCCCACGACGTCTCCAGCAACAACCGCTGCTGCGGATCCATCGCCAACGCCTCACGGGGGCTGATGCCGAAGAAACCGGGATCGAAGTCCGCGACGTCGTACAGGAAGGCACCGCTGCGGACGTAGGAGGTGCCTGTGGAATAGGGGTCGGGGTCGTACAGCCGGTCGACGTCCCAGCCCCGGTCGCCCGGTAGGTCGGAGACGGCATCGCGGCCGGCGTGCAGCATCTGCCAGAACCGCTCCGGGTCGTGGCCACCACCGGGGAACCGGCAGGACATGGCGACGATGGCGACGGGCTCGTCGTCGGCCAGGGTCACCGGGGCGGCGGCGGCCACCTCGGCCCCGCCACCCAGCTCCTCGTGCAGGTGCCGGGCGAGCACGGTCGGGGTCGGGTAGTCGAAGACGAGGGTCACCGGCAGCCGCAGACCGGTGGCGGTGGCGAGCCGGTTGCGCAGCTCCACGGCGGTCACCGAGTCGAAGCCGACGTCCCGGAAGGCGTGGTGCGGGTCGACGGCCTGGCCGCCGGCGTACTTGAGGACCGTGGCCGCCTGGTCGCGGACCAGGTCCAGCAGCGCCTGCTGGCGCTCGCCGGCGCTCATCCGGGCGAAGGTGGCGGCGGGGCCGGTCTCGTCGACCTCCGCCCGGACGAGCCCCTTGGTGGCCGCGATCGCCCGCGCCTCGGGGATCTCGGCGATCAGCGGCCCGGGTCGGGTCGCGGTGAACGCCACGTAGAACCGGTCCCAGGCGATGTTCGAGATGGTCAGGAACGTCTCGTCGTGCTCGACGGCCTGGTGCAGCGCGGTGACGGCGAGCTTCGGATCCATCTCGGGGGCACCGTGCCGGTACAGCAGCTGGCCGAAGTCGCCCTCGGCCATGCCACCGCCGCCCCAGGCGCCCCAGGCGATCGACGTGGCGGGCAGCCCGAGGCCGCGCCGGTGCTCGGCCAGGGCGTTGAGGAACGCGTTGCCGGGAGCGTAGTTGCCGACGCCGGAGCTGCCGACGGTGCCGGCCATGGCGGAGAACAGGACGAACGCGTCGAGGTTGCGGTCGCGGGTGAGCTCGTGCAGGTTGACCGCCGCGGTGACCTTGGCGCTGAGCGCGTGGTCGACCTGGTCGAGGGTGAGCGAGCTGATCACGGAGTCGTCCAGCACCGCGGCGGTGTGCACGACGGTGGTCAGCGGGTGCTCGGCCGGCAGACCGTCGATGACGGTGGCGAGGGCCGCCCGGTCCGCGGCGTCGCAGGCGGCGACGGTGACCCGGGCGCCGAGGCCGACCAGCTCGGCCTCCAGCTCGGCGATGCCCTCGGCCTGCCGGCCGCGCCGGCTGAGCAGCACCAGGTGGGGCGCGCCGTTGGCGGCGAGCCAGCGGGCCACGTGCCCGCCGAGGGCACCGGTGCCGCCGGTGACCAGGGCGGTGCCGGTGGGCCGCCAGGTGCGGGCGGCCGGAGCGCCGCCGAGCGGGGCGCGCAGCAGCCGGCGACCGAACGTGCCGGCGCGCCGCAGCGCCACCTGGTCCTCCCCGTCCCGTCCGGCGAGGACGCGGACGAGCCGGCGGCCGGCGGCGGCGTCGAGCTCGTCGGGGAGGTCGAGCAGGCCACCCCAACGGTCGGGGTGTTCCAGGGCGGCGATCCGGCCGAAGCCCCAGGCGAGCTGCTGCACGGGGTGCGGCAGCGGGTCGCCGGAGTCGGTGGTGACGGCACCCCTGGTGAGGCACCACAGCGGCGCACGGACACCGGCGTCACCGAGGGCCTGCGTCAGCGTGACGGTGCCGGCGAAGCCGACGGGCACCGACGGGTGGGCGGGGGCCGGGGTCTCGTCGAGCGCGAGCAGGGAGACGATCCCGGCGACGGGTACGGCCGTGGCGAGGTCGCGGGCCCGGGCCGCGAGGGCGGCGCGGTCGGTCCGCTCGGCCTCCAGCTCCACGGGTACGACAGTGGCGCCGTGCCGGACGAGTGCGTCCCGACAGAACGCGGCCTGGTCGGCAGCGGTGTCGGGGCCGGTGACGAGCCACCACGTGCCGGTGACGGCGGGCTCGTCGCCGTCGGCGACGGGCAGCCAGGCGTCGCGGTACCGCCACGAGTCGACGGCGGCCTGGTCGCGGTGCCGGCGCCGCCAGGCGGCGAGCACGGGCAGCACGTCGGCGAAGGCCGCCCCGGGCACCGTGTCGGCGTCGACGGTGTCGGCGAGTTCGGCGGTGAGCGCGGTCAGGTCCTCCGCCTCGACGGCGGCCCAGAACCGGGCGTCGACCTCGTCGTCCGCCACCGCTGCGGCGGCCGGACCGGCGGGACGGGCCGCGGCGGAGGGCTGCGGCCAGTAGTGCTGCCGTTGGAAGGGGTAGGTGGGCAGGTCCACCCGACGCCCCCAACCACCGAACGCCTGCCGCCAGTCGACCGACACACCCCTGACGAAGACCTCCGCCAGAGCACAGTGGAACCGACCCAGACCACCCTCACCACGACGCAGACTACCCGTCACCGTCACCGCCGCCGGATCAGCAGCGACCAACTCCACCGACTCCTGCACCGCCATCGTCAACACCGGATGCGCACTCACCTCCACAAACGTCGAGTAACCCACCCCGACCAGACTCCGCACCGCCTCATCGAAACGCACCGTCTGCCGCAGATTCCGATACCAGTACTCCCCATCCAACCCCGCAGTGTCCAACCACCCCCCCACCACCGTCGACCAGAACCGCACCCCCCCGGAACGCGGACGCAACCCCGCCAACAACTCCAGCAACTGCTCACGCAACGGCTCCACATGCACCGAATGCGACGCATAATCCACCGGCACCCGCCGAACCCGAACCCCCCCGGACTCGTAGTACGCCACCAACTCGTCAAGCGCAGCCACATCACCGGACACCACCACCGACGTCGGCCCATTCACGGCCGCCAACGCCACCCGGCCACCCCAGCGGGCGATCGTCTCCGTCGCCTCCTCGGCGCTCGTGGCCACCGAGACCATCCCACCGTCCCCGACCATCCCCGCGATGACCCGACTCCGCAACGCCACCACCGCCGCCGCGTCGTCAAGGCTCAACGCCCCCGCGACACACGCGGCAGCGATCTCACCCTGCGAGTGACCCACCACCGCCGACGGACGAACCCCGTACGACTCCCACAACGCCGCCAGCGACACACCGACCGCGAACAGAGCAGGCTGCACCACGTCCACCCGCTCCAGCGACGCCGCCCCGGGCACCCCACGCACCACGTCCAGCAACGACCAGTCCACGTACGGACGCAACGCCTCCGCACACGCAGCCAACCTCTCCGCGAACACCGCAGCGGTATCCAACAGTCCAGCCGCCATACCCACCCACTGCGAACCCTGCCCCGGGAAGACGAAAGCCACCTCACCGGGGATACCGGCGACACCCGCGACGACCTCCGACCCGGGCCGACCATCGGCCAGCGCCGTCAACCCGGCAGCCAGTTCCTCGCGCTCGGCGGCGAAGACCACCGCGCGGTGGTCGTGGGAGGCCCGGGTGGCGACGAGCGACCAGCCGACGTCGCCGAGCGCGGCAGCCGGCACCTCCTCCAGGTGGTCCAGCAGGTCACGCGCACGGTCGGCGAGGGCGTCGGCGGTGCGCCCGGAGAGCACCCAGGGCAGTTCGCCTACCGGTCCGTCGGCCACCGGTTGCGGCGCGGGCTCCTCGGCGGGTGCCGATTCGATGATGGTGTGCACGTTGGTGCCGCTGATCCCGAAGGAGGACACCCCGGCGCGACGGACGCCGTCGACCGGCTCCCAGGGGCGGGCCTCGGTGAGCAGCTCGACGTGGCCGGCGGACCAGTCGACGTGCGGGGTGGGCTCGTCGACGTGCAGGGTGGGCGGCAGGACGCCGTGCCGCATGGCGAGCACCATCTTGATGATCCCGGCGACGCCGGCGGCGGCCTGGGTGTGACCGAGGTTCGACTTGATCGACCCGAGCCACAGCGGACGGTCGGCGGGACGCTCCTGCCCGTACGTGGCGAGCAGCGCCTGCGCCTCGATCGGGTCACCCAGGGTGGTGCCCGTGCCGTGCGCCTCGACCGCGTCGACCTGGGCCGGGGTGAGCCGCGCGTTGGCCAGCGCCTGCCGGATGACCCGCTGCTGGGCGGGGCCGTTCGGGGCGGTCAGCCCGTTGCTCGCACCGTCCTGGTTGACGGCACTGCCCCGCACGATCGCGAGGACCGGGTTGCCGTCCCGCCGGGCGTCGGAGAGCCGCTGGAGCACCAGCAGGCCGACGCCCTCGCCCCAACTGGTGCCGTCGGCCGCGCCGGCGAACGGCTTGCACCGCCCGTCGGCGGCGAGGCCGCGCTGGCGGGAGAAGCCGACGAAGATGCCGGGGGTGGCCATGATGGTGGCACCGCCGGCCAGGGCCAGGTCGCACTCGCCCGCCTGGAGGGCCTGCGCGGCGAGGTGCAGCGCGACCAGCGACGCCGAGCAGGCCGTGTCGACGGTGACGGCCGGTCCGTGCAGCCCGAACGTGTACGCCAGCCGCCCGGAGATGACGCTGGCGGAGACACCTGTGGCGAGGTAGTTCTCGTCGACGTCCCCGGCGGCCATCAGCAGCGAGCCGTAGTCCTGCCCGTTGGTGCCGACGTACACGCCGGTGCGGCTGCCGCGCAGCGCCGTCGGGTCGATCCGGGCCCGCTCGAACGCCTCCCAGCCGGCCTCCAGCAGCAGCCGCTGCTGCGGGTCCATGGCCACTGCCTCGCGGGGGCTGATGCCGAAGAAGGCGGGGTCGAACTCGCCCGCCCCGGCGACGAAGCCGCCCTCACGGACGTAGCTGGTGCCGAGGTGCTCGGGGTCGGGGTGGTACAGCTCGGCG
Organism: Micromonospora sp. NBC_00421; assembly: GCF_036017915.1. NCBI lineage: Bacteria > Bacillati > Actinomycetota > Actinomycetes > Micromonosporales > Micromonosporaceae > Micromonospora > Micromonospora sp. NBC_00421. The sequence continues at coordinate 3,077,266 of NZ_CP107929.1, forward strand.
AGGTTCCAGCCGCGCTCACCGGGCATCAGGGTCATCGCGTCGGTGCCGGCGGCGAGGAGGTCCCACAGTTGCTCGGGCGACGACACACCGCCGGGGAGGCGGCAGCTCATCGCCACGATCGCGATGGGCTCCCGGTGCAGGCCGGCACCGTCGGCGACCACCTCGCCCGGGGCGTGACCGGCGGTCAGGCCGTGCAGGTGGGCGGCGAGTTCGGCGACCGTGGGGTGGTCGAAGACGAGGGTGGCGGGCAGGGTCATGCCGGTCTCGGCGGTCAGCCGGTTGCGCAGCTCGACGGCGGTGAGCGAGTCGAAGCCGAGGTCGCGGAAGGTGCGGTCGGGTAGCGGCTTACCGGCGGGGTAGCCGAGCACGGCGGCGACCTGGGTCCGGACCACCTCGGTGAGCTGCGGCAGGGACCGGCCGACGACGACGGCGCGGACCGGTCCGGTCCGCCCGACCGGTACCCCGGGCAGACCGGCGATCAACGGGGTCGGTCCGCCCCAGGCGGCGGCGAGGCGTCCCCAGTCGACGTCGGCGACGGTGACCGCCGGGTCGTCGGCGTTGACCAGCCGGCCGAGCGCGGTGACCGCCTCGGCGGCGGGCAGCGGGTTGATGCCGCCCCGGGCGAGCCGGGCGGTCAACGCGGCGGTCGCCGCCGCCATGCCGTCGGAGGCCCAGGCGCCCCAGCCGATGGCGGTGGCGGGCAGCCCCTGGCCGCGCCGCCACGCGGCGAACGCGTCGAGGTACGCGTTCGCCGCCGCGTAGTTGCCCTGCCCGGCGCTGCCGACGATGCCGGCGAGGGAGGAGAAGAGCACGAACGCGTCGAGGTTCCGCCCGGCGGTGGCCTCGTGCAGCACCCGTGCGGCGCGTACCTTGCCGTCGAGGACGGCCTGCATCCGGGCCGGATCGAGACCGTCGAGGACACCGTCGTCGACCACCCCGGCGGTGTGCACGACGGCGGTCAGGTCGGGCAGGTCGGCGACGAGGGCGGTCACGGCGTCCGCATCGGTGACGTCGCAGGCGACCACCCGGGCCGCGCCGAGTCCGGTCAGCTCGTCGCGCAGTTCGGCCGCGCCGGAGGCGTCCGGACCACGGCGGGAGGCGAGCACCACCTCGGCGGCGCCGTTGGCGAGCAGCCACCGGGCCACGTGCCGGCCCAGCGCGCCGGTCCCGCCGGTGACGAGCACGGTGCCGGTGGGTCGCCACGCCGCCCCGGCGGGCGCGGTGGCGGGGACGAGCCGCCGTGCGAACACGCCCTGTGGGCGGATCGCCACCTGGTCGTGGCCGGCGTCGGCGAGGACGGCGAGCAGCGCGTCCCCGGCGGCCCGGTCGAGGTCCCCGGCGCGCTGCGACCCGGCGCTGGCGGCGGGCAGGTCGATCAGGCCGCCCCAGCGGTCCGGCTGTTCCAGGGCGACGACGCGACCGAGGCCCCAGGCAGCCGCCGCGTACGGCTCGACGACGGTCTCGCCACCGCCGACCGCCACGGCGCCCCGGGTGAGGCACCAGAGCCTGCCGGGCAGTCCGGTGTCGGCGAGGGCCTGGACGAGGGTGAGCAGCAGTGCCGTCCCCGCGGGTACGGCGGGCGCGTCCGGCAGCGGCTCGTCCCGCTCGGGCAGCAGGCAGAGCACGCCGGCCCAACCCTGCTCCCCGCGGTCCCGCAGCAGCGGCCCCAACTCCTCCCGCCCGATGCCGGGGCCGACGCCGAGCACGTCGACGTCGCCGCCGGCCCGGGCGAGCACGTCCGCCACCTCGCCGGCGTCCGCCCCGGGGGTGACGACGAGCCAGCGGCCGGTGAGGGCCAGGGCGGGGGCGGGGCGGATCGGGTCCCACCTGATCCGGTACGACCAGGCGTCCACCACGGCGTCGCGCAGCCGGGCCCGACGCCACGAGGAGAGCACCGGTACGGCAGGGGCGAGGGCCGCCACGGCGTCCGGGTCGTCCTGCACGGCCAGGTGGGATGCCACGGCAGGCAGGTCGCCGCGTTCGACGGCGGCCCAGAAGTCGCCCTCGGCACCGTCGGCGCGCTCACCCGACGGGGCGGCCGTGCCGTCGGCCTCCGGCCAGTAGCGCTGGTGCTGGAAGGCGTACGTGGGCAGGTCGATCCGGGTCGCGTCGGTGCCGGCGAACCAGGACCCCCAGGTGACCGGAACGCCGTGGACGTGCAGCTCGGACAGGGCCGCCAGCAGAGCCTGGACCTCCGGCCGGTCCCCACGCTGGGCGGAAACGGCACGCACACCCCCGTCATCGGGCAGGATGTCCACGGCCATCGCGGTCAGCACGCTCTGCGGACCGACCTCCAGGAACGTCTCCACCCCGGCGGCCCGCAGGGCGTTGACGCCGTCGGCGTACCGGACCGCCTCCCGGACGTGCCGCACCCAGTACTCCGGCGTGCGGATCTCCTCGGCGTCGGCGAGCGCCCCGGTCAGGTTCGACACCACCGGCACCGCCGGAGCGGCGAAGGTGAGCCGGTCGAGGACCGCCCGGAACCTCGCCAGCATCGGCTCCATCAGAGGGCTGTGGAACGCGTGGCTCACCGTCAGCCGCCGGGTGCGTACGCCCCGGTCCCGCCAGGTCCGCTCCACCTCGGCCAGGGTCTCGGCGTCCCCGGAGACCACCACGGAGGTCGGCCCGTTGACCGCGGCGATTCCCACCCGGTCGGCCAGGCCGTCCACCGTGGCCAGCACGTCGGCCTCGGAGGCGTTCACCGCCAACATCCCACCACCCGCCGGCAACGCCTGCATCAACCGACCCCGCGCCGCCACCAACACACACGCATGCTCCAGCGACAACACCCCCGCCACATACGCGGCGGTGACCTCCCCGACCGAATGACCACCCACGAAGTCCGGCACCACACCGAACGACTCCACCAACCGGAACAACGCCACCTCGACCGCGAACAACCCCGCCTGCGTAAACACCGTCCGATCCAACAACCCCGCCTCAGGCGAACCCGCCTCCGCGAACAACACCCCCCGGAGCGGCTGCGGCAGTGCCCGGTCCAGAAACCCACACACCTCGTCCAACGCGGACGCGAACACCGGGAACGCCGCGTACAACTCCCGACCCATCCCGGCGCGCTGCGCACCCTGACCGGAGAAGAGCACCGCGAGCTGACCGAGCGCGGAACCCGTACCGGCGAGGACGTTGCCGGCCGGTGAGCCGGTGGCCAGGGCGCGCAGCCCGGCCAGCAGGTCGTCGCGTCCGGTGGCGGCGACCACCGCGCGGTGCTCCAGCACGGACCGGGAGACCACCGACGAGTACGCGACGTCGAGGGGGCGGACGTCGCGGTCGGCGTCGGCCAGCCAGGCGGCCCAGCGGCCGGCCTGGGCGGCGACGGTGACGTCGGAGCGGGCGGAGAGCAGGACCGGGACGACCGGGCGGTCGGCGGCGGGAGCCCCCTCGTGCACGGGGGCCTCCGGCACCGGGGCCTGCTCGATGATGGCGTGCGCGTTGGTGCCGGACACCCCGAACGACGAGACCGCCGCCCGGCGCGGACGGTCCACGGCCGGCCACCGGGTCGCCTCGACGGCGAGTTCCACCGCCCCGGCCGTCCAGTCGACGTGCGGGGACGGCTCGTCCACGTGCAGGGTGGGTGGGACGATCCCGTGCTGGATGGCGAGCACCATCTTGATCACGCCGGCGACGCCCGCCGCGGCCTGGGTGTGGCCGAGATTGGACTTGATCGAGCCCAGCAGCAGCGGGGCGGCCTCGCCCCGGTCCTGTCCGTACGTGGCGATGAGCGCCTGCGCCTCGATCGGGTCGCCGAGCCGGGTGCCGGTGGCGTGCGCCTCCACGGCGTCCACGTCGCCGGGGCTGAGCCGGGCGTTGGCGAGAGCCTGCCGGATGACCCGCACCTGGGAGGGGCCGTGCGGGGCGCTCAGGCCGTTGGACGCGCCGTCCTGGTTGACCGCGCTGCCCCGGATCACGGCGAGGACCGGGAACCCACGGCGTTGCGCATCGGAGAGGCGGGCGAGCAGCAGCATGCCGGCGCCCTCGGACCAGGAGGTGCCGTCCGCTCCGGCGGCGAACGCCTTGCACCGGCCGTCGGGGGCGAGGCCGCGCTGCCGGCTGAAGCCGACGAAGACCGCCGGGGTGGGCATCACCGTCACACCGCCGGCGAGGGCCAGCTCGCAGTCGCCGTTGCGCAGCCCCTGGGCGGCCAGGTGGATCGCGACGAGGGAGGCCGAGCAGGCGGTGTCGATGGTGACGGCCGGCCCCTCCAGACCGAGGGTGTACGCCACCCGGCCGGAGACGACGCTTGTGGCGTTGCCGGTGAGCAGGTGCCCCTCACCGTTCTCGGCCTGGGCGACCACTGCCTCGTAGCCGTGCGTGGCCGCCCCGACGAACACCCCGGTACGGCTGCCCCGCACGGTCGGCAGCGGCAGCCCGGCCCGCTCGAACGCCTCCCAGGACGCCTCCAGCAGCAGCCGCTGCTGCGGGTCCATGGCCAGGGCCTCGCGGGGGCTGATGCCGAACAGGTCGGCGTCGAAGTTCCCGGCGTCGTAGACGAAGCCGCCCTCCCGGACGTAGCTGGTGCCGGGGTGGTCGGGGTCGGGGTGGAAGAGCCCGTCGAGGTCCCAGCCCCGGTCGGCGGGGAAGGGCCCGATCCCGTCGCCGCCGTCGCGCACGAGCTGCCACAGCCGCTCGGGCGAGTCGACCCCGCCCGGGAACCGGCAGCTCATCGCCACGATGGCGATGGGCTCGGACTCCCGGGCCTCCAACTCCCGCAGCCGCCGCCGGGTACGCCGCAGCTCCGAGGTCGTACGCTTCAGGTACTCGACGTACTTCTCGTCCTCGTTGCTCACCGTGGACCCACCTCACTCGGCATGCCGTGGTCGTTGCGGCTGGCGGTCACGATGTCTCCAGCTCGCGGTCGATCAGGTCGAAGATGTTCTCGGCGGTGGCCGACTCCAGGTCGTCGTCGCCAGCCACGTCGGCCTGCCGGTCGGCCAGCCGGTCCAGCAGGCTGTGCAGCCGGTCGGTGATCCGGCGGAACTCGTCGTCGGTCGGGTCGAGTCCGTCCAGCGCCGCCTCCAGCCGGTCGAGTTCCCGTCCGACACCCGCCGACCGGTCCGCCGCCGTGTCCGCGAAGGAGAACTGCGTCGCCAGGTACGCGGCGAGCGCCGTCGGCGTCGGGTTGTCGAAGACCAGCGTCGCCGGCAGCCGCAGCCCGGTGGCCGCCCCGATCCGGTTGCGCAACTCGACAGCGGTGAGCGAGTCGAAGCCGAGTTCCCGGAACGCCCTGCCCGGGTCCATGCCGGCCGGGTCGCCGCGGCCGAGGACCACGGCGACGTGCGACAGCACCAGATCGCGCAGGGCACGTTCCCGCTTGTCCCCGGGGAGGGTGCGCAGGGTGTCGACGAACGCCTGGCCGCCGGCGGCCTCGGCGGCGACGGCCCGCCGGCTGGCCGGACGGACCAGGGCCGACAGCAGCGGGTGTACGGGCGCACCGGACGCCACCATCGCCGTGTTGATCTTCGCGGGCATCAGCACCGCCCGCTCCGACCGCCAGGACGCGTCGAAGAGGGCGAGGGCCTCCTCGTTGCTGAGAGCCACCAGCCCGCTGCGCTCCAGCCGCCGCCGGTCGACGGTGTCGAGATGCCCGGTGATGCCGCTGGCCTGCGCCCACAGGCCCCAGATGAGGGAGACCGCCGGCAGGCCGAGGGCCCGCCGGTGTTCGGCGAGAGCGTCGAGGAACGCGTTGCCGGCGGCGTAGTTGCCCTGACCCGGCCCGCCGAACACGCCGGCGGCGGCGGAGTAGAGCACGAACGCGGTCAGCTCCTGGTCGAGCGTGGCCCGGTGCAGGTTCCAGGCCGCGTCGACCTTCGGCCGCAGCACCGCGGCGAGGCGGTCCGGGGTGAGCGACTCGACGGTGCCGTCGTCGGTGACACCGGCGGTGTGCACGACCGCGCGCAACGGGTGCCGGGCGTCCACCATGGACAGCAGGTGGGTGACGGCGTCCGGGTCGGCCAGGTCGGCGGCGACGATCGACACGTCCGCGCCGAGCGCCTTGAGATCGGCCAGCAACTCGTCCGCGCCCGCGGCGTCCGGGCCGCGCCGGCTGACCAGCAGCAGGTGCCGGACGCCGTGCGCGGTGACCAGGTGTCGGCAGAGCAGCCCGCCCAGGGCCCCGGTGGCGCCGGAGACCAGCACCGTGCCGTCGAGCCGCGGCACCTGCGGGATGCTCAGGGTCAGCTTGCCGACGTGTCGGGCCTGGCTGAGGAAGCGGAACGCCTCGGGGGCACGCCGGACGTCCCAGGTGCGCCGGGGCAGTGGCCGCAGCGCGCCGCTGGCGAACAACGCCATCAGCTCGTCCAGCATCCGGGCGATGGTGTCCGGGCCGGCCACCATCAGGTCGAAGACCTGGTAGCTCACACCGGGGTGTTCGGCCGCGATCCGCTGCGGGTCCCGCTTGTCCGTCTTGCCCATCTCGACGAACCGGCCGCCCCGGGGCAGCAGCCGCAGCGACGCGTCCACGAACACGCCACTGAGCGCGTTGAGCACCACGTCCACGCCGCGCCCGCCGGTGCGCTCGCGGAACTCGTCGACGAAGTCGAGGGTGCGGGAGGACGCGATGTGCGCGTCGTCGAAGCCGGTGGCGCGCAGCGCCGGCCACTTGCCGGGACTGGCGGTGCCGTAGACCTCCGCGCCGAGGTGACGGGCGATCTGCACGGCGGCCATGCCGACGCCACCGGCGGCCGAGTGCACCAGCACCGACTCCCCGGACGTCAACCGGCCCCGCTCGACCAGCCCGTACCAGGCGGTCAGGAAGACCACCGGCACGGCCGCCGCCTCGGCGTACGACCAGCCGTCGGGGATGCGGGTGAGCATGCGGTGGTCGGTGACCGCGACGGAGGAGAACGAGCCGGAGATGATGCCCATGACGCGGTCGCCGGGAGCGAGGCCGGTGACGCCCGGCCCGACCTGGAGCACCACGCCGGCACCCTCGCTGCCCAGCACCTCCTGGTCCGGGACCATGCCGAGGGCCAGCACCACGTCCCGGAAGTTGAGCCCCGAGGCGCGCATCCCGACGACGACGTGTCCCTCCGGCACCTCGTCCGCCCCGACCGGAACGGGCAGCAGGGCCAGGTTCTCCAGGGTGCCCTTCTCGGTGACGTCGAGCTGCCACGGCGCCTCGTCGCCGGGCAGCGACAACGCCCCGGCGTCCCGCGCCCGGGCGAGCCGGGGCACCAGGACGGCGCCGTCGCGGACCGCGAGCTGCGACTCGCCGGAGGCGACCGCGACGGCGACCGCGGCGAGGGAGGGGATGGCGTCGTCGGTGTCGAGCAGCGTGAAGCGGCCGGGGTGTTCCGACTGCGCCGATCGGACCAGTCCCCACAGGGCCGCGCGGGCGAGGTCACGGGGGGCCTCGCCGGGTGCGGCGGCGACCGCACCCCGGGTGTGCAGGACCAGGCGGGTCTGCTCCAGCCGGGGCTCGGTGAGCCACCGCTGCACCAGCGCCAGGGTGTCCCGCGCCGCGTCGTGCGCGTCCACGTCGGCCCTGACCGGGTCCGGGTCCGAGCCGGCCCGCAGGTCGACCACGACGTCCGGTACGTCGCCGTCGTCGTCGAGCACGGCGACCAGTGCCGCCAGGTCGACGTGGCCCGTCACCGGGTGCCCGGCGGCGGCCAGCGCGTCGGCCAGACCGAGGGAGTCGTCGCCGAGCAACGCCCAGCGCGTGGTGCTCCCGGCGGCCGTGTCGATCGCCGGCAGCGGCGTCCAGTCCAGGTGGAACAGCGAGCTGCGGCGCAGCGCGGCGGTCTCGTCGGTCCGGGCGGCGGTGACCGGGCGGAAGGTCAGCGACTCCACGGTGGCGACCGGCTGCCCGGTCGGATCGGCCAGGGTGACGGCGACCGTGTCCGGGCCGAGCGAGCGGAGCCGCACCCGCAGCCGGGTAGCGCCGTGGGCATGCAGGCTGACCGCGCGGAAGGCGAACGGCAACCAGCCGGTGCCGGCGGCGTCCGTCGGGTTTCCGAGCAGTCCGCTGGGGCCGGTGGCCTGGAGAGCCGCGTCGAACAAGGCCGGATGCAGGCCGAACTGGGACGCCTCGGCGGCCACCGCGTCGGGCAGTGCCACCTCCGCGTAGACCTCGTCGTCGCGGCGCCACACCCGGCGCAGGCCGACGAAGGCGGGACCGTAGCTGATCCCGCTCTCGGCCGTGTGGGCGTACCAGGTGTCCAGGTCGACGTCGACCTCGACGGCGCCGGCCGGCGGCCACTCACCCGGCACTGCCACGGGAGCGGGGAGTCCCGGCAGCAGCAGACCCTCCGCGTGCCGGATCCACTCCCCGTCCCCGCCCTCCTCGGGGCGCGAGTGCACGGTGACGCCCCGTTCGCCGGCGGCTCCGGGCGCGCCGAGGCGCACCTGCACCTGGACGGCGCCGGTGGCCGGCAGCACGAGCGGGCTGATCAGGGCCAGGTCGCCCACCTGGCCGGCATCGACCTCGTCGCCCGCGCGGATCACCATGTCCATCAGGCCGGTGCCGGGTACGACCACCGCCTTACCGACGACGTGGTCGGCCAGCCACGGGTGGGTGTGCACTGACAGCCGCCCGGTGAGCACCACCGTCTGGTCGTCGGCGACCGGTACGGCCGCGGCGAGCATCGGGTGCCCGGCGTCCTGGAGACCGGCCGAGCTGACGTCCCGTACCCGGTGGGCGGGGGCCTTGAGCCAGTACCGTTCCCGGTCGAAGGCGTAGGTGGGTAGGTCGAGGGTGGGTGTCGGGGTGAGGACCTTCGTCCAGTCGACCGGCAGACCGATCGCATGCGCGGTAGCCAGACTGGTCAGCAACCGCGTCGGATCGTCCTCACCACGACGCAACGTACCCAACACATGCCCGGTCACCCCCGCGTCGTCGAGGATCGCGGTCACCGGCATCGTCAACACCGGATGCGCCGACACCTCCACGAACGTCGTGTAACCCGCCCCCACCGCCGTCCGCACCGCCGCATCGAACCGCACCTGACCCCGCAGATTCTCATACCAATAACCACCATCCATCGCGGTGGGATCAGCCCACCGCCCGGTAAGGGTGGACACCATCGGCGTGTGCCCCACCTGCGGAACCACACCGACCAGATCGGTCAGCATCTGCTCCCGGACCTGCTCCACCGCCGGGGAATGCGACGCATAGTCGAATCGGATCGGCCGCGCCCGCACCCCCTCGGCCCGGAACGTCTCCACCAACTCCGCGACCTGCCCCGGCGGACCCGACACCACCACCGACGCCGGCCCGTTCACCACCCCCACCACCACCCCAGGATGATCAGCCAACCGGGCCGTGACCTCGTCGGCGGGCAGATCCACCGCCGCCATCGCCCCCGTCCCCGCCAACATGGCAAGAGCACGAGCCCGCAACGCCACCACCCGCGCCGCATCCTCCAACGACAACACACCCGCCACACACGCCGCCGCGATCTCACCCTGCGAATGACCCACCACCACCCCCGGCACCACACCCGCCCCCCGCCACACCTCCGCCAACGACACCCCCACCGCAAACAACACCGGCTGCAACACCTCCACCCGCTCCAACCACGACTCATCCCCACCCGTCAACACCGACACCAGATCCACATCCACAAACGGCGCCAACGCCCGCTGACACTCCGCCAACCGCGCATCAAACACCCCACAACGACCCACCAAACCCGCCGCCAACCCCACCGACTGACCACCCTGACCCGGAAAAACAAACACCACCCCGGACCCGTGCTCCATCACCGAACCCGACACCACACCCACCGACTCCGACCCCACCGCGTCAAGACCAGACAACAACTCCTCGATGTCGGCACCGACCACAGTGGCCCGACACTCGAACACCGACCGCGTCGTGGCCAACGACCAACCCACCGCCGCCGGATCCAACCCCCCGTGCCCACGCACATGCCGCGCCAACCGCTCCGCCTGACCGCGCAGCGCAGTGACCGACCGCGCCGACACCGGCCACACCACCACGTCGGAGTCCACCAGACCCGGCCCCGGGTGCCCGTCGTCGGCCGTGGACAGCGCGCCGGCGACCGGCGGAAGCTCGACGGCCTGCTCGATGATCATGTGCGCGTTGGTGCCGGAGACGCCGAACGACGACACCGCCGCCCGACGCGGACGGTCCACCACCGGCCACGGCACCGCCCCCGTCACCAACTCCACAGCACCCGCCGACCAGTCGATGTGCGGCGACGGCTCGTCCACGTGCAACGTCGCCGGCACCAGGCCCTCCCGCATCGCGAGGACCATCTTGATCACGCCCGCCACACCGGCCGCGGCCTGGGTATGCCCGATGTTCGACTTGACCGACCCCAACAGCAGCGGGACCTCCCGGTCCTGCCCGTACGTGGCGAGCAGCGCCTGCGCCTCGATCGGATCACCGAGCGTCGTACCCGTACCGTGCGCCTCCACCACATCCACATCCGCCGCCGACAACCCCGCCGAGGCCAGGGCCTGCCGAATCACCCGCTGCTGCGAAGGACCATTCGGCGCCGTCAACCCATTCGACGCACCATCCTGATTCACCGCCGAACCACGCACCACCGCCAGCACCGTATGGCCGTTACGCCGCGCATCGGAGAGCCGTTCGAGGAGCACCATGCCGACGCCCTCACCCCAGCCGGTGCCGTCCGCCGCCGCCGCGAACGCCTTGACCCGCCCGTCCGGTGCCATTCCGCGCTGCCGGGAGAACTCCACGAACAGGCCGGGCGTCGCCATCACCGTCGAACCACCCGTCAGGGCGAGGTCACACTCGCCCTGACGCAACGCCTGCACGGCCAGGTGCATCGCGACGAGGGACGACGAACACGCCGTGTCCACCGACACCGCAGGTCCCTCCAACCCCAACGCGTACGCCACCCGACCCGACACCACGCTCGCCGCGTTCCCGGTGCCGCCGAACCCCTCCACCTGGTCGCCGGCCACCATCAACAGGGACCTATAGTCCTGACCGTTCGTGCCCACGAACACCCCTGTTCGTGAACCCCGCAAGGATCCCGGCACCACCCCTGCCCGCTCCAGCGCCTCCCACGACGCCTCCAGCACCAACCGCTGCTGGGGGTCCATCGCCAACGCCTCGCGCGGACTGATCCCGAAGAAGCCGGGGTCGAACTCCGCCACGTCGTAGACGAAGGCACCCCTGTCCGTGTAGGTGGTGCCGGGCTTCTCCGGGTCGGGGTCGATCAGGCGGTCGAGGTCCCAGCCACGATCGGTGGGGAACTCGTCGACGGTGTCCACGCCGTCGGCGACGAGCCGCCACAGCCCCTCCGGGCTGGTGACGCCGCCCGGGAAGCGGCAGGCCATCGCCACGATGGCCACCGGCTCGTCGTCGTGCACGGCGGAGCGGGTGGCGGTCTCGGCTGCTGCTGCGGTGTCGCCGACCAGCCCGGCGAGCAGGAAGCGGGCCAGCGCCAGCGCGTTGGGGTGGTCGAAGACCAGGGTGATGGGCAGCGGCCGCCCGATCGCGGCCACGAGACGGTTGCGCAGCTCGACCGCGGTCAGCGAGTCGAAACCGAGGTCCCGGAACGCGGTGGTGGCCGGGATCGCGGCGGCGTCGTCGTGACCGAGCACGTCGGCGGCGAGTTCCCGGACCAGGTCGGCGAGGGTCTCCGCCCGCCGGGCCGGGGTCAGCTCGGCCAGCCGGCGGCGCAGCGTCGCGGCGGTGCCGTCGTCGGCGTCGTCGAGCGGCACCCCGCCGTCGAGGGCCGCCTTCGCCTCCGGTACGCCCTCCAGCAGCGGCCGACGCCGGGCGGAGGCGAACGCGGGGGCGAACCGGGACCAGTCGACGTCGACGACGGTGAGGGTGACGTCGTCGTGTTCGAGGGCCTGCTGGAGGGCGCTCATCGCGACGGCCGGGTCCATCGGCGGCACGCCCCGCTGGCGCAGCTTCCGGTCGGAGTCGGCGGTGTGCATGCCGCCCTCCCCCCAGGAACCCCAGGCGACGGCGGTGCCGGCCCGCCCGTCGGCGCGCCGCTGCTGCACGAGCGCGTCGAGGTACGCGTTGCCGGCGGCGTACCCGGCCTGGCCCGCGCTGCCCCAGGTGGCGGCGATGGACGAGTAGACGACGAACGCGTCGAGTTCCTGGCCGGCGAGGAGGTCGTGCAGGTGCGCGGCGCCGGCGGTCTTGCCGGCCGTCACCTCTACCAGCTCGGCGGGGGTGACCGCCATGAGCGGGGTGGTCTGGGCGACACCGGCCGTGTGCACGACGGCGCGTACCGGTGGGCCGTCGGCCTGGACCCGGTCGAGCAGGGCGGCGACGGCGGCCCGGTCGGCGATGTCGCAGGCGGCGACGGTGACCCGGGTGCCGAGGTCGCGCAGCTCGGCGGCCAGTTCGGCGGCGCCGGGGGCGTCGGGGCCGCGTCGGCTGACCAGCACGACGTGCTCGGTGCCGGCCGAGGCGAGCCAGCGGGCGGCGCGGGCACCGAGTCCGCCGGTGCCACCGGTGATCAGCGCGGTTCCGGCGGGCGTGAAGCGCCGTGCCGGGGGGCGGTCGCCGAGTCCCGCGCGGACCAGGCGGCGGACGAAGACACCGGGGGCGCGTACCGCGAGCTGGTCCTCTCCGTGCGGGCCGCCGAGGATCGCGGCGAGCCGGCCGGCGGTACGACCGTCGAGGCGGGACGGCAGGTCGACCAGGCCGCCGAAGCGATGGGGGGCCTCGACGCTGACCACCCGGCCGAAGCCCCAGATCGCGCCCTGCCCGGGGTCGGTGAGCCGGTCGTAGGGGGCGACGGTGACGGCCCCCCGGGTCATCAGCCACAGCGGCGCGGCGAGTTCGGCGTCACCGAGCGCCTGCACCAGGGCGAGAGTGGTGGCCAGGCCGGGCAGGACGATGTCCTCGCCGGTCTGTGGTTCCCAGGCCAGCAGGGAGACCACCCCGGCGATCTCGGCACCGGCCAGGGACGCGGCGAGCCCGGCCCGGTCGGCGTCGGGTGCGACGGTCAGCGGCAGCAGTTCGGCGCCGGCGTCGGTCAGCGCAGCCCGGACGCCCTGTACGGCCGGGTCGTCGTCGAGCCCGGCGGGCAGTGCCAGGAGCCAGGTGCCGTGGAGGCGGGCGGCGGCCGGTTCCGGGGTCACCTGCCAGTCGGTCCGGTACCGCCAGCCGTCGAGGACGGAGTGTTCCTGCCGCTGCCGGCGCCAGTCGGCGAGGACGGGCAGCAGGGTGCGCAGCGACGCGACGGCCTCGGCGTCGTCGACGGCGAGGGTGCCGCGCAGGGCGTCCAGGTCGGCGCGTTCGACGGCGTCCCAGAACCGGTGGTCGAGCAGGCCGGCACCGGTGGTCGGGGCGGCGGGTTCCTCCGCCGGCACCCAGTAGTGCTCCCGTTGGAAGGGGTAGGTGGGCAGGTCGACCCGACGCCCCGACCAACCACCGAACGCCGGCCGCCAGTCGACCGACACACCCCTGACGAAAACCTCCGCCACAGCACTGTGGAACCGACCCAGACCACCCTCACCACGACGCAGACTACCCGTGACCGTCACCGCCGCCGGATCAGCAGCGACCAACTCCACCGACTCCTGCACCGCCATCGTCAACACCGGATGCGCGCTGACCTCAACGAACGCGGAACAGCCGGCGGCGACCAGACCCCGCACCGCCTCATCGAAACGCACCGTCTGTCGCAGATTCCGATACCAGTAATCCGCGTCGAGAGCGGCTGTGTCCAGCCACTCCCCCACCACCGTCGACCAGAACCGCACCTGCCCACTACGCGGAGACAACCCCGCCAACAACTCCAGGAGTTGCTCCCGCAACGGCTCGACATGCGCCGAATGCGAGGCATAGTCCACCGGCACCCGTCGAACACGGATCTCGCGGGACTCGTAGTGGGCCACCAGTTCGTCGAGAGCGGCCACGTCACCCGACACCACCACGGAGGTGGGCCCGTTGACCGCAGCGAGGGCGATCCGACCGTCCCAGCGCGTGATCGTCCCGACCATCTCGTCAGCGGTCGTCGCGACGGACACCATCGCGCCTGCTTCGGCCACCTCGGCGATGACCCGACTCCGCAGCGCCACCACCGCCGCCGCGTCGTCCAGACTCAACGCCCCGGCGACACACGCGGCAGCGATCTCACCCTGCGAATGACCCACCACCATCGACGGACGAACCCCGTACGACTCCCAGAGCGCCGCCAACGACACACCCACCGCGAACAACGCCGGCTGGACCACGTCGACCCGGTCCAGCGACGGTGCGTCCGGTACGCCGCGCACCACGTCGAGCAGCGACCAGTCCACATACGGACCCAACGCCTCCGCACAGGCCGCCAACCTCTCCGCGAACACCGGAGCCGTGTCCAGCAGTTCGGCCGCCATGCCCACCCACTGCGAACCCTGACCAGGAAAGACGAAAGCCACCTCACCGGGGTTGCCGGCGACACCCGTGACGACCTCCGACCCGGGCCGACCATCGGCCAGCGCCGTCAACCCGGCAGCCAGTTCCTCGCGCTCGGCGGCGAAGACCACCGCCCGGTGTCCGAGGGGCGACCGGGAGACCACCGAGGTCCAGCCCACGTCGGCCGGGTCCAGGTCGGACCCCTCGGCGACGTACCGCGACCAGAGCCCGGCCTGACGGCGCAGCGCGGTGCGGGTGCGGCCGGTGAGCAGCACGGGCGCGGGAGCGGGGAGGTCGGGCCGCTCGGCGGCGGCGGGGGCGTCCTCGGGCTGTTCGAGGATGACGTGGGTGTTGGTGCCGCTCATCCCGAACGAGGAGACCGCGGCCCGACGGGGCCGGTCGACGGCCGGCCACGGCGTCGGTTCGGTGACCAGGGCGACCTGGCCGGCCGACCAGTCGACGTGCGGGGTGGGTTCGTCGACGTGCAGGGTGGCGGGGACCACCCCGTGCCGCATGGCCTGGACCATCTTGATGATCCCGGCGATGCCCGCAGCGGCCTGGGTGTGCCCGATGTTCGACTTGATCGACCCGAGCAGGAGCGGGGCACCGGCACCCCGCTCCTGCCCGTACGTGGCGAGCAGCGCCTGCGCCTCGATCGGGTCACCGAGGGTGGTGCCCGTGCCGTGCGCCTCGACGACGTCGACCAGGTCGGGAGTGAGCTTCGCGCCGGCCAGCGCCTGCCGGATGACCCGCTGCTGGGCGGGGCCGTTCGGGGCGGTCAGCCCGTTGCTCGCACCGTCCTGGTTCACCGCGGAGCTGCGGATGATCCCGAGCACCGGGTGACCGTTGCGGCGGGCGTCGGAGAGCCGTTCGAGCAGCAGCACGCCGACGCCCTCGCCCCAGCCGGTGCCGTCGGCAGAGGCGGCGAACGACTTGCACCGCCCGTCGGTGGCCAGGCCGCGCTGCCGGGAGAACTCGACGAACGGGCCGGGGGTGGCCAGCACGGTGGCCCCGCCGGCCAGCGCCAGGCCGCACTCGCGCTGACGCAGGGCCTGGCAGGCGAGGTGGACGGCGACGGACGACGACGAGCAGGCGGTGTCCACGGTGACCGCGGGTCCTTCGAGCCCGAAGGTGTAGGCGATCCGGCCGGAGACGACGCTGGCGGCGGTGCCGGTGAGGACGTACCCCTCGACGCCGGGAGCGCGGTGCATGACGGCGGCGTAGTCCTGGCCGGAGGTGCCCATGAAGACGCCGGTACGGCTGCCGCGCAGCGACAGCGGCGCGATGCCGGCCCGCTCGAACGTCTCCCAGGTGACCTCCAGCAGCAGCCGCTGTTGCGGGTCCATGGCGACGGCCTCGCGGGGCGAGATGCCGAACAGGGCCGCGTCGAACTGCCCGGCGTCGCCGAGGAACCCGCCGGAGGAGGTGTACGAGGTGCCGGGGTTGTCGGGGTCGGGGTGGTGCAGCCGGTCGAGGTCCCAGCCCCGGTCGGCGGGGAAGCCGCCGATGGCGTCCCCTCCGGCCGAGACGAACCGCCACAGCTCTTCCGGCGAGTCGATGCCGCCGGGGTAGCGGCAGCTCATGCCGACGATCGCCACCGGCTCGCACTCCTCGGCGCTGACCTCGCGCAGCCGCTGGCGGGTCTGGTGCAGCTCGGCGACGACACGCGTCAGGTACTCGCGGAGCCGCTCCTCGTCCGACGTGGTCGGCCTCGGCCCCTCGTTCTCCACCGGCACGTTCGCCATGGCTGGTCTCACTTCCTCGTTCTGCAGCGGTACGTGACGCGTGCCTCAGGAGAGCCCGAGGTCCCTGTCCAAAAGGTCGAACAGCTCCTGGTTGCTGGCCGTCCGCAGCCGGTCGGCCACCCCGGCGGCCCCGTCGGGACGCTCGCCGCCGCCCCGCTCGGCGGCGCCAAGACGCTCCAACAGCCGGTGCAGCCGCATGGTGATCCGCACCCGGCCGATGTCGTCGGCCTCGCGCCCGGCGAGCGCCTCCTCCAGCCGGTCGAGCTCGTCGACGGTGGGCAGGGCCTCCACCGACGCCTCGCTGACCAGCTCGGCACGCAGGTGCGCGGCGAGGGCCTGCGGGGTCGGGTAGTCGAACACCACGGAACTGGGCGGGTTGAGACCGGTGGCCTGCGCCAGGCGGCCGCGCAGTTCCACGGCGGTCAGCGAGTCGAAGCCGAGGTCCCGGAACGGCCGGTCGGCCTCCAGTGCGTACGGGGTGTCGTGGCCGATCACCTCGGCGGCGGCGGTGCGGATCAGGTCGACCAGCAACCGGTTCTGCTCGGCGGCGGTGAGGTCGGCGAGCCGCTTGCGCAGTCCGCTGAGGACCTCCTCCCCGCCGTCGGTGGCCGGGCCGGAGCCGGCGCGCAGGGCCGCCACCTCGGGCAGGTCGCTGATCAGCGGCCGGGGCCGGGCGGAGGCGAAGACCGGAGCGAAGCGCGCCCAGTCGACGTCGGCGACGGTGAGCACCGTGCCGTCGCCCTCGACGGCGGCCCGCAGAGCGGCCATCGCCGGCTCCCGGTCGAGCAGGGAGACCCCGCGCCGGCTCATCGCCACGGCGTGGTCGTCGCTGACCATGCCGCCACCGGCCCACGGCCCCCAGTTGACCGAGACCACCCGGGCCCGACCGGCGGGCCGGGACTGCGCCCAGGCGTCGAGGAAGGCGTTGCCGGCGGCGTACGCCCCGTGGTCGCCGACGCCCCACGCCGCGGCGATGGAGGAGAAGTAGACGACCAGGTCGAGGTCGTCCGGGCCGAGCAGTTCGTCGAGGTGGCGGGCCCCCGCGGTCTTGCCGGAGACCACGTCGGCCAGTTCGTCGGCGCTGACCACGGCGACCGGGTTGAGGCGTCCGACGCCAGCGGCGTGCACCACGGCGCGCACGGTCTCGCCGTCCCGACGCAGCCCGTCGACCAGGGCCGCGACGGCGTCCCGGTCGGCCAGGTCGCAGGCGACCGCCGTGGCGTGCGCGCCGATCTCGGCCAGCTCGGCAATCGTGTCGGCGACGCCGGGGGCGTCCGCGCCGCGCCGGCTGACCAGGATCAGCCGCCGGGTGCCGTGCCGGGCGAGCCAGGTGGCGGCGTACCGGCCGATCGCTCCGGTGCCGCCGGTGATGAGCACGGTGTCCGGCGGCTGCCAGACCGGGGCGTCGGGCAGTTCGCCGCGGGCCGCCCGGGCCAGCCTCCGCAGGTGCGTGCCGAGTGGACGGACGGCGAGCTGGTCCTCGGCGTCGGTGTTGGTCAGCGCCCGCAGCAGGTGCTCCCCGGCGGCGGCGTCCAGCTCCGCCGGCAGGTCGAGCAGGCCGCCCCAGTGGGCGGGGTGTTCCAGTGCGGTGACCAGACCGAGGCCCCAGGTGGTGGCCTGGGCGGGGCGGGCGATCGGGTCGCCCGGGCCGGTGGTCACGGCCTGCCGGGTGAGCAGCCACAGCGGCCCGACCGGCACGGCGTCGGTGACGGCCTGGACGAGGGCGAGGTTGCCGGTGAGCCCGGCCGGCACGTGCGGGTGGTCGGGGTGGGGGCGTTCGTCCAGGGCGAGCAGCGAGACGATCCGGCAGGGCGCGCCGGCGGGCAGCAGCCCGGCCAGCTCGGCCCGGGTGATCGACGCGGCGTCGACCGCGACGGTACGGACCTCACCGCCGTACCCTTCGACCAGCTCGCCGAGCTGGTCGGCGGTCTCCGTCGCCGTGCCGGCCGGGACGACCAGCAGCCAGTCCCCGGTGGCCACGCCGGCGGTGAGCCGCCGCTGCGGCCAGGTGATCCGGTAGCGCCAGCCGTCGACCAGCGCGTCGCCCTGCCGTCGGCGGTGCCACTCGGCGAGGGTCGGCAGCTGGGCGCGCAACGGCTGGTCGGGGTCGACGCCGAACCGGGCCGCCAGCCCGTCCCCGTCGCCCTCGGTCACGGCCCGCCAGAACGCCTCGTCGGCGGTACCGGTCACCGTGGCGGCCTGCCCGGAGGCGCCGACCACGTCGCCGACGCCGACGGGCCAGAACCGCTGGTGCCGGAACGCGTACGTGGGCAGCTCGACCGGGTCGGCGACGGGCAGCAGCGCCGCCCAGTCGACGCGTACGCCGTGGCAGTGCAGCCTGGCCACCGCGCCGAGCAGCGTCGCCACCTCGCCCCGGCCGCGACGCTGCGTCCCGGTGACGAGCGGTCCGCCCCCGGGCAGCGCGTCGGCGGCCAGGGCGGTCAGCACGGTGTCCGGGCCGACCTCCAGCAGGGTGCCGGCCCCGAGGTCGCGCAGGTGGGTGACGGTGTCGGCGAACCGGACCGCCTCCCGCACGTGCCGCACCCAGTAGTCAGGCGTGCAGACCAGCCCGGGGTCGGCGACCCGGCCGGTCAGGTTGGACACCAGCGGCACGGTCGGCGGGGCGTAGTCGAGCGTGGCGGCGACGGCGGCGAACTCGGCCAGCATCGGCTCCATCAGCGAGCTGTGGAACGCGTGGCTGACGTTGAGCCGCTTGGTGCGCACGCCGTGAGCGGCGAAGTGCCCGGCCAGGTCGGTGAGCGCGTCGCCGGGGCCGGAGACCACCACGGCGGCCGGTCCGTTGACGGCGGCGACGGCCACCCGGCCGGCGTACCGGGCGAGGGTGTCGGTGACCTCGGCCTCGCCGGCGGCGACGGCGAGCATCCCGCCACCGGCCGGGAGGGCCTGCATGAGCCGCCCCCGGTTGCCGACCAGGGCGCAGGCGTCGGGCAGCGTGAGCACGCCGGCCACGTGCGCGGCGGTGATCTCGCCCACGGAGTGCCCGGCGACCAGGTCGGGGCGGAGGCCCCAGCCCGCCAGGAGCCGGTGCAGCGCCACCTCGACGGCGAACAGCCCGGCCTGGGTGAAGACCGTCTGGTCGAGCAGAACCGCCTCGGCGCTGCCCTCGTCGGCGAAGAGGACGGTCTTCAGCGGCCGGGGCAGGTGCACGTCGAGGTGTTGGCAGACCTCGTCGAGCGCCTCGGCGAAGGCGGGGAACGCCCGGTAGAGCTCGCGGCCCATCCCGGCGTGCTGCGCGCCCTGCCCGGAGAAGAGCACGGCGACGGTGCCGCCGGACCCGGCGACGTCCCGGGTGACGTCCGGGTGGGTCTGGCCGGCGGCGAGCGCCCGCAGTCCGGCCAGGTACGCGTCCCGGTCGGCGGCGAGCAGCACCGCGCGGTGCCGCAGGTGGGACCGGCCGGTGGCCAGGGCCCGCGCGACGGCGACGGGGTCGGCGGCGGGCACCGCCGACGCCCAGTCGGCGAGCCGGGCCGCCTGGGCGCGGAGGCAGTCCTCGTCGTTGCCGGAGACCGCCCAGGGCAGCAGCGGCAGTGCGGGCAGCCGCCCGGCGCCGGGCGTGTCGGCCTCGACGGGCGGGGCCTGTTCCAGGATGACGTGGGCGTTGGTGCCGCTCACCCCGAAGGCGGAGACCGCCGCCCGGCGCGGCCGGTCCACCTCCGGCCACGGGGTGGCCTCGGTGAGCAGCGTGACCGCGCCCTCCGACCAGTCCACCTGCGGGGTGGGCTCGTCGACGTGCAGGGTCGGCGGGAGCAGGTCGTGCCGGAGCGCCATCACCATCTTGATCACACCGGAGACGCCCGCGGCGGCCTGGGTGTGGCCGAGGTTCGACTTGACCGACCCGAGCAGCAGCGGCCGGTCGGCCGGTCGGTCCTGCCCGTACGTGGCGAGCAGGGCCTGCGCCTCGATCGGGTCGCCGAGGCGGGTGCCGGTGCCGTGGCCGTCGACGGCGTCCACATCGGCCGGGGTGAGCCGGGCGTTGGCCAGGGCCTGCCGGATGACCCGCTGCTGGGCGGGGCCGTTCGGGGCGGTCAGCCCGTTGGATGCGCCGTCCTGGTTGGTGGCGGAGCCGCGCACCACGGCGAGGATCCGCCGGCCGTCGCGGCGGGCGTCGGAGAGGCGCTGGAGGAGCAGCAGCCCGGCCCCCTCGCCCCAGCCGGTGCCGTCGGCCGCCCCGGCGAACGACTTGCACCGGCCGTCGGCGGCGAGGCCGCGCTGCCTGGCGAACTCCAGGAACGGGCCGGGAGTCGCCATCACCGTCACGCCGCCGGCGACCGCCATGTCGCACTCGCCGGCCCGCAGCGCCTGCACGGCCAGGTGCAGGGCGACCAGCGACGACGAGCAGGCGGTGTCCACGCTGACCGCCGGCCCCTGGAGGCCGAAGGTGTAGGAGAGCCGGCCGGAGAGCACCGCAGCGACGTTGCCGGTGGCCTGGAAGCCCTCGGTCTCGGTCCGTGCGGCCATGAGGAGGGTGGCGTAGTCCTGCCCGTTGGTGCCGACGAAGACACCGGTGCTGCTGTCCCGCATGTCGGCGGGGGCGATACCGGCCCGCTCGAACAGCTCCCAGCCGGTCTCCAGCAGCAGCCGTTGCTGCGGATCCATCACCAGCGCCTCGCGCGGGGAGATGCCGAACAGTCCAGCGTCGAAGCCCCCCGCGTCGGCGAGGAAGCCGCCCTCCCGCACGTACGAGGTGCCCGGGGTGTCCGGGTCGGGGTCGTAGAGGGCGTCGAGGTCCCAGCCCCGGTCGGCGGGGAACGCCGCGATCGCGTCGCGCCCCTCGGTGACCAGCCGCCACAGCTGCTCCGGGCTGGCCACCCCGCCCGGGTAGCGGCAGCTCATCGCGACGATGGCGATGGGCTCGTCGAGGGCGGCGACGGCAGACGTGGGGGCGTCGACCCGCTCGGTGACGCCGAGGATGCGGTCGGTCAGCCATCCGGCGAGCAGGGCCGGGGTGGGTCGGTCGAAGACCAGCGTGGCGGGCAGCTTCAGCCCGGTCGCCTCGCCGAGCCGGTTGCGCATCTCCACGGCACTGAGCGAGTCGAAGCCGATCTCGCGGAACGGCCGGTCGGCGCCGATCGTCTCGGCGGAGGCGTGCCCGAGCACTGCCGCGGCGTGCATCCGGACCAGTTCCAGCAGGGTACGGCGACGCTCCGGCTCGGCCAGTCCGGTGAGCCGGGCCCGCAGCGGGGAGGCTTCGGTGGGCTCGTCGTCGTCCCGGGCGCGGGCGGCGACGAGCCGGGCGACCTCGGGGACGTCCTCGATCAGCGGTCGGGGGCGGGTCAGCGCGTAGGTCTGGTAGAACCGGTCCCAGGCGATGTCGGCGACGGCGAGGGCCACCTCGTCGTGCGCGAGCGCCTGGGCGAGGACGGCCACGGCCAGGTCGGATCGCATCGGCCGGACGCCGGAGCGGAACATCTGGTCGGCGCCCTCGGACGCCATCATCCCGCCGCCGTCCCAGGCGCCCCAGGCCACGGCGGTGGCGGGGAGGCCGCGCCGGCGGCGGTCCTCGGCGAGGGCGTCGAGGAAGGCGTTGCCGGCGGCGTAGCCGCCCTGGAAGCCACCGCCCCAGACGCCCGCGCCGGAGGAGAAGAGGACGAAGGCGGCCACGTCACCGCCGAACGCCGCGTCGAGGTTGACCGCGCCGGCCACCTTGGCGTGCAGGGCGGCGGCGAGTTCGGCCAGGTCGGTGCCGGCGAGCGGGCCGGCATGGGCGACGCCGGCGGCGTGGAAGACCGCGTCGATCCGGACGTCCTGCCCGGCGAGCCGGTCGACGAGGGCGTGCAGCGAGTCGGGGTCGGTCACGTCGCAGGCCGCCACCGTCACGGTCACGCCGAGGGCGGTCAGCTCCGCCTCCAGCTCGGCCGCGCCGGGTGCCGCCGGGCCCTGCCGGCTGGTCAGCACCAGGTGGGACGCGCCCTCGCGGGCCAGCCACCGGGCCACGTGCGCGCCGATCGCGCCGAGGCCGCCGGTGACCAGGACGGTGCCGGCGGGACGCCACCCGGCGGCGTCCGGCGGGGTCGCCTGTTCGCCCGCGCGGACGAGCCGGCGGGCGAACAGGCCGGAGGTGCGTACCGCGATCTGGTCCTCGTACCCCAGGCCGGCGAGGGCGACGGCGAGCCGGCCCCGGGTGCGCCGGTCCAGGACGGCGGGCAGGTCGACGAGGCCACCCCAGCGGTCGGGGTGTTCCAGGGCGGCGACCCGACCGAGGCCCCAGACCAGGGCCTGCCGAGGGTGGTCGAGCGGGTCGGCGCGGCCCGTGGTGACGGCACCCCGGGTGGCGCACCACAGCGGCGCGGCGATCCCGGCGTCACCGAGGGCCTGCACGAGGGCGAGGGTGCCGGCGAGCCCGGCGGACACGACCGGGCGCTCCGGGTGGTCCTCCTCGTCCAGGGCGAGCAGGGAGAACACGCCGGAGACGGCGAGGGCGTCGAGGCCGGCGAGCTGCTCGGCGAGCGCACCGCGGTCCGGGTCGGCGACAGTCACCGGCACGACGTCGGCGCCGGCCTCGCCGAGGGCCTGGATGGTCTGACCGACCATCACGTGGCCCGCGTACGCGGCCGGCGCGACGAGCAGCCAGGTCCCGCCCAGTCGGGCGGACGACGCGGTGGGCAGCGGCTGCCAGCGCACCCGGTACCGCCAGGCGTCCACGGTGGACTCGTCACGGCGGCGCTGCCGCCACTCGGACAGCACCGGCAGCGCCTCGCCGAGCGCCCGCGCCCCGGTCCCGTCGATGCGCATCGCGGCGGCCAGCGCGTCGGCGTCGGACCGCTCGACGGCGTCCCAGAACTGGCGGTCGACAGGATCCTCGACGGTGGTGGCCGGACCGGTCCGCACCGGCGCCTCGGGCCAGTAGCGCTGCCGGTGGAAGGCGTAGGTGGGCAGCGGCACGGCGGGGCCGGTGGCGACGCCGCAGACGGCGGTCCAGTCCGCGTCGACGCCGTGGACGTGCAGCTCGGCCAGGGCGGAGAGCATGCGGGGCCAACCGCCCGCGCCGCGCCGCAGGGTGTTCACCACCGCAGCCTCGTGCTCACCGGAGTCGATGGTCTCCTGCATGCCGAAGCTGAGCACTGGGTGCGGGCCGACCTCCAGGAAGACCTGGTGTCCGTCGGCGAGCAGGCTGCGCACGGCCTGCTCGAAGTTCACCGTCTCGCGCAGGTTGCGGTACCAGTAGCCGGCGTCGAGGGTGGTGGTGTCGGTCTGCCGGCCGGTGAGCGCTGAGTAGAAGGTCAGCTCGGCGGGGCGGGCCGTGATCCCGTCGAGGCTGGCCAGGAGCCGGTCCCGGACGGCCTCGACGTGCGGGGAGTGGGAGGCGTAGTCGACGTCGATGGGACGGGTGCGCACGTCGTCGGCCGCGCAGACGGCGGCCAGCTCGGCGAGGGGTTCCGGGTCGCCGGCGACCACGACGGACTTGGGGCCGTTGACGACGGCCACGCAGAGTCGGCCGTCCCACCGGGTCAGCAGCTCGCGGACCCGGTCGGCGGGCAGGGAGACGGACAGCATCCCGCCCCGACCGGCGATGTCGGCGAGCACCTGGCTGCGCAGGGCGACGATCCTGGCGGCGTCCTCGAGGGAGAGGGCGCCGGCCACGCAGGCGGCGGCGATCTCCCCCTGGGAGTGCCCGACCACTGCGGCCGGCCGTACGCCGAGCGAGCGCCACAGCCGGGCCAGGGAGATCATCACCGCCCACAGGGTGGGCTGCACGACACCGGAGGCGACCAGCGGCGGGGCACCGTCGGTGCCGCGCAGCACGTCGGTCAGCGACCAGTCGACCCAGGGCGCGAGGACGGCCTCGCACTCGGCGATGGACGCGGCGAACACCGGCGAGGTCTCCAGCAGCTCGGCGGCCATGCCGGGCCACTGCGAGCCGTGCCCGGAGAAGACGAAGACGGGGTTGGTGTTGCGCAGGGCCGAGCCGGTCACCACGGTGGGGACGGTCCCGCCGTCGGCGAGCGCGGTCAGGCCCTGGCTCAGCTCGGCCTGGTCCTGGCCGAGCACGACGGCCCGGTGCGGAAACGCCGCCCGGGTGGTCGCGAGGGCGTACGCCACCTCGGCCGGTTCGATCTCGGGGTGCGCGGCGAGGTGCAACCGCAGGCGGACGGCCTGCTCCCGCAGCGCGGCCCGGTCGGTGGCGGACAGCACGAGCGGGACGAGCCCGGCGGCGGCGATGCCCGGCTGGAACTCGGCGACGACCGTGGGCCCGGCGGCCTGCTCCAGCACGACGTGGGCGTTGGTGCCGGAGATACCGAACGACGACACCGCCGCCCGACGCGGCCGACCGGTCTGCGGCCACGGCGTCGCCTCCGTCGCCAGAGCCACCGCTCCGGCGGTCCAGTCCACGTGCGGGGACGGCTCGTTTACGTGCAGCGTCGGCGGCACCAGGCCGTGCCGCATCGCCAGGACCATCTTGATCACACCCGCCACACCGGCCGCGGCCTGCGTGTGACCGATGTTCGACTTGATCGAGCCCAGCAGCAGGGGCACCTCGCGGTCCTGCCCGTACGTGGCCAACAGCGCCTGCGCCTCGATCGGGTCACCCAGCGTGGTGCCGGTGCCGTGCGCCTCCACCGCATCCACGTCCGCCGTCGACAGCCGGGCGTTGGCGAGAGCCTGCCGGATCACCCGCTGCTGCGACGGACCATTCGGCGCGGTGAGACCGTTCGACGCACCATCCTGATTCACCGCCGAACCCCGCACCACCGCAAGGATCCGATGCCCCCGCCGCTGCGCATCCGACAACCGCTCCACGAGGAGAACACCCACACCCTCACCCCAGCCCGTGCCATCCGCCGACGCGGCGAACGACTTGCACCGACCGTCCTGGGACAGACCCCGCTGCCGGGAGAACTCGATGAACGTCCCCGGCGTGGCCATCACCGTCACACCGCCCGCGAGGGCGAGATCGCATTCGCCGCTACGCAGCGCCTGCACGGCGAGGTGCAGGGCGACAAGCGACGAGGAGCATGCCGTGTCCACGGTGACCGCCGGACCCTCCAACCCGAACGTGTACGCCACCCGACCCGACAGGACACTGCCCGACGTGCCGGTACCGACATAGCCCTCCACCTCGGCGGGCAGATCCAACAACCGCGAGGCGTAATCGTGGTACATCACCCCGGCGAACACACCCGTACGACTACCCCGCAACCCCTGCGGATCCAACCCCGCCGACTCGAACGACTCCCACGACGCCTCCAACAACAACCGCTGCTGCGGATCCATCGCCAACGCCTCACGCGGCGAGATCCCGAAGAACCCCGGATCGAACTCCGCCGCCCCGTACAGAAACCCACCATGCCGCGTATACGACGTACCACTGTTGTTCGGATCCGGATCGAACAACGACCCCAGATCCCAACCCCGATCAACCGGAAACTCCCCCACCCCGTCCCCACCCGAGACCAACAACTCCCACAACTGATCCGGACTCTCCACCCCACCCGGATACCGACACGCCATCCCCACGATCGCGATCGGCTCGTCGAGGCGGGTGCTGGTCACCGCCTCGGTCGCGGGGGCCGTGGCACCGCCCCGGCCGCCAGCCAACTCGGCGTACACCTGGGCGGCCAGGATCTGCGGGGTCGGGTAGTCGAAGACCAGCGTGGAGGGGAGCCGCAGGCCGGTGGCGGCGTTGACCCGGTTGCGCAGGTCCACCGCCGTCAACGAATCGAAACCCAACTCCCGGAACGCCCGATCCGCCGGCACCGCCTCCGCCCCACCGTGCCCGAGCACCTGGGCGACGAGACCTCGGACGAGGGTGTCGACCTGGTCGCGGGCCTCGTCCGGGGCCAGGCCGGCCAGCCGGTCGGCCCAGTTGCCCTTGCCGGCCTGCCGGCGGACGCTGACCGCGCCGAGCAGCGCCCGCAGCAGCGACGGCACCCGCCCGGCGACGACCTGGGACCGCATCGCCGGCACGTCGATGACGGCGGGCACGAGCGCGGCCCGGTCCGCCGCCACGGCGGCGTCGAGCAGCTCCAGACCGGTCTCGGCGCTCATCGGTGTCAGGCCGGCCCGGGTCGACCGGGCCCGGTCCGCCTCGGACACCGACGCGGCCATGCCGTCCGTGTCCCACATGCCCCACGCCAGACTGACCGCCGGCAGTCCCGCCTGACGGCGGTGCGCGGCGAGGGCGTCGAGGAACGTGTTCGCGGCGGCGTAGGCGGCCTGACCCGGGGAGCCGAGAACGCCCGCCACGGACGAGAACAGCACGAACAGGTCCAGGCCCAGACCCGCCGTGGCCTCGTGCAGCCACCAGCCGGCGGTGGCCTTCGGGGCCAGCACGCCGGCCAGCCGCTCCGGGCTGATCGCCGAGACCACCCCGTCGTCCAGCACACCAGCCGTGTGCACCACACCGGCCAGCCGGCCGGGGACACCCGCGACCAGTGTGGCCACCCGGTCCCGGTCGGTGACGTCGGCGGCGACCACCTCGACCCGGGCGCCGAGGCCGGTCAGCCGCTCGGCGAGCGCGTCCGCGCCGGGCGCGGCCGGTCCCTGCCGGGACACCAGCAGCAGCGATCGCACACCGTGCGCGGTGACCAGGTGCTCCGCGACGAGGGCGCCCAGCGCCCCGGTGCCGCCGGTGACCAGCACCGTGCCGTCGCCGACGGCGGGCAGGTCCCCGGCCGGGGGGAGCGCAGCGCGGACGAGGCGGGGGGTCAGCACCGTGTCGGCGCGCAGCGCCACCTGACCGCCGGTGGCCGGCAGGTCGTCGGCGACGCCGGCCAGCACGGCGAGGGTGGCGGCGTCCGGGTCCCGGTCGAGATCGGCCAGGACGATGCGCTCCGGGTGCTCGGACTGGGCCGACCGGAGCAGGCCCCACACGGCCGCGCCGGCCAGGTCGGCGAGCTGGTCGGCGTCCCGGGCCACCACCGCGCCCCGGGTCAGCACCACCAGCCGGGAGTCGGCGAGGGCGTCGGCGGCCAGCCACGCCTGCACCACCGCGAGCACCTCCGAGGCGACTGCCCGGACGGACTCCGGCACGTCCTCGTCGGACGCGGCGGACACCGGCAGCACCAGGATGCGCGGCAGCGACCCGGGGTCGCCCGCGGCCAGCACGGCCGCCACGTCGGGGTACGCGGGCAGGCCGGCGGGGTGGGCCCCGTCCGGGCCGGCGAGGAGCGCCCAGCCGGACAGGTCGTCGACGGGCGTGACCTCCTCGGCCTGCCAGGCGACCTCGAACATCGACCGGGCCGCGGCGTCCGGGGCGACCGGGGCGGTCATCTCCCGCAGGACCAGGGTGTCCACCGACACGACCGGAGCACCCGCGCCGTCGGCGGCGACCAGCCGCACCGTGGAGCCGTCGCGACTCAGCCGTACGCGCAGCGCCGACGCGCCGGACGCGTGGACCTGGACGCCCTCGAACGTGAACGGCACCCGGGGGCCACCGCCCTCGCCGGCCAGCAGCAGCCCCACCGGGTGCAGGGCGGCGTCCAACAGGGCGGGGTGCACCGCGAAACCGCCGGCGGCCTCCGCGACGCCCTCCGGCAGGGCGACCTCGGCGTACACCTCGCCGTCTCCGGTCCACAGCCGGCGCAGGCCCTGGAACGCCGGCCCGTAGGTCAGGCCGCGTCCGGCCAGCGCGTCGTACCAGTCGTCGAGCGCGACCTCGGTCACGGCGGCCGGCGGCCACGCCCCGAGGCCGGGCTCGTCGGCGGCGGCTGGTTCCAGCACGCCCTCGGCGTGCCGCACCCAGTCGGCGTCCGGGTCGTCCTCGGCCTGGGCGTGCACGGTCACCGCGCGGGCGCCGGCGTCGTCGGCGGGACCGACGCGCACCTGCACCCGGGTGCCGCCGGTGGTGGGCAGCACCACCGGCGCGGCGACGGTCAGCTCCCGCACCCGGGAGACGCCGATCTCGTCGCCGGCCCGGACCGCGAGTTCGACAAGCGCGGTACCGGGCAGCACCACCGCGCCGGAGACCGCGTGGTCGGCCAGCCACGGGTGGGTGGCCAGCGACAGCCGGCCGGTGAGCAGCACCATGTCCTCGCCGGCGACGGAGACCGCCGCGCCGAGCAGCGGGTGCCCGGCCGCACCCAGGCCGGCGCCGGAGACGTCGGCGAGCCGACCGACCGGCTCCAGCCAGTACCGCTCGTGCGCGAAGGCGTAGGTGGGCAGGGCGATCCGGCGGGCGCCGGTGCCGCCGAGCAGGGCGTCCCAGTCGACGGCGAGGCCGTGGACGTGCAGCTGGGCGAGTGCTTCCAGGACGGCGCGGGGCTCGGGCCGGTCCTTGCGGGACAGCGGCACCAGCACCGCCGCCGGGTCGGTGAGGCAGCTCTGCGCCATGGCGGTGAGCACCCCGTTGGGACCCAGTTCCACGTAGGTGCCGACGCCGGCCTCGGCCAGGTGGGCGACGGCGTCGGCGAAACGCACGGCCTCCCGGACGTGGCGCACCCAGTAACCGGGGCGGCACAGCTGCTCCGGCTCGGCGATCCGACCGGTCAGGTTCGACACGATCGGCACTGTGGGTGGCCGGAACGTCAGTCCCTCCGCGACCGCCGCGAACTCGGCGAGCATCGGGTCCATGAGGGCGCTGTGGAAGGCGTGGCTGACCCGGAGCCGGTGGGTGGGCGCGCCCCGGCCGGCCCAGAACGCCGCCACCTCGTCGACGGCCTCGGTATCGCCGGAGACGACCACGGCGGCGGGACCGTTGACGGCGGCGATGTCGACCCGGCCGGAGACGCCGGCCAGCGAATCGGCCACGGCCGCCTCGTCCGCGCCGACCGCGAGCATCGCCCCGCCGGCCGGCAGGGCCTGCATGAGCCGGCCCCGGGCGGCGACCAGCGCGGCGGCGTCGGCGAGGGTGAGCACCCCGGCGACGTGCGCGGCGGCCAGCTCGCCGATCGAGTGGCCGACCAGGAAGTCGGGGACGAGCCCGAAGGAACCGGCGAGCCGGAACAGGGCCACCTCGACGGCGAAGAGCCCGGCCTGGGTGAAGACCGTCTGGTTCAGCAGGGCGGCCTCGGCCGAGTCCTCCGCAGCGAACAGCACCTCGCGCAACGGCCGGGGCAGGTGGGGGTCGAGGTGCGCGCAGACCTCGTCCAACGCGGACGCGAAGGCGGGGAACGCGGCGGACAGCTCACGGCCCATGCCGGCGCGCTGTGCGCCCTGGCCAGAGAAGAGGAAGGCGATCCGGCCGCGACCGGTGGCGGTGCCGGTGACCAGTGTGGGGTCCGGCTCGCCGACGGCGAGGGCGCGCAGCCCGGCGAGCAGGTCGGCGCGGCCGGCGGCGAGGACCACGGCCCGCCGGTCCAGTCCGGCCCGGCTGAGCGCGGACACGGCGGCGTCGACCGGCCGGACGGAGTCGTCGGTGGCCAGGTGGTCGGCCCAGCGGCGGGCCTGCGCGGCGAGGGACTCGGAGCTGCGGGCGGAGAGCGGTACCGGCACCAGCGGCGGCGCGGCGGCCGGCACCGCCGGCTCAGGCTCCGCGACGGCGGGAGGCTGCTCGATGATGACGTGGGCGTTGGTGCCGCTGATACCGAACGACGACACGGCGGCCCGCCGCTCCCGGCCGGTCGCCGGCCAGGGGCGGGCCTCGGTGAGCAGTTCGACCGCGCCGGCCGACCAGTCGATGTGCGGGGACGGCTCGTCGACGTGCAGGGTGCGCGGCAGGACGCCGTGCCGCATCGCCAGCACCATCTTGATGATGCCGGCGGCCCCGGCGGCGGCCTGGGTGTGGCCGAGGTTGGACTTCACCGAGCCGAGCCAGAGCGGCCCCCCGTCGGCGCGGTCCTGCCCGTACGTGGCGAGCAACGCCTGGGCCTCGATCGGGTCACCCAGGGTGGTGCCGGTGCCGTGCGCCTCGACGACGTCCACGTCGGCCGGGGAGAGCCGGGCGTTGGCCAGCGCCTGCCGGATCACCCGCTCCTGGCTGGGGCCGTTCGGGGTGGTCAGGCCACTGCTCGCGCCGTCCTGGTTGACCGCGCTACCCCGGATCACCGCGTAGACGCGTCGACCGTCGCGTTGGGCGTCGGAGAGCCGCTGGAGCAACAGGACGCCGACGCCCTCGGCCCAGCCGGTGCCGTCGGCGGCGGCGGCGAACGACTTGCACCGGCCGTCGGCGGCGAGGCCGCGCTGCCGGGAGAACTCGGCGAAGACGCCGGGGGTGGACAGCACGGTGACCCCACCGGCCAGGGCGAAGTCGCAGTCGCGCTGGCGCAGCGCCTGCACGGCGAGGTGCACGGCGACCAGCGACGACGAGCAGGCCGTGTCGACGGTGACGGCCGGCCCTTCGAGGCCGTACGTGTACGCGACCCGACCCGACACGACGCTGCCGGAGTTGCCGGTGCCCAGGTAGCCCTCCACGCCCTCGGGCAGGTCAAGCATCCGGGAGGCGTAGTCGTGGTACATCACCCCGGCGAACACCCCGGTACGGCTGCCGCGCAGTCGCTGCGGGTCGAGGTCGGCGGACTCGAACGCCTCCCAGGCGCTCTCCAGCAGCAGCCGCTGCTGCGGGTCCATGGCGAGGGCCTCACGCGGCGAGATGCCGAAGAAGGCCGGGTCGAACTCGGTGGCCTCGTAGAGGAAGCCGCCCTTGTCCGTGTACGAGGTACCCGGGTTGTCCGGGTCGGCGGAGAAGAGGCGTTCCAGGTCCCAGCCCCGGTCGGTCGGGAAGTCCCCCACCCCGTCCCGGCCGTCGGCCACCAACTGCCACAGCTCGTCCGGGCTCTTGACGCCACCCGGGTAGCGGCAGGCCATGCCGACGATGGCCATCGGCTCGCGGTCCTTCGCCTCTACCTCGCGCACGCGCCGCCGCGCCTCGCGCAGGTCCGCCGTGGCGCGCCGGAGGTAGTCGAGGAACTCTTCCTCAGTGGGCATCGAGCCACTCCGTATCGTGGTCAGAGGTCCGGAGCATCCGGGTCAGGCCGATCCGAGCTCGTCGTCGAGAAGGCTGAACAGCTCCTCGGCACTGGCGGTGCTGAGGTTGCCGTCGCCCGTGGCGGCGTCGTCGGTGCCGGCCTCGGCGTACGTCCAGAGCGACAGCAGCTCGCGCAGCCGGGCGGCGACGGCGGTGCGGTCGGTGTCCTCGGTGGTGACCGCGCGCATGGCGGTCTCCAGCTTGTTGAGCTCGCCCAGCACGGACAGCGCGGTGGTGGTCCGCTCGGCGAGCAGCGCGCCGCGCAGGTGGGCGACCATCGCGCCGGTGGTCGGCCGGTCATAGATCAGGGTCGACGGCAGGCGCAGCCCGGTAGCGGCGGCGAGCCGGTTGCGGAACTCCACAGCGGTCAGCGAGTCGAAACCGAGCTCCACGAAGCCCTTCTCCTCGTCGATGTCGCGGATCGAGGAGTAGCCGAGCACCGCCGCCGCGTGGGTGCGGACCAGGTCGGACAGCACCCGGTCCCGCTCTGCCTCCGGGGTGGCGGCGAGGGTGGCGCGGAGCGCGTCCGCCGCGTCGGCCGCCGGTGTCGCCGCGACCGGAGCGGCCCCGGCCGGGCGGACCAGACCGTGCAGCAGCCGGGGCAGTGCCGGGCCGAGCCGGCCGAGCAGCCCGTGGTCCAGGCTCACCGGGACGACCACCGCGTCGCCGAAGCGCAGCCCCTCGCTGAACAGCTCCATACCCTCGTCGGCGTCGAGCGGGTGGAAGCCGGCCCGGCTCATCCGCTGCTCGTCGACGTGTCCCTGCGGTCCCCCGGGCCCGTCGGGGTTGGCCCACGGCCCCCACGCCATCGAGGTGACGGCCAGTCCGCTGGCCCGACGGTGGTGGGCGAGCGCGTCCAGGAAGGCGTTCGCGGCGGCGTGGTTGGCCTGGCCGGGACCGCCGAACAGCCCGGAGGCGGAGGAGAACAGCACGAACGCGGCGAGGTCGAGCTTCTCGGTCAGCTCGTGCAGGTGCCAGGCAGCGTCCACCTTCGGCCCGAGGACGGTGTCGAACCGGGCCGGGGTGAGCGCCGGCAGCACCCCGTCGTCGAGGATGCCTGCGGCGTGCACGACGCCGACCAGCGGTCGGTCGGCGGGGATCTCGTCGAGCAGCACGGCGAGGGCGTCCCGGTCGGTGACGTCGGCGGCGGCGACCTGGGCGCTGGCACCGAGTGCGGTCAGCTCGGCGACGAGGTCCGCCGCGCCGGGTGCGTCCGCGCCGCTGCGGCTGACCAGCAGCAGCCGGGGCACGCCGTGCCGGGTGACCAGGTGCCGGGCGGCCAGCCGGCCGAGCACGCCGAAGGCGCCGGTGACCAGGACCGTGCCGGTGGACAGGTCGGGCGCCGGCCGGTCCTGCGGCGGCGGTCCGAGCCGGACCAGCCGGGGTGCCCGGAGCTGCCCGGCACGGACGGCGAGCTGCGGTTCCCCGGTGGCCAGCGCCGCCGGCAGCGCGACCGCCGAGCGGGGATCGTCGTCGAGGTCGAGCAGCACGAACCGGCCCGGGTTCTCCGACTGGGCGGAGCGGACGAGACCCCACGCCGTGGCGGCGGGCAGGTCGGCGGGCCGTTCGTCGCCGTCGACGCAGACCGCACCCCGGGTGACGACGACGAGCCGGGCGTCCGCCAGGACTTCCCGGGTGAGCCAGTCCTGGGCCAGCACCAGCGTCTCGTGGCTGACCAGGTGCGCGACCCGCGCGGGGCTCGGCTCGTCGGCGCGCAGTCCCGCGCAGCCGACGACCACCGCGTCGGGCATGGCCGCCCCGGCTGCCACGGCCGCCACCAGGTCGTCCAGATCCTGGTACGCCTCGATGCCCGGCCACCCCCCGGCGTCGCCGAGCACGGCGAGGCGGGCGGTCCGGTCCGTTCCCGGCTCGGGGGCGATCCAGTCGAGCCGGTGCAGCGACCGGTTGGCCGCGCGGCGGGCCGCGTCGAGCTGGTCCGAACTGATCGGCCGCAGGACGAGGGCGTCGAGGGAGGCGACGGGCACGCCGCCGGTGTCGGTGACGGTCGCCGCCACCGATCCCTCGGTCACGGTGAGCCGCACCCGCAGCTCGCGGGCCCGGGTGGGCGCGAGGGCCAGCCCAGTCCAGGAGAACGGCAACCCGGGCTGCGCCGCGCCGGGCTGCGACGGGGCGTCCTCGGCGCGGCCCAGGGCGCTGGCGCCGATGGCGTGCAGGGCGGCGTCGAGCAGCGCGGGGTGCACCGAGAACCCGACGGCGTCGGTGGTGGCCGCGTCGGCGTCCAACGCCACCTCGGCCAGGATGTCGTCGCCGTGCCGCCATGCCGCGCGCAGTGCCCGGAAGACGGGGCCGTAGTGGTAGCCCTGCTCGGCCAGGTGCGGGTAGAGCGTGTCCAGCGGGATCGGTTCGGCGTCGGCGGGCGGCCAGGCTCCGGCCGGGGCCACGGTCACCGCCCGGGTGGGGGCGAGCAGGCCGGTGGCGTGCCGTTGCCACTGCCGGGCCGTGCCCGGTCGGTCGGTGCCGTCGTCGACGTGGGAGTGGATGGTCACCGGCCGGCAGCCGTCGCCGTCGGCCGGCCCGACGCTTACCCGCAGGTCGACGCCGCCGGTCTGCGGGACGACGAGCGGCACCTCCAGCACCAGCTCCACCACGTGCGCGGTGTCGACGGTCCGACCGCTGCGGGATGCCAACTCGACCAGGGCGGTGCCGGGCAGCAGCACGGTGCCGAGCACTGCGTGGTCGGCCAGCCACGGGTGACTGGCGAGCGAGATCCGCCCGGTGAGCAGTAGGCCGTCGTCGCCGGGCAGGTCGGCTGCGGCGCTGAGCAGCGGGTGGTCCACCGCGTCGAGGCCCGCCGACGGCAGTCCGGCCCGACCGGTCCCGCCGCGCGCCAGCCAGTAGCGGTCCCGCCCGAACGGGTAGGTGGGTAGGTCGAGGGTGGGTGCCGGGGTGAGGACCGTGGTCCAGTCGACCGGCAGACCGATCGCATGCGCGGTAGCCAGACTGGTCAGCAACCGCGTCGGATCGTCCTCACCACGACGCAACGTACCCAATACATGCCCGGTCACCCCCGCGTCGTCGAGGATCGCGGTCACCGGCATCGTCAACACCGGATGCGCCGACACCTCCACGAACGTCGTGTAACCCGCCCCCACCGCCGTCCGCACCGCCGCATCGAACCGCACCTGACCCCGCAGATTCTCATACCAGTAACCACCATCCATCGCGGTGGGATCAGCCCACCGCCCGGTAAGGGTGGACACCATCGGCGTGTGCCCCACCTGCGGAACCACACCGACCAGATCGGTCAGCATCTGCTCCCGGACCTGCTCCACCGCCGGGGAATGCGACGCATAGTCGAATCGGATCGGCCGCGCCCGCACCCCCTCGGCCCGGAACGTCTCCACCAACTCCGCGACCTGCCCCGGCGGACCCGACACCACCACCGACGCCGGCCCGTTCACCACCCCCACCACCACCCCAGGATGATCAGCCAACCGGGCCGTGACCTCGTCGGCGGGCAGATCCACCGCCGCCATCGCCCCCGACCCCGCCAACATGCCAAGAGCACGAGCCCGCAACGCCACCACCCGCGCCGCATCCTCCAACGACAACACACCCGCCACACACGCCGCCGCGATCTCACCCTGCGAATGACCCACCACCACCCCCGGCACCACACCCGCCCCCCGCCACACCTCCGCCAACGACACCCCCACCGCAAACAACACCGGCTGCAACACCTCCACACGCTCCAACCACGACACATCCCCACCCGTCAACACCGACACCAGATCCACATCCACAAACGGCGCCAACGCCCGCTGACACTCCGCCAACCGCGCATCAAACACCCCACAACGACCCACCAAACCCGCCGCCAACCCCACCGACTGACCACCCTGACCCGGAAACACGAACACCGGGCCAACAGACGAACCAGCCACACCCGTAACCACGTTCCCCGCCGGCACACCCGACGCCACCGCCTCCAACCCGGCGAGGAGATCCGACGCACCAGCCCCCACCACCACCGCCCGCTGGTCGAAGGTGGACCGCGTGGTGGCGAGGGACCAACCGACCGCCGCCGGGTCAAGACCGCCATGCCCACGCACGTACGCCGCCAGCCGACCCGCCTGACCCGCCAGCGCCTCCTTCGACCGCGCCGACACCGGCCACACCACCACGTCCGAGTCGACAAGCCCCGGAGCAACCTCCACCGGCAGCCCGACCTCGTCAGCCTGCTCGATGATCACGTGCGCATTCGTGCCGGAAATACCGAACGACGACACCGCCGCCCGACGCGACCGCCCCACCACCGGCCACGGCCGCGCCTCGGTCACCAACTCCACCGCACCCGCCGACCAGTCGATATACGGCGACGGCTCATCCACATGCAACGACGCCGGCACCACCCCGTGCCGCATCGCCTGCACCACCTTGATCACACCCGCCACACCAGCAGCCGCCTGCGCATGCCCGATGTTCGACTTCACCGAACCCAACAGCAGCGGAACCTCCCGCCCCTGCCCGTACGTAGCCAACAACGCCTGCGCCTCGATCGGATCACCAAGCGTCGTACCAGTACCATGCGCCTCCACCACATCCACATCCGCCACCGACAACCCCGCCGAAGCAAGGGCCTGCCGGATCACCCGCTGCTGCGACGGACCATTCGGCGCCGTCAACCCATTCGACGCACCATCCTGATTCACCGCCGAACCACGCACCACCGCAAAAACCCTCCGACCCTCCCGACGGGCATCGGAAAGCCGCTGCACCAACAACATCCCCACACCCTCGGACCAACCAGTACCGTCCGCCGAAGCAGCAAACGACTTACACCGCCCGTCAGCCGCCAGCCCGCCCTGCCGGGAGAACTCGGCGAAGGTGTCCGGGGTGGCCATCACCGCGACGCCGCCGGCGAGGGCGAGGTCGCACTCACCCCGGCGCAGCGCCTCGCCGGCCAGGTGCAGGGCCACCAGCGACGACGAGCAGGCGGTGTCCACTGTCACCGCCGGTCCCTCCAGGCCGAGGGTGTACGCCACCCGGCCGGAGATGACGCTGTGCGCCCCGCCGGTCATCAGGTAGCCCTCGGTGCCCTCCGGCACCTCGGTCAACCCGGTCCCGTAACCGGAGGTGGAGGCGCCGACGTACACGCCGGTACGGCTGCCCTTGAGGCTGGTCGGGTCGAGCCCGGCCCGCTCCAGGACCTCCCAGGACGCCTCCAGGGTGAGCCGCTGCTGCGGGTCCATGGCCAGGGCCTCGCGCGGGGAGATGCCGAAGAACACCGGATCGAACCGGGTCGCGTCGTACAGGAAGCCGCCGGCCGGGGCGTAGCCGCTGTCCGGGGCGGGGACGTCCCAGCCCCGGTCGGTGGGAAACGGGCCGATGGCGTCAACGCCGTCGGCGACCAGCCGCCACAGCCCCTCGGGACTGCCGGCGTCTCCCGGGTAGCGGCAGGCCATGCCCACGATCGCGATCGGCTCGTCGGCACCGACGAGGGCCGTGGGCGCGGCGGGCGCGGCGGCGTCGGTGCCGAACACCGTCTCGCGCAGGTGCCGGGCCAGGCCGGCCGGGGTGGGGTGGTCGAAGACCAGAGTGGACGGCAGTCGGAGCCCGGTCACCTCGTTCAGCTTCGTGCGGAAGTCCACGGCGGTGAGCGAGTCGAAGCCGAGGTCCTTGAACGGCCGGCCGCGCAGGTCGTCCGGGGTGGCGTGGCCGAGCACCCGGGCGGTCTGCTCGTTGACGATCCGGAGCAGTTCCCGCTCCTGCCCGGCATCGGACAGCTCGGCCAGGTGGCGCAGCGCCCCGGTCACGCCGGGCGGCGCGGCGGCAATCTCCGCCTCGGCCTCCGCGAGCGCCCGCACCTGCGGAAGCTCGGACAGGAACGGGCTGGGCCGGGTCAGGGTGAAAGCCGGGTGGAAGCGGCTCCAGTCGACGTCGGCGATGGTGACGCAGGGGGTGGGCCGGTGCATCGCCCGGTCCAGGGCGACCAGGGCCCGCTGCGGGTCGATGGTGGGCAGGCCCATCCGGTGCAGTTGCGCGGTGGCGGTGTTCTTGGCGGCCATGCCGTCGGCGCCGCCCCACGCCGTCCAGGCGACGGCGGTGGCGGTGAGGCCCCGGTCGCGGCGGTCGACGGCGAGCGCGTCGAGCAGCGAATTGCCGGCCCCGTACGCGCACTGGCCGGCGCTGCCCCACACCCCGGAGATCGAGGAGAAGAGCAGGAACGCGGCGAGCGGCCGGTCGGCCAGGCACTCGTCGAGGTGCAGCGCGCCGAGCACCTTGCCGGCGACGACTGTGGAGAACTCGTCGAGGGAGGTGCCGGTGAGCGGCGTGAGCTGGTCGGTGCCGGCGGCGTGCACCACAGCGGTCAGGTCGGGCAGCGAGTCCAGCAGCACCGCGACGGCCTGCCGGTCGGTCACGTCGCAGGCGGCGGCGGTGACCCGGCCGTCGGCGCCGTACTCCTGCAGAAGCCCGGCCAGGGCAGGGGCGGCGGCGCCGCGCCGACCGACCAGGACGACGCGTCGGGCACCGCGCTCCACCAGCCACCTGGTGACGTGGCCGGCGAGCGCCCCGGTACCGCCGGTGACCAGGACGGTGGCGTCGGCCCAGGGGTCCCCCGCCGGCCGTTGCGGGGCGGGGGCCGGGGCGAGCCGGCGACCCCAGACGCCGCCGGCGCGGACGGCGACCTGGTCCTCCCCGCTGCCGCCCGCGAGGACGGCCCCGAGGCGACGCAGGACGGCCTCGTCGACGGCGGCCGGCAGGTCCACCAGGCCGCCCCAGCGGTGCGGCTGCTCCACGGCGGCGGCGCGGCCGAGGCCCCACACCAGGGTCTGCAGCGGGTCGGTGACCCGGTCGGCGGGCCCGGCCTTGACCGCGCCGCTGGTGAGGCACCAGACGGGGGCGGCCAGATCCAGGTCGCTCAGGGCCTGTACCAGCACGAGGGTGGTGGCGGCGGCGACGCTCAGCCCGGGGTGCGCGGCCAGCAGCCGGTCCTGTCCGGCGACGACGTGCAGCACCCCGGCGACGGGCTGGTCGCCGGCCACCGCGCGCAGCCGGTCGGCCAGCGTCGCCCGGTCCAGGTCGTCCGCGCCGACGCGCAGCAGCGCCGGTTCGTCGCCGGCCGCCCGGAACAGGCCGACCAGGTCGTCCGCCCAGGTGGGCGCCGCGTCCGCCGGCAGCACCAGCAGCCAACGCCCCGCCGGCCGGTCACCGTCGGCGACCGGCACCGGCTTCCACACCACCTGGTACGACCAGCCGTCCACCACCGAGCGGTCGTGCCGGTTGCGGCGCCAGGAGGCGAGCACGGGCAACGCCGGCAGCAGGGCGTCCACCGGGTCGGCGTTGCCGGCCGGGTCGGCGCCGAGCTGGTCACGCAACGCGTCGACGTCGGACTGCTCGACGGCCGCCCAGAACTCGGCGTCCGCGCCCGTGGCGGCCTCCACCTGGGCGGACGGGGGCGGCTCGGGCCAGAACCGTTGGCGGTGGAAGGCGTACCCGGGCAGCCGGACCCGACGCGGCTCCACGCCGGCGAACAGTTCCCGCCAGGCGACAGTGACCCCGGCGACGTGCAGCTCGGCGAGGGCGGTCAGCAGGGACGCCGGCTCGGGCCGCTCCCGGCGCAGCGACGACACCGCGACGGCGTCCGCGCCGACGATCTCCCGGGTCAGCGCGGTCAGCACGCCGCTCGGGCCGACCTCCAGGAACGTGCCGACGCCGAGGGCGCGTGCCCGCTCCACGCCGTCGGCGAAGCGGACCGCCTCGCGGACGTGCCGCACCCAGTACCCGGGGCTGCGGATCTCCTCGGCGTCGACCGGCGCACCGGTCACGTTGGACACGATCGGCAGGGTCGGCGCTTCGAGGGTCAGCCCTTCCAGGACGGCCCGGAACTCGGCGAGCATCGGCTCCATGAGCGGGCTGTGGAAGGCGTGGCTGACGGGGAGGCGTCTGGTGCGTACGCCACGATCGGTGAACCGGCGGTCGACCTCGGCGACGGCGTCGGCGGCACCGGAGACCACCACGGCGGTGGGACCGTTGACGGCGGCGACGCCGAGCGGGCCGTCGAGGTCGGCGAGGACGGCCTCGACGTCGGCGAGACCGGCGGCGACCGAGAGCATCGCGCCGCCGGCTGGCAGGTTCTGCATGAGCCGACCCCGGGCGGCGACCAACGCGGCGGCGTCGGCGAGGGTGAGCACCCCCGCGACGTGGGCGGCGACGACCTCGCCGATGGAGTGGCCCAGCAGCACGTCCGGGGTGACGCCCCAGGATTCCAGCAACCGGTACAGGGCCACCTCGACGGCGAACAGTCCCGCCTGGGTCCAGAGCGTCTGGTCGAGCAGGTCGGCGTCCCCGGTGCCCGGGTCGGCGGCGAGGACCGGCGCGAGCGGGCGGGGCAGGTGCGGGTCGAGCGCGGCGCAGACCTCGGTGAGCGCGCGGGCGAAGACCGGGAACGCCGCCGCCAACTCCCGGCCCATACCGGCGCGCTGGGCGCCCTGGCCGGAGAACAGGAACGCGAGTTGCCCGCCGCGCGGCCCGTCGCCGACGACGAGACCGGCGGCGACCCCGCCGTCGGCGAGCGTACGCAGGTCGCGCGGCAGGTCGGCGCGGTCGGTGGCGAGGACGACAGCCCGGTGCTCCAGGGCGCCACGGGTGGTGGCGGACGACCAGCCGAGGTCGACCAGGCCGGCGGGGTCGGCGTCGGGGGCGGTGTCGAGCCACTCGGCCCAGCGCCGCGCCTGGGCGGCCAGCCCGGCGGCGTCGCGGGCGGACAGCAGCACGGGCACCAGCCCGGCAGCCGCCACCGCGGCCGGGCCGGCCGCCACCGCCGGCGCGGCCTGCGCGGCGGCGGGGTCGGTGCCGGGGGCCACCGGTGCGGCGGCGTCCGCGGTCTCGGCGGGTGCCTCCTCGATGATCACGTGCGCGTTGGTGCCACTCATGCCGAACGAGGAGACGCCCGCGCGGCGGGGCTGCTCGCCGCGCGGCCAGGGCAGCGCCTCGGTCAGCAGTGACACCGCGCCGGCCGTCCAGTCGACGTGCGGGGTGGGCTCGTCGACGTGCAGGGTCGCCGGGAGCAGGTCGTGCTGGAGGGCCAGCACCATCTTGATCACCCCGGCGACGCCGGCGGCGGCCTGGGTGTGCCCGATGTTCGACTTCACCGAGCCGAGCCGCAGCGGCCGGTCCGCCGGCCGCCCCTGCCCGTACGTGGCGAGCAGCGCGGTGGCCTCGATGGGGTCGCCGAGGTTGGTCCCGGTGCCGTGCGCCTCCACCGCGTCGACCTGTTCCGGGGAGAGGCGGGCGCTGGCCAGGGCCTGGAGCACCACGCGCTGCTGGGAGGGCCCGTTGGGGGCGGTGAGTCCGTTGGAGGCGCCGTCCTGGTTGACCGCGCTGCCGCGCACCACGGCGAGGACGGGGTGGCCGTTGCGGCGGGCGTCGGAGAGTCGCTCGACCAGGAGCACGGCGACGCCCTCACCCCACCCGGTGCCGTCGGCGGCTCCGGCGAACGCCTTGACCCGCCCGTCGGCGGCGAGCCCGCGCTGGCGGCTGAAGCCGACGAACGCCGCGGGGGTGGACATGATGGTGGCACCGCCGGCCAGCGCGAGGGTGCACTCACCCTGTCGCAGGGCGTGGCAGGCGAGGTGCAGCGCCACCAGGGACGACGAGCAGGCGGTGTCGACGGAGACGGCGGGGCCCTCGACGCCGAGCACGTACGAGATCCGGCCGGAGACGACGCTGGCGGCGGTGCCGGTGAGGACGTACCCCTCGACGCCGGGCGGGGGCGGCTGGAGCAGCGCCGCGTAGTCCTGGCCGGTGGTGCTGGCGAACACGCCGACCTGGTGACCGCGCAGGTCCGCCGGGTCGATGCCGGCGTGCTCGAACGCCTCCCACGAGGTCTCCAGCAGCAGCCGCTGCTGCGGATCCATGCCCAGCGCCTCGCGGGGGGAGATGCCGAAGAAGCCGGGGTCGAACTCGGTGGCCGAGTCGAGGAAGCCGCCCTGCCCGACGTACGAGGTGCCGGGGTGGTCGGGGTCGGGGTGGATCAGCCGCTCCAGGTCCCAGCCCCGGTCCGTGGGGAAGTCGGAGATGGCGTCGCGGCCGTCGGCCACCAGGTGCCACAGGTCCTCGGATGAGCGCACCCCGCCCGGGAAGCGGCAGCCGATGCCGACGATGGCGATGGGCTCCCGGTTGGCCGCCTCCAACTCCCCGAGCTTCCGCCTGGTCTGGTGGAGGTCCGCGGTAACCCATTTCAGGTATTCCCGGAGGGTATCTTCAGTCGCCATTAGCGCCACCTTTTCGGGCCGGAAAAGAGCGACCCAATACCGTCCACAGACGCCTCAAGCTGCGACACCACAGCCGTTCAGCCCGATCACGAATTGCAATAATCAACAGCGTTGCGGTCCTACCGGGAGGAAGGTAATTGTCGGCCGGCGACGGTCACAACCCCTACGGTGCCCCTACGGTCAGCCCCTAGAGGACCGCCACCGGACCGGCCGCAGGCTGGTGCGGGGCCACCCCGAACGCGATATGCCCGCGGCCCGGCGGGGCCGGTCGCGACGGCGGTAAGTGCCTCCGCGACCGGCCCCGCCGACGTGCCCGACGATGGCCGGTCAATAGGTTCAGAAAG
Organism: Micromonospora sp. NBC_00421; assembly: GCF_036017915.1. Classification (NCBI taxonomy): domain Bacteria; kingdom Bacillati; phylum Actinomycetota; class Actinomycetes; order Micromonosporales; family Micromonosporaceae; genus Micromonospora; species Micromonospora sp. NBC_00421. The sequence continues at coordinate 3,118,779 of NZ_CP107929.1, forward strand.
CCCCGTCGACATTGCCGCCCGGCCCACCGAGCTCCCGGTGGATGAATTCGAAGATCTCGGCGTCGGTGGCCCCGTCGAGCGACGGCGTCACCGGGGCCTCGGCCGGTGCCGTACGGTCGTCACCCCAGCGGGCGATGAACGCCTGCATCTGCACCAGCAGCTTCTGCCGGGTCAGCTGGTCCGGTGCGCTGGAGGCGAACACACCGTCCAACCGCTCCAGTTCCGACAGCAGCCCGGTGGTCGCCTTGGCCCCGTCCTCGACCACGAGGCCGCGCAGGTGCCGGGCGAGCGCCAGCGGGGTGGGGTAGTCGAAGACCACGCTGGCCGGCAGCGTCACCCCGGTTACCGCCCGGAGCCGGTTGCGCAGCTCCACCGCCGTCATCGAGTCGAAGCCGACCTCCCGGAACGCCCGCGCCGGGCCGAGGTCGCCGGTGCCCGGCAGGCCGAGCACCGCCGCCGCCTGGGTGGCGACGAGGTCGACCAGGACGGCGTCCCGCTCCCCGTCGCCGAGCGGCCGTAGCCGCCCGCGCAGCGCGTCCGCCGCCCCGTCGTCGGCCGGCTCGTCGGTGTGCAGGCTGCGCAGCGCCTCCTGCGCCTCGGGGACCCCGCCGAACAGCGGTCGGGCCCGGATGGCGGCGACGGCCGGCACGAACCGGTCCCACCGCACGTCGGCCACGACGAGCTGCGTGCCCTCGGCCACCGCCCGGCGCAGCGCCGCGACGGCCAGCTCCGGGTCCATGCCGGGCAGGCCACGCCGGTCCAGCTGCTCCCGGTCGGCGGCGGCGAGGCCGTCCGCCCAGGGGCCGAACGCCACCGACGCCACCGGCAGGCCGGCCAGACGCCGGTTGGCGGCGAGGACCTGGAGCAGGGCGTCCCCGGCCGCCTGGCCGCAGCGCCCGCCGGAGCCCCACACCCCCGAGGTGGACGAGCAGAGGACGAGGGCCCCGATGGCCCGGTGCTCCAACTCGTCGGCGTACCGGGGAACGTCGCCGACGGTGGCGAGCAGGTCCTCGGCGAGGCCGGCGAGGGTCAGCTCGGCCAGCGGCACGGTACCGGTGTCGGCCGGTACGTGCACCAGCGCGGTCACCGGCCGCCCGTCGGCCGCCAACTGCTCCATCCGGTCGGTCAGCTTTGCGCCCGCCGGCTGGTCCAGCGGCACCACCGCCGTGCCGTGCCGGTCCAGCCAGGCGGTGGTGTGCCGGGCGACCGCGCCCGACCCGCCCGTGACCAGCACGGTGCCCTGCGGCGTCCAGCCGGCGCCGGCACCCTCGATCGGCCCGGGGGCCCGGACCAGGCGCCGGACGCGCGTGCCGGACGCGCGGAGGGCGAGCTGGTCCTCGCCATCGGTGTTGGTGATCGCGGTGACCAGCGCGGACGCCAGTTCCCCGGTCACCGTGCCGGGCAGGTCGACGAGGCCGCCGACGTGCCGGGGGTGCTCCAGGGCGGCGGCCAGGCCGAGGCCCCAACTGGTGGCCTGCCAGGGCCGGGTCGCCGGCTCCTCGTCGGTGGCGACCGCCCCGGTGGTGGCGAGCCACAACGGGACCGGCGTGTCGGTCTCCCGGCCGACGTGCGCCTGGAGCAGCAGCAGGTTCGCCGCGAGCCCGGACGGCAGGGCGTCCTGGCCCGGGTGCGGCGCCTCGTCCAGGGCCAGCAGCGAGAGCAGCCCGGTCGGCTGGTGCTCGGCGCAGGCCCGGACCAGGTCGGTGGCGAGCCCGTCCCGGCCGACGGTGGACGGATCCACGGTGAGCAGGTGCACCGTGGACCCACCGGCGCGCAGCGCGTCGGCGATCGTCTCGGCCGACTGCCGTCGGGGGGCGACGACCAGCCAGGTACCCGGCTGGCCGGCGGTGAGCCGCCGCTGCCGCCAGGTGACCCGGTACCGCCAGCCGCCGACCGTGCCGTCCTGGTGCTGCCGGCGACGCCACGAGTCCAACTCCGGCAGCAGGTCCTTCAGCGGCTGGTCGGCGTCGATGCCGAGCCGGTCCAGGTCGCCGTCGGTGACCGCCCGCCAGAACTCGGTGTCGACCCGGTCCCCGCCGCCGCTCAGCGGCCTGGTCAGGGTGGGCCAGTACCGCTCCGGCTGGAACGCGTAGGTGGGCAGCTCCGGCAGGTCGCGGGGGACGGGACGGGGGCCGGCGAGCGGCGTCAGCGCCGCCGTCCAGTCGACGTCCCGACCGCTGGCGTACCGGGTGGCCACGGCGATGAGCAACGCCGTCACCTCCGGCACGCCGGCCCGCTGGATCGCCAGGGTCGTGGCGCCGTCGGGAAGCACGTCGGCGTTCATGGCGGTGAGCACCGCACCGGGGCCCACCTCGACGAAGGTGTCCACGCCCGTGTCCCGCAGGGCCCGCACGCCGTCGGCGTACCGGACCGCCTCCCGGACGTGCCGCACCCAGTACCCGACGGTCCGGATCCCGTCGCCGTCGGCGAGCGCCCCGGTCAGGTTCGACAGCACCGGCAGCATCGGCGCGGCGAACCGCAACCCCGCCAGGACGGTACGGAACTCGTCGAGCATCGGCTCCATCAACGGGCTGTGGAACGCGTGGCTGACAGTCAACCGCCGGGTGCGCACCCCCCGTTCCCGCCAGACCCGCTCGATCTCGTCGAGGACGTCGACGGCACCGGAGACCACGACGGCCGACGGGCCGTTCACGGCGGCGATGCCGACCCGATCGGTCCGTCCCTCGATGGACGCCATCACATCGGCCTCCGGCGCGGCCACCGCCAACATCCCGCCGCCTGCCGGGAGTGCCTGCATCAACCGGCCGCGAGCCGCCACGAGGGCGCACGCGTCGGCCAGGTCGAGCACCCCGGCCACGTGAGCGGCCGTGATCTCCCCGACCGAGTGGCCCCCGACGAGGTCCGGCACCACACCGAAGGACTCCAGCAGACGGAACAGCGCCACCTCGACGGCGAAGAGACCGGCCTGGGTGAAGACCGTCTGGTCCAGCAGGGCCGCATCCGGCGAGCCCTCCCCGGCGAAGAGCACCTCCCGCAAGGGCTGCGGCAGCAACGGGTCCAGGTGCCCGCAGGCTTCGTCCAGCGCGGCGGCGAACACCGGGAACGACCCGTACAACTCCCGGCCCATCCCGGCGCGCTGCGCGCCCTGACCGGAGAAGAGGAAGGCGGTGCCGCCCGTCGTGGCCGGACCGGCCGGGACGAGCGCGGGGTGCTCACCGCCGGTGGCGAGGGCCCGCAGCGCCGCGAGCCGGACCTCCGGGTCGGCGGCGACGACCACCGCCCGCTGGGCCAGGTGGGCCCTCCCCTCGACCAGGGCCCAGGCCACCGCCCCGTCGGAGGGCGGGTTCCCCGCCTCGCCGGCAGGGTCACCGAGCCGACGGGCCAGTCGGTCGGCCTGCTCCCGCAGCCCGGCCGCCGTCGCGGCAGAGACGGGCCAGGGCAGCACCTCGACGTCGGCCGCCGCCTGGTCGGTGGCGTCCGTGGTGGTGGCCCCGTCGACGGTCGACGGTCCGTCGGTCGTCCCGGCCGGGTCCGCGGCCGGTGCCTGTTCGAGGATCACGTGGGCGTTGGTGCCGCTGATGCCGAACGACGAGACGCCGGCCCGGCGGGGACGCCCGGCGGCGTCCCACGGGCGTGCCTCGGTGAGCAGCGCCAGTGGTCCCGACGCCCAGTCCACGTGCGGGGTGGGCCCGTCGATGTGCAGAGTCGCCGGGAGCGTCCCGTTCCGCAGCGACAGCACCATCTTGATCAGGCTGGCCACGCCCGCCGCGGCCTGGGTGTGGCCGATGTTCGACTTCACCGAACCCAACCAGAGCGGTCGGTCGGCGGGGCGGCCGGTGCCGTACGCGGCCATCAGCGCCTGCGCCTCGATGGGGTCGCCGAGGGTGGTGCCGGTGCCGTGCGCCTCGACGGCGTCGATGTCGGCCGGGGCCAGCCCGGCATTGGCCAGGGCGTGCCGGATGACCCGCTGCTGCGCGGGCCCGTTCGGGGCGGTCAACCCGTTGGAAGCGCCGTCCTGGTTGACGGCGCTGCCCCGGACGACGGCGAGGATCCGCCGGCCCTCCCGTCGCGCGTCGGAGAGCCGTTGGAGCAGCAGGACGCCGACTCCCTCACCCCAGCCGGTGCCGTCGGCGCCGGCGGCGAACGCCTTGACCCGCCCGTCGGCGGCCAGGCCGCGCTGGCGGGAGAACTCCAGGAACGCCCCCGGCGTCGACATCACTGTCACGCCGCCGGCCAGAGCGAGGTCGCACTCTCCCGACCGCAGCGCCTGGGCGGCCAGGTGCAGGGCGACCAGCGAGGAGGAACACGCGGTGTCGACGGTGACCGCCGGGCCGTGCAGCCCGAACGAGTACGCCAGCCGGCCGGAGACCACCGACGCGCTGTTGCCGGTGGCCTGGTAGCCCTCCACCTCGGACCGGGCGCCCAGCAGCAGGGTCGCGTAGTCCTGCCCGTTGGTGCCCATGAACACCCCGGTCGCGGAGCCACGGACGCGCTGCGGGTCGATACCGGCCCGCTCGAACGTCTCCCAGGTGGTGTGCAGCAGCAACCGTTGCTGCGGGTCCATCGCGAGGGCCTCCCGCGGGTTGATCCCGAAGAATCCCGCGTCGAAGTCGGCCACCCCGTCGAGGAAGGCGCCGCTGCGGGTGTAGCTGGTGCCCACCCGCTCCGGGTCGGAGTCGAAGAGCGTGTCGAGGTCCCACCCCCGGTCGGTCGGCATCGGCGTCACCGCGTCCCCACCGTCGACCAGCAACTGCCACAACTCCTGCGGGGAGGACACCCCGCCGGGGAACCGGCAGGCCATCGAGACGATCGCGATCGGCTCGTCGGCCGGCGGCCGGACCACTGTGGTGACGGCGGTCGGGCCGTCGCCGGCCACCAGCTCGGGACGCAGGAAGCGGGCCAGTTCCACCGCCGACGGATGGTCGAAGACCACTGTCGACGGCAGGGTCAGCCCGGTGGCCCGGCCCAGCCGGTCCCGCAGCTGCACCGCCGCGAGGGAGTCGAAGCCCAGCTCGCGGAACGCGCGACCGGCCGGCACCTGGTCGGTGGAGGCGTGGCCGAGCACCGCCGCCGCCTCCGCGCGGACCAGGTCGACCAGCAGGTTCTCCCGGCCGGTGGTCGACAGCGCGGCGAGCCGGGCGCGCAGCCCGTCGGTGCCCGCCTCGGTCTCCGGCCGCTCCGGTTCCGCCTCGGCGGCGGGGGCGACCCGGTCGAACAGGTGGCTCGGCCGCGTCGCGGTGAACGCCGCGACGAAGCGGGACCAGTCCACGTCGACGATCACCGGCGCCGGCTCGGGGGCGTTCACCCAGCGGCCCAGCGCCGCAACGGCGGCGTCCGGCGCGAGCGGGACGAACCCACGACGGCGCAGGCCGTCCGCCGCCTCCCCGGCGGCCATGCCCTCCTCCGCCCACGGACCGTAGGCCAGCGCGGTGGCGGGCAGACCGGCCACGCGGCGGGCCGCGACGAGCGCGTCGAGCAGCGCGTTACCGGCGGCGTAGCCGGCCTGGCCACCGCCGCCCCAGACGCCCGCGACGGAGGAGAAGACGACGAATGCGTCGAGGTCGCGGTCCCGGCACGCGTCGTCCAGGTGGACGGCCCCGAGCACCTTGCCGGCCAGGGTCTCCGCCAGCTCACCGTCGGTCACCTGGTAGGCCGGCGCGGTCCCGCCGGACGCGCCGGCGGTGTGCACGACGGCGGTCAGTTCCGGCAGCTCGTCCACCAGCCCGGTGACGGCAGCGGCGTCGGTGACGTCGCAGGCCACCACCCGCACGGCGCCCAGTTCGGCGACCAGCTCGCCCGCTCCCGGGGCGTGCGGCCCGCGCCGCGAGGCGAGCACCACCTCGGCGGCCCCGTTGGCCAACAGCCACCGGGTCACCTGCCGGCCCAGCGCGCCCGTGCCGCCGGTGACGAGCACCGTCCCGCGTGGACGCCAGCCGCCCCCGGCGGGCGGGGCGGTCGGCACCAGCAGCCGGCCGAGCACGCCGGTGCGACGGATCGCCACCTGGTCGAGGGTGCCGTCGGCGAGGACCGCGACCAGCGCGGCCCGGGTGCCCCGGTCAGCGCGGTCGGGCAGGTCGAGCAGGCCACCCCAACGGTCCGGCTGTTCCAGGGCCACTGCCCGGCCGAGGCCCCAGGCCAGCGCCGCCCACAGGTCGCCGGCCGGCTCGCCGGCCGTGACCGGCAGGGCGGCGCGGCTGAGCGCCCACACCCGGCCGGGCAGGCCGGCGTCGGTCAGCGCCTGGGTGAGGGTGAGCAGCCCGGCCGTACCGGCGGCCACCGCCGGCGCGTGCGCGAGTGGCTGGTCCCGCCGGGGCAGGACGCACAGCACCCCGGTCCAGCCTTCGTCGCTGATCGGCCGCAACCGCTCGGCCAGCTCGACCCGACCGAGGGCGGCGGGGACCGTCAGTGTGTCCACCCGCGCACCGGCCTCGGCGAGCGTCTTCGCCACGCCCGCGCCGCTGCCGCCGCCCACCGTGGCGACCAGCCAGCGGCCGGACAGCCCGGCGGCGGGGACCGGGTGCACCGGCTCCCATCCGATCCGGTACGACCAGCCGTCCAGCGCCGTGTCCCGGTCCCGGCCACGACGCCAGGTGCTGAGCGCGGGCAGGGCCGGGGTGAGGGCGTCCACCGCGTCGTCGCCGAGCTGATCGGCGAGGGCGGCGAGGTCGCCGTTCTCGACGGCGGCCCAGAACTCGGCGTCGCGCTCCGGGGCGGCCTGCGGCCGGGAGGCCGCCCCGGGCCAGTACCGCTGGTGCTGGAACGCGTACGTCGGCAGGTCGACCCGCCGCGCGCCCGCACCGGCGAACCACTGCGCCCAGGTGACCGCAACCCCATGGACGTGCAGCTCACCCAGGGCAGCGAGCAGGGCGCTCACCTCGGACCGATCCCGACGCTGCGCAGCGACCGCGAGCACACCCCCGTCACCCGGCAAGATGTCACCGGCCAACGCGGTCAACACACTCTGCGGACCCACCTCCAGGAACGTGTCGACACCAGCAGCCCGCAGGGCCGCCACACCATCGGCGAACCGCACCGCCTCCCGCACATGCCGCACCCAGTAGTCGACACCGGTCAACTCCTGCGGATCAGCCAACGCCCCGGTCAGATTCGACACCACAGGCAGTAGCGGTGACGTGAAGGTCAACCCGTCCAGCACCGCCCGGAACTCCGCCAACATCGGCTCCATCAACGGACTGTGGAACGCATGACTCACCACCAACCTGCGCGTCCGCGCACCCCGCTTCCGCCAGATCCGCTCCACCTCGTCCAGGGCCTCGGCCACCCCGGAGACGACGACAGCATCCGGCCCATTCACCGCAGCGATGCCCACCCGGTCGGTCAGACCAGTCAGCGTCGGCAACACGTCCACCTCGGACGCGTTCACCGCCAACATCCCACCACCCGCCGGCAACGCCTGCATCAACCGACCCCGCGCCGCCACCAACACACACGCATGCTCCAGCGACAACACCCCCGCCACGTACGCGGCGGTGACCTCCCCGACCGAATGACCACCCACGAAGTCCGGCACCACACCGAACGACTCCACCAACCGGAACAACGCCACCTCGACCGCGAACAACCCCGCCTGGGTGAAGACCGTCCGATCCAGCAACTCCGCCTCCGCCGAACCCGCCTCGGCGAACAGCACGGTCCGCAACGGCTGCGGCAGGAGCGGATCGAGGTGGCCGCACACCTCGTCCAACGCGGTGGCGAACACCGGGAACGCCGCATACAGCTCCCGACCCATACCCACACGCTGCGCACCCTGACCGGAGAAGAGCAGCGCCACCTGGCCACGGTCAGCGGCGGAACCGGTGACCAGGGCCCCGGAGGAATCGCCACTGCGAAGGGCCCGCAGCGCGGACAGGAGACTGTCCCGATCGGTCACCATGGCGACAGCCCGCTGCTCGAGAGCCGGGCGGGTCGTCACCGACGACCACCCCACGTCCACCGGACGCAACGCCTCGTCGGCAGCCAACCAGGCAGCCCACCGACCGGCCTGCCCAGCCAGCACCCCCTCACCACGCCCGGAAAGCAACACCGGCACCACCGCCGGCACCACCCGCCCGACCACCTCACCCTCAACCACCCCGACCGGCGGCTGCTCGATGATCACGTGCGCATTCGTCCCTGAAATACCGAACGACGACACCCCCGCCCGACGCGGCCGGTCCACCACCGGCCACGCCACCGCCTCCGTCGCCAGCGCCACCGCCCCCGCCGACCAGTCGACATGCGGCGACGGCTCGTCCACATGCAACGACGCCGGCACCAGGGCGTGCCGCATCGCCATGACCATCTTGATCACACCGGCCACACCAGCCGCCGCCTGGGTGTGACCGATGTTCGACTTGATCGACCCGAGCAGCAGGGGCACCTCGCGGTCCTGCCCGTACGTGGCCAACAGCGCCTGCGCCTCGATCGGGTCACCCAGCGTGGTGCCGGTGCCGTGCGCCTCCACCGCATCCACGTCCGCCGTCGACAGCCGGGCGTTGGCGAGAGCCTGCCGGATCACCCGCTGCTGCGACGGACCATTCGGCGCAGTCAACCCATTCGACGCACCATCCTGATTCACGGCACTACCCCGCAGCACCGCAAGAACCCGGTGCCCACGCCGCTGCGCATCCGACAACCGCTCCACGAGGAGAACACCCACACCCTCGGACCAGCCCGTGCCATCCGCCGACGCGGCGAACGACTTGCACCGACCGTCCTGGGACAGACCCCGCTGCCGGGAGAACTCGATGAACGTCCCCGGCGTCGCCATCACCGTCACACCACCGGCCAGCGCCAGATCACACTCCCCCGACCGCAACGCCTGCGCCGCCAAGTGCAGCGCCACCAACGACGACGAACATGCCGTGTCGACAGTGACCGCCGGCCCCTCCAACCCGAACGTGTACGCCACCCGACCCGACAGGACACTGCCCGACGTACCGGTACCGACATAGCCCTCCACCTCGGCGGGCAGATCCAACAACCGCGAGGCGTAATCGTGGTACATCACCCCGGCGAACACACCCGTACGACTACCCCGCAACCCCTGCGGATCCAACCCCGCCGACTCGAACGACTCCCACGACGCCTCCAACAACAACCGCTGCTGCGGATCCATCGCCAACGCCTCACGCGGCGAGATCCCGAAGAACCCCGGATCGAACTCCGCCGCCCCGTACAGAAACCCACCATGCCGCGTATACGACGTACCACTGTTGTTCGGATCCGGATCGAACAACGACCCCAGATCCCAACCCCGATCAACCGGAAACTCCCCCACCCCGTCCCCACCCGAGACCAACAACTCCCACAACTGATCCGGACTCTCCACCCCACCCGGATACCGACACGCCATCCCCACGATCGCGATCGGCTCGTCGGAGCCTGCGGCGACGCCGGCCGTCGGCTCGGCGGTCGCCGCGCGCACGCCAGCCAACTCGGACCATACGTGGTCGGCGAGCGCGGCCGGGGTCGGGTAGTCGAAGACCAGCGTCGAGGCCAACCGCAGCCCGGTCGCCGCGTTGACCCGGTTACGCAGGTCCACCGCCGTCAACGAATCGAAACCCAACTCCCGGAACGCCCGATCCGCCGGCACCGCCTCCGCCCCACCGTGCCCGAGCACCTGGGCCACGAGACCCCGCACCAGCAGCGCGACCTGTGCACGGCCCTCGTCCTCGGTGAGCCCGGCGAGTCGCCCGGCCCACCCGCCGGTGTCCCGTCCCGCCTGCCGGCGGGTCGTGGTCGGTCCGGCGAGGGTACGCAGCATGGGCGGCACGGTCCCGTCGGTGGCCGCCGCGCGCAGGGCGGGCAGGTCGATCACCATGGGCACCAGGGCCGGCCGGCCGGCACCGCATGCGGCGTCGAAGAGCTCCAGCCCGGTCTGCGCGCTCATCGACATGAGGCCGGCCCGGGCCGACCGGGCCCGGTCCGTCTCGGACACCGAGGCGGCCATGCCGTCCGTGTCCCACATACCCCACGCGAGACTGACCCCCGGCAGACCCGCCTGACGCCGGACCACCGCCAGGGCGTCCAGAAACGCATTGCCTGCCGCATACGCCGCCTGCCCCGGCGAACCCAACACACCCGCCACGGACGAGAACAGCACGAACAGATCCAGATCCAGACCCGCCGTCGCCTCGTGCAGCCACCACCCGGCGGTGACCTTGGGAGCCAACACACCCGCCAACCGTTCCGGGCTGATCGCCGAGACCACCCCGTCGTCCAACACACCCGCCGTGTGCACCACACCCGCCAACCGACCCCCCGAGACCACCCCGGCGACCAGCCCCGCCACCTGCTCCCGATCCGTCACGTCACATGCCACCACCCGCACCGACGCACCCAGACCCGACAACCGCTCCACCAACACGTCCACACCCCGGGCCCCAGGGCCCTGCCGCGACGCCAGCACCAACGACCGCACCCCATACGCCGCGACCAGATGCTCCGCCACCAGCGCGCCCAGCGCACCCGTACCACCGGTCACCAGCACCGCGCCCTCACCGAGAGGCGACACCGACCCCGCCGACGCCCGCACCAGACGCGGCACGAACACGCCGCTCTCGCGGACGGCCAGTTGGTCGTCCCCGCCCCCTCTCACCACGCCGGCGAGCGTGGCGAGCAGCGCCGGCTCCACGTCGGCGTCGAGGTCGGCGAGGACGATCCGGCCCGGGTGTTCCGACTGGGCCGACCGCAGCAGGCCCCAGACGGCGGCCCCCGCCAGGTCCGCGATCGGGTCCCCGTCCCGCGCCGACACCGCGCCCCGGGTCAGCACCACCAGCCGCGTGTCGGCCAGGGCATCGGCGGCCAGCCACTCCTGGACCGCACGTAGCACGTCGGACGTCACCGTCCGTACCGTCTCGGGTAGGCCATCGGCCGGCTCGGCCACGCCGAGGACCGGCAGCACGAGCGCCTGGGGCGCGTCCGCACCCGCCGCGACGGCGTCCAGCACGGCCGCCACGTCCGGGTACGCCGGCAGCCCGGCCCGGGTCACCAGTTCCTCCGCACCGCCGGTCAGGAGCGCCCAGCCGGACGGCTGCCGGGCCGTCGGCGCCTCGCCGGCCTGCCAGCGCACCTCGAACAGCGACCGGGCCGCCGCGCCGGGGGCGGGCAGACCGGTCATCTCACGCAGGACGAGGGAGTCCACGGACACCACCGGCGCACCCGACCCGTCGGAAGCGACCAGCCGCACCGCGCTACCCGCCCGGGTCAGCCGTACCCGCAGGACCGAGGCACCGGACGCGTGTACCTGCACGCCCCCGAACACGAACGGCACCCGCGGACCACCGGTCTCCCCCACGAGCAGCAACCCGACCGGATGCAACGCGGCATCCAGCAACGCCGGATGCACACCGAACCGGACAGCCTCCCCCACCACCTCATCCGGCAACGCGACCTCGGCAAACACCTCACCATCACCGACCCACACCCGCCGCAACCCCTGAAACACCGACCCATACCCCAGGCCATGCCCGGCAAGCGTCTCGTACCAACCCGCCAGATCCACCTCGGACACCCCGACCGGCGGCCACACACCCACCGTCGGCTCGTCCGGCACAGACGTCTCGAGGATGCCCTCCGCGTGCCGCACCCAGCCCGCTTCGGGGTCGTCGTCCTGGCGCGAGTAGATGGCCACGGCGCGCTGCGCGGAGCCGTCGGACGCCTCCACCCGTACCTGGACGCGCACACCGCCCGCCTCGGGTACGACCAGCGGCGCGGCGACGGTGAGTTCGCGTACCCGGGAGACGCCGACCTCGTCGCCGGCCCGCACGGCCAGCTCCACGAGCGCGGTGCCCGGGACCAGCGTCACGCCGGACACCGCATGGTCCGCCAGCCAGGGGTGTGTGGCCAGCGACAGCCGGCCGGTGAGCACCACCTCGTCGCCACCGGCCAGGTCCACTGCCGCACCGAGCATCGGGTGCCCGGCGTCGCCCAGCCCGGCCCCGGACACGTCGCCGACCCGGGGACGGCCCGCCCCGGGCCAGTACCGCTGGTGCTGGAACGCGTACGTCGGCAGGTCGACCCGCCGCGCGCCCGCACCGGCGAACCACTGCGCCCAGGTGACCGCAACCCCATGGACGTGCAGCTCACCCAGGGCAGCGAGCAGGGCGCTCACCTCGGACCGATCCCGACGCTGCGCAGCGACCGCGAGCACACCCCCGTCACCCGGCAAGATGTCACCGGCCAACGCGGTCAACACACTCTGCGGACCCACCTCCAGGAACGTGTCGACACCAGCAGCCCGCAGGGCGGCCACACCATCGGCGAACCGGACCGCCTCCCGCACATGCCGCACCCAGTAGTCGACACCGGTCAACTCCTGCGGATCAGCCAACGCCCCGGTCAGATTCGACACCACAGGCAGTAGCGGTGACGTGAAGGTCAACCCCGCGACCACGGCCCGGAACTCGGCGAGCATCGGCTCCATCAACGGACTGTGGAACGCATGACTCACCACCAACCTGCGCGTCCGCACACCCCGACCCCGCCACACCGCCTCCACCTCGTCCAAAGCCGCCAACTCACCAGACACCACCACCGACGACGGCCCATTCACCGCCGCCACACCCACCCGGTCATCCATGCCACCCAAGGTGGCCACCACGTCCACCTCGGACGCGTTCACCGCCAACATCCCACCACCCGCCGGCAACGCCTGCATCAACCGACCCCGCGCCGCCACCAACACACACGCATGCTCCAGCGACAACACCCCCGCCACATACGCGGCGGTGACCTCCCCGACCGAATGACCACCCACGAAGTCCGGCACCACACCGAACGACTCCACCAACCGGAACAACGCCACCTCGACCGCGAACAACCCCGCCTGCGTAAACACCGTCCGATCCAACAACCCCGCCTCAACCGAGCCCACCTCGGCAAACAACACCCCCCGGAGCGGCTGCGGCAGTGCCCGGTCCAGATACCCACACACCTCGTCAAGGGCCGACGCGAACACCGGGAACGCCTCGTACAACTCCCGACCCATCCCGGCGCGCTGCGCACCCTGACCGGAGAAGAGCAGGGCGAGGTGCCCACGCTGTTCCGGGGTGCCGGTCAGCACCGGGCCCGACGGCTCACCGGCGGCGAGGGCGCGCAGGGCAGCCAGCAGGTCCTCACGGTCGGCGGCGGTCACCACGGCCCGCTGTTCGAGGGCCGGGCGGGTCGTCACCGACGACCAGCCCACGTCCACCGGACGCAACGTCTCGTCGCCTGCCAGCCAGTGGGCCCACCGGCCCGCCTGCGCGGCCAGGACCGTCTCCGACCGCGCCGACAGCAACACCGGCACCACCACCGGCACCCACAGCTCCGCAGCCTCGGTCACATCCGCCGTCGGCGGCTGCTCGATGATCACATGCGCATTCGTGCCGGAGATCCCGAACGACGACACCGCCGCCCGACGCGGCCGATCCACCACCGGCCACGGCATCGCCTCCGTCGCCAACGCCACCGCCCCCGCCGACCAGTCCACATGCGGCGACGGCTCATCCACATGCAACGACGCCGGCACCAGACCATGCCGCATCGCCATAACCATCTTGATCACACCCGCCACACCCGCAGCCGCCTGCGTGTGACCAAGATTCGACTTCACCGACCCCAACAACAACGGCCGACCCCCCGACCGACCCTGCCCATACGTCGCCAACAACGCCTGCGCCTCGATCGGATCACCCAGCGTGGTCCCGGTGCCATGAGCTTCGACAACATCCACATCCGCCGTCGACAGCCGCGCGTTGGCAAGAGCCTGACGAATCACCCGCTGCTGCGACGGACCATTCGGCGCCGTCAACCCATTCGACGCACCATCCTGATTGACAGCACTACCCCGCACCACCGCAAGAACCCGGTGCCCACGCCGCCGGGCGTCGGACAGCCGCTCCACCAGGAGCACACCCACACCCTCACCCCAGCCGGTACCGTCCGCCGACGCCGCAAACGACTTACACCGACCATCAGCCGACAGACCCCGCTGCCGGGAGAACTCCACGAACGTCCCCGGCGTCGCCATCACCGTCACACCACCGGCCAGCGCCAGATCACACTCCCCCGACCGCAACGCCTGCGCCGCCAGGTGCAGGGCGACCAGCGACGACGAACACGCGGTGTCGACGGTGACCGCCGGACCCTCCAGACCGAAGGTGTACGCCACCCGACCCGACAGGACACTGCCCGACGTACCCGTACCGACATAGCCCTCGGCGTCCGGAGGAAGGTCGGCCAGCCGCGAGGCGTAGTCGTGGTACATCACACCCGCGAACACACCCGTGCTGCTGCCGCGCAACCGCTGCGGATCCAGCCCGGCCGACTCGAACGACTCCCACGACGCCTCCAGCAGCAACCGCTGCTGCGGGTCCATGGCGACCGCCTCACGCGGCGAGATCCCGAAGAACCCCGGGTCGAAGTCCGCCGCCCCGGCCAGGAAACCGCCGTGCCTGGTGTACGAGGTGCCACTGCGGTCCGGGTCCGGATCGAACAACGACCCCAGGTCCCAGCCCCGGTCGGCCGGGAACTCGGAGATGCCCTCCCCGCCGCTGGCCAGCAGTGCCCAGAGCTGGTCCGGGCTGTCGACCCCGCCCGGGTAGCGGCAGGCCATCCCCACGATGGCGATCGGCTCGTCGGCGTCGACGGCCCGCACCGTCGACCGCCGGGCGGTGATCTGGCCGGAGACCTGCTCGTAAAGGTGCTCGGCGAGCGCGGCCGGGGTCGGGTGGTCGAAGACCAGCGTCGAGGCCAGCCGCAACCCGGTCGCCGCGTTGACCCGGTTACGCAGGTCCACCGCCGTCAACGAATCGAAACCCAACTCCCGGAACGCCCGATCCGCCGGCACCGCCTCCACCCCACCGTGCCCGAGCACCTGCGCCACCAGACCCCGCACCAGCAGCGCGACCTGTGCACGGCCCTCGTCCGGGGTCAGGCCGGCCAGCCGGTCGGCCCAGTCGCCGCCCTGGCCGACCTGCCGACGGGCGACCGTCGCACCGACCAGGGCGCGCAGCACCGCCGGCACCTGGCCGCCGGCACCGAGGGCGGCCCGCATCGCCGGTACGTCGAGCACCGCAGGCACGAGCGCCGGCTGGCCCGCGCCCAGGGCGGCGTCGAGCAGTTCCAGTCCGGTCCGCGCGCTCATCGGGGTGACACCCGCACGCGCCGAACGGTTGCGGTCGGCCTCGGACACCGAAGCCGCCATACCCGGGGTGTCCCACATCCCCCACGCCAGACTGACCGCCGGCAGACCCACCTGCCGACGCTGCACGGCAAGCGCGTCCAGGAACGCGTTGCCCGCCGCGTACGACGCCTGACCCGGGGAACCGAGGACCCCCGCCATCGACGAGAACAGCACGAACAGGTCCAGGTCCAGCCCTGTCGTCGCCTCGTGCAACAGCCAACCGGCCGACACCTTCGGCGCCAGCACATCCGCCAGCCGTTCCGCGGTGATCGACGAGACCACACCGTCGTCGAGCACACCGGCGGTGTGCACCACACCGGCCAGCCGACCGGGAACACCGGCCACCAGCCCTGCCACCTGCTCCCGGTCCGTGACGTCACAGGCCACCACCCGGACTGCGGCACCCAGGCCGGACAACCGCTCCACCAGCACGTCCGCACCCGCAGCTGCCGGACCCTGCCGCGACACCAGCAGCAACGACCGCACGCCGTGCGCGGTGACCAGATGCTCGGCCACCAGGGCGCCGAGCGCCCCGGTACCGCCGGTGACCAGCACGGTGCCCTCACCGACAACCGGCGTGCCCCCCGCCGACGCCCGCACCAGACGCGGCACAAACACGCCGCTCTCGCGGACGGCGAGCTGACCGCCAGTCGGGGCCGGGTCGGCGGCGACCCGGGTCAGCAGGGCGAGGGCGCCCGCGTCCAGGTCGTCGACGTCGGCCAGGACGACGCGGCCCGGGTGCTCTGTCTGGGCCGAGCGCAGCAGGCCCCACGCGGCGGCGCCCGCCAGGTCGGTCACCGGTTCTCCGTCCCGGGTGGCCACGGCCCTCCGGGTCACGACGACGAGCTTCGTGTCGGCGAGCGCGCCGGCCGCCAGCCAGGTCTGTACGGCGGCCAGCACGTCGGCGGTGACCGCGCGGACGGTGTCCGGGACGGACGCCCCGGGGCCCGCGGCGGAGAGCGGCAGCAGCAGCGCGCGCGGCACCTCGGTCCGCCCCGCGTCGACCGCCTCGACAAGCGCCTCGACGGTCGGGAACGCCGGGAGGTCCAGGCCGCCGACCGGCAGGCCTCCGGAGAGCAGCACCCAACCGGAGGTTTCGTCGGCCGGGGTGACCTCCTCGGGCTGCCACGCGAGCGCGAACAGCGACCGGGCCGCCGCGCCGGAGGCCGGCAGACCGGTCATCTCACGCAGGACGAGGGAGTCCACGGACACCACCGGCGCACCCGACCCGTCGGAAGCGACCAACCGCACCGCACTACCCACCCGGGTCAACCGCACCCGCAGAACCCCCGCCCCGGCAGCGTGCACCTGCACACCCCCGAACACGAACGGCACCCGCGGACCACCGGCCCCCTCCACCAGCAACAACCCGACCGGATGCAACGCGGCATCCAGCAACGCCGGATGCACACCGAACCGGACAGCCTCCCCCACCACCTCATCCGGCAACGCGACCTCGGCAAACACCTCACCATCACCGACCCACACCCGCCGCAACCCCTGAAACACCGACCCATACCCCAGGCCATGCCCGGCAAGCGTCTCGTACCAACCCGCCAGATCCACCTCGGACACCCCGACCGGCGGCCACACACCCACCGTCGGCTCGTCCGGCACAGACGTCTCGAGCACGCCGTCGGCGTGCCGCACCCAGTCGGCCTCCGGGTCGCCCTCCGACTGGGTGTGGACGGCCACCGCCCGGCTGCCGGTCTCGTCGGCGGGACCGACGCGCACCTGCACACGCACCCCGCCGGTCTCGGGCAGCACCACCGGCGCGGCGATGGTCAGCTCCCGTACCCGGGACGCGCCCACCTCGTCGCCGGCCCGGACGGCCAGCTCGACGAGGGCGGTGCCGGGCACGATGACCGCGCCGGCGACGACGTGGTCGGCGAGCCAGGGGTGGGTGGCGACGGACAGCCTGCCGGTCAGGACGACCATGTCCTCCCCTGCGACGGTGACCGCCGCGCCGAGCATCGGGTGCCCGGCGGCCCCGAGTCCGGCTCCGGTGACGTCGCCCGCGCGGGCCCGGCCCACGCCGAGCCAGTAGCGCTCGTGCTGGAACGCGTAGGTCGGCAGGTCGACCCGCTGCGGGTCCGTTCCGGCGTACCACTGGGTCCAGGTGACGGGGACACCGGTGACGTGCAGCTCGGCCAGGGCGTGCAGCAGGGCCTGCCCGGCGGACCGCTCCCGCCGCTGCGCGGCGACCACCAGGGCGTCGTCGGCGAGCAGGTCGGCGTTCAGGGCGGTGAGGACGCTCTGCGGGCCGATTTCCAGGTAGGTGCCGGCACCGGCGTCCCGGAGGGCGGCGACGCCGTCGGCGTACCGGACGGCCGCACGGACGTGCCGCACCCAGTAGTCGGCGTGGGTCAGCTCCTGCGGGTCGGCGAGCGCGCCGGTCAGGTTCGACACGACGGGCACCAGCGGCGCCCGGAACGTCAGGCCGGCGAGGACGGCCCGGAAGTCGGCGAGCATCGGCTCCATCAGCGGGCTGTGGAACGCGTGGCTGACCCGCAGACGACGGGTCCGCACGCCCCGGCCCTGCCAGGCGGCCTCCACCGCGTCGAGCACGTCGACGGCCCCCGAGACGACGACGGCGTTCGGCCCGTTGACGGCAGCGATGCCGAGCCGGTCGGTCAGGCCGTCCAGGGAGGCGAGCACCTCCGCCTCCGACGCGGCCACGGCCAGCATCCCGCCGCCCGTCGGAAGGGCCTGCATCAGCCTGCCCCGGGCGGCGACCAGCGCGCACGAGTCGGCCAGGGACAGCACCCCGGCCACGTGGGCGGCGGTGACCTCGCCGATGGAGTGCCCGCCGACGAAGTCGGGCACCACACCGAACGACTCGACCAGCCGGAACAGCGCCACCTCGACCGCGAACAGCCCGGCCTGGGTGAAGACGGTCTGGTCCAGCAGCTCCGCCTCGGGCGAGCCCTCGGCAGCGAACAGCACGTCACGGAGCGGCTGCGGCAGCAGCCCGTCCAGATGCCCGCACACCTCGTCGAGCGCCGAGGCGAACACCGGGAACCCGTCGTACAACTCCCGACCCATGCCGGCGCGCTGCGCGCCCTGGCCGGAGAAGAGGACGGCGAGCCGGCCGCGCGCCGGCCCCGTACCGGCGACGACCCCGACGGCGGGCGAGCCGGCGGCGAGCGCCCGCAGCCCGGCGAGCAGTTCGCCCCGGTCGGCGGCGGCGACCACGGCGCGGTGTTCGAGGACGGCGCGGCTGACCACTGACGACCAGCCGACGTCCACCGGGAGCCGGGTTTCGTCGGCGGCGAGCCGGCGGGCCCAGCGGTCGGCCTGCGCGGCGAGCGCGGCGTCGGAGCGGGCGGAGAGCAGCACCGGGGCGGGCCGGGCCCGGCCCGGCGTCGTCCCGGCCGGGACCGGCCGGGTGTCGGCGGGCGGCTGCTCGATGACGACGTGGGCATTGGTGCCGCTGACCCCGAACGAGGACACGGCGGCCCGACGCGGCCGGCCGGTCTGCGGCCACTGCCGCGCCTCGGTGAGCAGTTCGACCGAGCCCCCGGTCCAGTCGATGTGCGGGGAGGGCTCGTCGACGTGCAGGGTGGAGGGCAGGACGCCGTACCGCATCGCCATGATCATCTTGATGATGCCGGCCACCCCGGCCGCCGCCTGGGTGTGCCCGATGTTCGACTTGATCGAGCCGAGCCAGAGCGGCTCCCGGCCCTCCCGCTCCTGCCCGTACGTGGCAAGCAGCGCCTGCGCCTCGATCGGGTCACCGAGCGTGGTGCCGGTGCCGTGCGCCTCGACGGCGTCCACGTCCGCCGTGGACAGGCGGGCGTTCGCCAGGGCCTGCCGGATCACCCGTTGCTGCGACGGGCCGTGAGGCGCGGTCAGCCCGTTCGACGCGCCGTCCTGGTTGACAGCCGTTCCCCGCACCACGGCGAGGACGGTCCGGCCGTCCCGCCGGGCGTCGGAGAGCCGCTGCACCAGCAGCATGCCCACGCCCTCCGACCAGCCGGTGCCGTCGGCCGACGCGGCGAACGACTTGCACCGCCCGTCGGCGGCGAGCCCACGCTGGCGGGAGAACTCGACGAACGTGCCCGGCGTGGCCATCACCGTCACGCCGCCGGCCAGGGCAAGGTCGCACTCCCCCGACCGCAGCGCCTGCACGGCGAGGTGGAGCGCGACAAGCGACGACGAGCACGCCGTGTCCACGGTGACCGCCGGCCCCTCCAGGCCGAACGTGTACGCCACCCGGCCCGAGACGACGCTGCCGGAGTTGCCGGTGCCGATGTAGCCCTCCAGACCCTCGGGCAGCTCCTGCACCTGGGAGGCGTAGTCGTGGTACATCAGGCCGGCGAACACGCCCGTGCGGCTGCCCCGCACCCGCGCCGGGTCGATGCCGGCGGACTCGAACGTCTCCCAGGACGCCTCCAGCAGCAGCCGCTGCTGCGGGTCCATCGCGACCGCCTCGCGCGGCGAGATCCCGAAGAACCCCGGGTCGAACTCGGCCGCCCCGGCCAGGAAGCCACCGTGCCGCGCGTACGAGGTGCCGGCGTGGTCGGGGTCCGGGTGGAAGAGGGCGTCGAGGTCCCAGCCCCGGTCGGTGGGGAACTCGCCGATGCCGTCGCCGCCGGCGGTCAGCAGCTCCCAGAGCTGCTCGGGACTCTCCACCCCGCCGGGGTAGCGGCAGGCCATGCCGACGATGACGACCGGCTCGTCCACGCCGGTGGCGGCCACCGCGTCGGGGCGGGCCGCGATCTCGCCGGTGATCTGCTCGTGTACGTACGCCGCGAGGGCGGCGGGCGTCGGGTGGTCGAAGACCAGCGTCGAGGCCAGCCGCAGGCCGGTCGCCGCGTTGACCCGGTTACGCAGGTCCACCGCCGTCAACGAGTCGAAGCCCAGCTCCCGGAACGCCCGGTCCGCCGGCACCGCCTCCGCGCCGGCATGCCCCAGCACCTGCGCCACCAGGCCCCGCACGAGGGTGTCGACCTGGGCTCGGGCCTCGTCGGGGGCGAGCGCCGCGAGCCGCTGCGCCCAGCCGTCGGCCGCGCCACCGCCGGCCTGCCGCCGAACGGTGGCCGTGCCGACGAGGGCGCGCAGCATCGGCGGTACGCCGGCGGCGCTGGCCGCCGCCCGCATGGCCGGCAGGTCCACCACGGCCGGGACGAGGGCGGCGTCGGCGGCGGCGACCGCCGCGTCGAACAGCGCCATGCCGACCGGGGCGGTGATCAGACCGAGACCGGAGCGGGACACCCGGGACCGGTCGGTCGCGCTGAGCCCTGCGGCCATGCCGTCGGTGTCCCACATTCCCCAGGCCAGGGAGTGGGCGGGCAGCCCACTGTCGCGCCGGTGGGCGGCGAGGGCGTCGAGGAACGCGTTCGCCGCCGCGTACGCGCCCTGGCCCGGCGAGCCGAGCACCCCGGCGATCGAGGAGAACACGACGAACAGGTCGAGGTCGAGGTGGGCGGTGGCCTCGTGCAGCCACCAGCCGGCGTCGACCTTCGGGGCGAGCACCCGGGCCAGCCGGTCCGGGTCGATGCCGGTGACGACGGCGTCGTCGAGGACACCAGCGGTGTGCACCACCCCGGCGAGGCGCTCGCCGTCGGTGAGTCGGCCGACGAGCGACCGCACGGCGTCGACGTCGGTGACGTCGCAGGCGAGCACCCGGACGCGGGCGCCGAGGCCGGTCAGCTCGTCGGCCAGCTCGGCCGCACCGTCGGCATCGGGACCACGCCGGCTCACCAGGGCGAGTGAGTCCACGCCCCACTCGGTGACGAGGTGCCGGGCGAGCAGGCCGCCGAGCGCACCGGTGCCACCGGTGACGAGGACGGTGCCGCCGCGCAGACGCGGGTCGTCGACAGGTGGGGCGTCGGCGCGTACCAGCCGGGGGGTGAAAGCCACGTTCCCGCGGACCGCGAGCTGCGCAGTGGCCGGGTCGTCGGCGGCGGCCGCGAGCAGCGCGACGGCGGGTTCGTCGAGGTCCCGGTCGAGATCGGCCAGGACGATCCGGCCGGGGTGCTCGGACTGGGCGGAGCGGACGAGGCCCCACACGGCCGCGCCGACCAGGTCTCCGGGCGGGCCCGCGTCGCCGGGCCGCACCGCGTCGCGGGTGACCACGACGAGCCGGGCGTCGGCGTCGGCGGTCAGCCACCCCTGCAGCTCGGTGAGCACGGCGGCGGTGGCCGAGCGGACGGCGGCCGGCACAGCCTCCGCCGCCAGGCCGGCCGGCGTCGCGGGCACGGACAGCAGCACCAGCGGGGGTACGTCGCCGGCGGCGACCAGCTCGGCGACGCCCCGGTACGCGGGCGCGTCGGGCAGGGTCGGCACGGAGGCGCCGAGCAACGCCCGTGCGACGGTCGACGGGGCGGGGACGAGCCGCTCGGCCTGCCAGGCGACCCGGAACAGCGACCGGGCGGCCAGGGTGGCCGCCGACGGGTCGATGCTTGTCAACTCGCGCAGCACGAGGGAGTCGACGGACACGACAGGCCGGTCGGTGTCGTCCACGGCGAGCATCCGCACCGCCGCGCCGGCCCGGGTCAGCCGGACCCGAAGGGTGTCCGCGCCGACGGCGTGGACCTGGACGCCCTCGAAGGCGAAGGGCGCCTTCGGGCCGGTGGTGCCGTCGCCGGGCAGCAGGGCGGTGGGGTGCAGGGCGGCGTCCAGCAGGGCGGGGTGCACGCCGAAGCCGGCGACCCCGTCGGGCGCGGCCACGGGCAGGGCCACCTCGGCGTAGACGGTGTCGTCGCCGGCCGTCCACGCCCGCCGCAGGCCCTGGAACGCCGGCCCGTACGTCATTCCGTGGCCGGCGAGGGCGTCGTACCAGCCGTCGAGGTCGACCTCGACGGCGTGCGCCGGGGGCCACGTGCCGAGGCCGACGTCCTCGGTCGGGTCGACCGCGGTGAGCACGCCCTCGGCGTGCCGCACCCACTCACCGTCCGGGTCGTGGTCGGGCTGGGAGTGCACAGCGACGGCCCGCCAGCCCGCGCCGTCGCGCGGGCCGACCCGGACCTGCACCCGCACCCCGCCCTGAGCGGGTAGCACGAGCGGGGCGGCGATGGTCAGTTCCCGTACCCGGCAGGGGCCGAACTCGTCACCGGCCCGCAGCGCCAGCTCCACGAGCGCGGTGCCGGGGACGATCACCGCGTCGGCGACCACGTGGTCGGCCAGCCACGGCTGGGCCGACACCGACAGCCGGCCGGTGAGCACGGCGGCGTCCTCGCCGGCCAGCCGGACGGCGGCGGCGAGCAGCGGGTGGCGGGCGGCGCCGAGGCCGGCGACGGAGACGTCCGAGGCGCGGCCGGCGGGACGCAGCCAGTACCGCTCCTCGGCGAAGGCGTACGTGGGCAGGTCGACCCGGGTGGCGGCGGCACCGAAGACCGGGGCCCAGTCGACGGTGCCACCGGCGGCGAAGAGTTCCGCCAGGCCGGTGAGCAGGGCGCGCGGCTCGGGGCGGTCCCGGCGCTGGGTCGGCACCGCCACCACGGCTTCGCCGTCCCCGCCGAGGGCCTCCCGTACCAGCGCGGTGAGGACCGGGCCGGGCCCGACCTCGACGAACGTGTCGACGCCGGCGGCCCGCAGGGCCGCGATCCCGTCAGCGAACCGGACCGCCTCCCGGACGTGCCGCACCCAGTAGTCGACACCGGCCAACTCCTGCGGGTCAGCCAGCGCCCCGGTCAGATTCGACACCACAGGCACCAACGGCGTCGAGAACACCAACCCGTCCAGCACCGCCCGGAACTCCGCCAACATCGGCTCCATCAACGGACTGTGGAACGCGTGGCTCACCGTCAACCGACGCGTCCGCACACCCCGACCCCGCCAAACCCGCTCCACCTCGTCCAAAGCCGCCAGCTCACCGGACACCACCACCGACGACGGCCCATTCACCGCCGCCACACCCACCCGACCCACCACACCATCCACAGTCGGCAACACGTCCACCTCGGACGCCGCCACCGCCAACATCCCGCCACCCGCCGGCAACGCCTGCATCAACCGACCCCGCGCCGCGACCAGCGTGCACGCGTGCTCCAGCGACAACACCCCCGCCACATACACGGCCGTGATCTCCCCGACCGAATGACCACCCACGAAGTCCGGCACCACACCGAACGACTCCACCAGACGGAACAACGCCACCTCGACCGCGAACAACCCCGCCTGCGTGAACACCGTCCGATCCAACAACCCCGCCCCAGCCGAACCCGCCTCGGCGAACAACACCGGCCTCAACGGCTGCGGCAACAGACCATCCAGGAACCCACACACCTCATCGAGAGCCGACGCGAACACCGGGAACGCCTCGTACAACTCCCGACCCATGCCGGCGCGCTGCGCACCCTGACCGGAGAAGAGCACCGCGAGCTGGCCACGGTCGGCGGCGCGGCCGGTCACGACGGCGTCGGTGGGCTCGCCGACGGCGAGGGCGCGCAGCCCTGCGGTCAGCTCGTCGTGGTCGGCGGCGAGCAGCACGGCCCGGTGCTCCAACGCCGCGCGGGCGGTCGCCGACGTCCAGCCGACGTCGACCAGCCGGGGCCGGTCGGCGGCGGCGAACCGGTCGGCCCAGCGGTGGGCCTGCCGGGCGAGCCCGTCGCCGCGAGCGGAGAGCAGCACCGGCACGAGCGGCGGCGGGGCGGACTCGACCACCTCGCCGTCGACGACCTCGGCCGGCGGCTCCTCGACGATGACATGCGCGTTGGTGCCGCTGACCCCGAACGAGGAGACGGCGGCGCGGCGCGGCCGGCCGGTCTCCGGCCAGGGACGGGCCTCGGTGAGCAGCTCGACCGCACCGGCCGACCAGTCGACGTGCGGGGTGGGCTCGTCGACGTGCAGGGTGCGGGGCAGGACGCCGTGCCGCAGCGCCTGGACCATCTTGATCACGCCGGCGACGCCGGCGGCGGCCTGGGTGTGGCCGATGTTCGACTTGATCGAGCCGAGCCAGAGCGGCTCCCGACCGTCCCGGTCCTGCCCGTACGTGGCGAGCAGCGCCTGCGCCTCGATCGGGTCGCCCAGGATGGTGGCGGTGCCGTGCGCCTCGACGGCGTCCACGTCGGCGGCGGTGAGGCCGGCGTTGGCCAGGGCGGCCCGGATCACCCGCTGCTGCGACGGCCCGTTCGGTGCGGTCAGCCCGTTGGACGCGCCGTCCTGGTTGACCGCGCTGCCCCGGACGACGGCGAGGATCCGGTGGCCGTTGCGCCGCGCGTCGGAGAGCCGCTCGACCAGCAGCACGCCGACGCCCTCGCCCCAACCGGTGCCGTCGGCGGCGGCGGCGAAGGAGCGGCAACGACCGTCGGCGGCGAGCCCGCCCTGCCTGGTGAACTCGACGAACGCGCCCGGAGTGACCATGAGGTTCACGCCGCCGGTGATCGCCAGCCCGCACTCGCCCTGCCGCAGCGACTGCACCGCCAGGTGCAGCGCGACCAGCGACGACGAGCAGGCGGTGTCCACTGTGACGGCCGGCCCCTCCAGACCGAACGTGTAGGCGACCCGCCCCGAGATGACGCTGTGCGCGCCGCCGGTGAGCCGGTAGCCGTCCAGGTCGGGGGTCTCGTCGCCGGTGCCGTAACCGGACGGGGACGCGCCGACGAAGACGCCGGTGGAGGTGCCGTGCAGGGCGTCGGACGTGACGCCGGCCTGCTCGAACGCCTCCCAGGTGGCTTCCAGCAGCAGCCGCTGCTGCGGGTCCATGGCCAGCGCCTCACGCGGCGAGATGCCGAAGAAGACCGGGTCGAATTCGCCTGCCCGGTCGATGAACCCGCCGTGCCGGGTGGACGAGCGGCCGGACGCCCCGGGGTCGGCCGCAAGCAGCCGGTCGATATCCCAGTACCGGTCGGTGCGGAACTCGGTGATCCCGTCGCGGCCCTGCGCGACCAGGTCCCACAGCCCGTCGGGGTCGCTGACCCCACCCGGGTAGCGGCAGCTCATCCCGACGATGGCGATCGGCTCGTCGGTGCGGGCGGCACCGGCGGCGGTGGCGGGCGTCCCGGTGGGGGCGGCCCCGGCGTCGTCCAGGCGCAGCAGGGACGCCAGGTGCCCGGCCAGGGTCGCCGGGTTGGGGTAGTCGAAGACCAGGGTGGTGGGCAGGGCCAGCCCGGTCGCGCCGGTGAGCTGGTTGCGCAGCTCGACGGCGGTCAGCGAGTCGAAACCCAGCTCCTGGAACGCCCGCCTGGGCCGCACGGCGTCGGTGCCGGCGTGGCCGAGCACGGCGGCGGCGTGGTCGCGGACCAGGTCGGTGAGCTGGCGGTCCCGTTCGGCGCGGGGCAGGGCGAGCAGCCGCTGACGCAGCTCACCGGCGGAGTCGGCGACCTCGTCGGCGGGGCGGGGGGACAGGGCGTCGCGCGCCTCGGGGATGTCGGCGAGCAGCGGCCGGGGCCGGGCGGACGCGTACGCGGGGGCGAAGTGCGCCCAGTCGATGTCGGCGACGGTCAGGCAGGTCTCGCCGTGCTCGACGGCGCGGCGCAGGGCGAGCAGCGCGGCGGCCGGCTGCATCGGGTTGAGGCCGCGGCGGCTGAGCAACCGCTGGGCCTCCTCGGTGGTGGCCATGCCGCCCTCGGCCCAGGCGCCCCAGGAGATCGAGGTGGCGGTGAGTCCCCGGGCGCGACGCTGCTCGGCGAGCGCGTCGAGGTACGCGTTCGCGGCCGCGTACGCGCCCTGCCCGCCGCTGCCCCACACCCCGGAGATCGAGGCGAACGTGACGTACGCGTCGAGCTGCCGGTCGCCGAGTAGCTCGTCGAGGTACCCGGCGCCGGCGGCCTTGCCGGCCATGACGTGGTCGAACACGTCGAGGTCGGTGTCGACAAGCGGGGTGAGCTGGGTGATGCCGGCGGCGTGCAGCACGGCGGTCAGCGGGGCTGCGTCGTCCAGCCCGGCGACCAGCGCGGCCACCTGGTCACGGTCGGCCATGTCGCAGGCCACGACGCTGACCCGTACGCCGGTGGCAGCCAGCTCGTCGGCCAGCTCGCGGGCGCCGGCGGCGTCGAGGCCACGGCGGCTGGTCAGCACCAGGTGCTCGGCGCCGTTGTCGGCGAGCCAGCGGGCCGCCTGCGCGCCGATGGCACCGGTGCCGCCGGTGACCAGCACGGTGCCGCGCGGTCGCCACGGGGTGACCTGTCCGGCGGCGCGGGCGGTGGTGCGGGTGAGCCGCCGCACGAAGGTGCCGGAGGGGCGGATGGCGAACTGGTCCTCGTCCCCGGCGTCGGCGAGGATGCGGGCGACCTCCGTCCAGGTGGCGGCGTCCGGCTCGGCGGGCAGGTCGACCAGGCCGCCCCAGGCGCGGGGGTGTTCCAGGCCGATGACCCGGGCCAGACCCCACAGCGCGTGCTGGGCGGCGCTGGCGACCGGCTCGGTGGGTCCGGTGCCGACGCCGCCCCGGGTGACGCACCACAGCGGCACAGTCAGGTCGGCGTCCTGCGTCGCCTGCACGAGGCGGGTGGTGGCGACCAGCCCGGTGGGGATGCCCGGGTGGCCGGGGTACTCCGCGTCGGCCAGGCCGAGCAGGGAAACCACGGCGGTCGGCGGCGTCTCGCGGTGCCCGGCCAGCCGCTCGGTCAGCTCCTGCCGGGTGACCTGGGCCGGGTCGACGGCCAACGTCCGCATGGTCACCCCGTCGGGAAGGGCGGCGGCGAGCAGGTCCAGCCAGCCGTCCACTGCCGCGTCGGTGGCGGGCCGCACCACGAGCAGATCGCCGGCAAGGGTGGCCCCGCCGGACGGGGTGGCGGGCTTCCACACCACCCGGTACGACCAGCCGTCCAGCACCGCCCGCTGGAGCCGGGCCCTGCGCCAGGACGACAGCACGGGCAACGCCGGAGCGAGCACCTCCGCGTCGGCGGCGCCGCCCTCGAGCTGGGCGGCCAGCGCCGCCACGTCGGAGCGTTCCACGGCCGACCAGAACTCGACGTCGACGACATCGGGGCTGACCGGCCCGGCGGCGGCGGGCATGGTCCGCTCGGGCCAGTAGCGCTGGCGCTGGAAGGCGTACGTGGGCAGGTCGGTGAGGATCGGCGCGGGGGCGAGGACCCGGCGGTGGTCCACCGGCAGCCCGTTCGCGTGGGCGGTGGCGAGGCTGGTGAGCAGCCGGAGCGCCGCATCCTCGCCGCGACGCAGGGTGGCCAGCGCCCGACCGGTGGTGCCGGTGTCGTCGAGGATCGCGGTCAGCGACATCGTCAGCACCGGGTGCGGCGAGACCTCGACGAAGTCCGTGTGCCCGGCGGCGATCGCGGTCCGCACGGCGGTGTCGAACAGCACCGGCAGGCGCAGGTTGTCGGCCCAGTAGTCGGCGTCCATCCGGGCACCGTCGCACCAGGTCCCGGTGACCGTGGAGACGATCCGGACGTCGCCCTCGCGCGGGGTGAGACCGGCCAGTTCGGTGCGTACCCGGTCGGCGACCGGTTGCACGGCCGGGGAGTGCGAGGCGTAGTCGACGGCCACGGGCCGGGCCCGGACGCCGTCGGCGACGCACGCCGCGACCAGGTCCGCGACGGCCTGCGGCGGCCCGGCGACCGCCGTGGTGCCGGGGCCGTTGACGACGGACACGGTGACGCCCTCGGGGAGGCGTGCCGTGACCTCGGCGGCCGGCAGGTCGATCGCGGCCATCGCCCCGGTGCCGGCGATGGCGGCCAGCGCCCGGAGCCGCAGCGCCAGGACCTTGACCGCGTCGGCCAGCGACAGCACCCCGGCCACGTGGGCGGCCACGATCTCACCCTGGGAGTGGCCGATCACGGCCCGGGGGGTCATCCCGGCGTGCCGCCACAGCCGGGCCAGGCCCACGCCGACGGCGAACAGGGCCGGCTGGGCGACCTCGGAGCGGGCCAGCCACGAGTCGTCGGTACCGGTCAGCACGGCGACCACGTCGATGTCGAGCCACCTGTCGAACTCGGCCTGGCACTCGGCGAGGGCCTCGTCGAAGACCGTGCAGGTGCCGATCAGCCCGACCGCCATCGCCACGTGCTGCGCGCCCTGACCCGGGAAGACCCAGACCGGGCCCTCGCCCGACTCACCTGCCACGCCGGTGACGACGGTGCCGGCCGGGGTGCCGGCGGCGAGGGCGTCCAGCCCGGCCAGGAGCTGCGCCGGGTCGACGGCCACCACGGCCGCCCGGTGCTCGAACGCGGACCGGGTGGTGGCCAGCGACCAGGCCAGTCGGGCCGGGTCGACGTCGTCGTGGGCGCGGACGTACCGGGCGAGCCGGGCGGCCTGCTCCCGCAGGGCGGGCGTGGAGCGGGCCGACAGCGACCAGACCGTGGCGGGGGTGGCGAGCAGGCCGGGCTGCTCCGGTACGGGAGCCGGGACGGGCTCGGCCTGTTCGAGGATGACGTGGGCGTTGGTGCCGCTGATGCCGAACGACGACACGGCCGCCCGGCGGGGCCGGTCCAGCTCCGGCCAGGGCCGGGCCTCGGTGAGCAGCTCGACCGCACCGGCCGACCAGTCGATGTGCGGGGACGGCTCGTCGACGTGCAGCGTGGCGGGCAGGACGCCGTGCCGGATGGCCATCACCATCTTGATGACGCCCGCGACACCGGCGGCCGACTGGCTGTGCCCCATGTTCGACTTGATCGAGCCGAGCCACAGCGGGTCGCCCCCACCGCGCTCCTGCCCGTACGTGGCGAGCAACGCCTGCGCCTCGATCGGGTCGCCGAGAGTGGTGCCGGTGCCGTGCGCCTCGACGGCGTCCACGTCGGCGGTGGTGAGCCGGGCGTTGCTCAGCGCCTGCCGGATCACCCGCTGCTGGGCGGGGCCGTTCGGGGCGGTGAGCCCGTTCGACGCACCGTCCTGGTTGATCGCGCTGCCCCGGATGACGGCGAGGATCCGGTGGCCGTTGCGCTGGGCGTCGGAGAGGCGCTCGACGAGCAGCAGGCCGACCCCCTCGGCCCAGCCGGTGCCGTCCGCGGCGGCGGCGAACGACTTGCACCGCCCGTCCGAGGCGAGTCCGCGCTGCCGGGAGAAGCCGACGAAGGGGCTGGGGGTGGCCATGACGCAGACGCCGCCGGCCAGGGCCAGGTCGAATTCGCCGGCCCGCAGCGCCTGGCAGGCCAGGTGCAGCGCGACCAGGGACGACGAGCAGGCGGTGTCGACGGTGACGGCCGGTCCCTCCAGACCCAGCGCGTACGCGATCCGCCCGGAGACGACGCTGGTGACGGTGCCGGTCAGCAGGTAGCCCTCGTCGGCGCCGTCCGCGCCGCCGTCCTGCCCGACGCCGTAGCCGTTGGCGGCGGTGCCGACGAACGCGCCGACCTTCTGACCCCGCACGGACGAGGGGGCGATGCCGGCCGACTCGAACGCCTCCCAGGACGTCTCCAGCAGCAGCCGCTGCTGCGGGTCCATCGCCAGCGCCTCGCGCGGGGAGATGCCGAAGAAGTCGGCGTCGAACTCCGCCGCGTCGTAGAGGAAGCCGCCCTGCCGGGTGCTGGAGCGGCCAGACTGCTCGCCGGTCGGGTCGTACAGGTTGTCCAGGTCCCAGCCCCGGCCGGTGGGGAAGCCGCCGATGGCGTCCCCACCGGAGGCCACCAGGTCCCACAGCTGGTCCGGGTCGGACACCCCGCCCGGGTAGCGGCAGGACATCGCGACGATCGCGATCGGCTCCCGGGCCGCCGCAGTCAGCTGCTGGTTGAGCTGCTTGAGCCGGCTGGTCTCCTTGAGCGAAGCCCGAAGCGCCTCGACGGCCTTATCTGCTGACGTGGACATCATGTACTCCGTACGTGGGACAAGGGTCAGGACTCGGAGCCGTCGAGCGCCAGCCTGATGAGGGTGTCGGCGTCCATCTCGTCGATGTCGACCTCGTCGGTGGAGGTGTGGTCGGTGTCGTCGCCGTTGGCCAGGTTGAGCAGCAGGTCCAGCAGTCCGGCCTCGCGGATGCGGGCCAGCGGGATGGTGGCGAGGGTCTGCCGCACCGCCGTCTCCGCCGGGTCGGCCGCCTCCTCCCGCTGCGCCTCGGGCACCAACTCGGCGAGCAGGTGCCCGGCCACGGCCACCGGGGCGGGGTAGTCGAAGACCAGCGTGGTGGGCAGGGACAGGCCGGTGAGCCGGGCGAGCCGGTTGCGCAGTTCCACGGCGGTCAACGAGTCGAAGCCCAGTTCCTTGAACGCCCGCCCCGGCTTGACCAGCTCGGAACCGGTGTGGCCGAGCACGGCCGCCGCCTCGGCGCGGACCAGGTCGGTGAGGTGGCGGTCCCGCTCGTCGCCGGGCAGGGCCAGCAGCCGCTCGCGCAGCGACCGGCCACCGTCGGCCGTCGCGGTGTCCTCGGCCGGGCCGACGGCCGGACGGGCCTCGGGCAGGTCGGCCAGGAGCGGACGCGGCCCGGCTGACTCGTACGCCGGGGCGAACGTCGCCCAGTCGACGTCGACCACGGTAAGGCAGGGCCGTCCACGTCCGACGGCCACCCGCAGGGCGTGCACCGCGTCGGCCGGCGACATGGCCCGCAGGCCACGCCGGGCCAGCTCCCGCCGGGCGTCGTCGGTGGCCATGCCGCCGTCGGCCCAGGGCCCCCACGCCACCGAGGTGGCGGCGAGGCCACGGGCACGTCGCCGCTCGGCCAGGGCGTCGAGGTACGCGTTGCCTGCCGCATAGCCGGCCTGGCCGCCGCTGCCCCACACCCCGGCGATCGAGGCGAAGAGGACGAACGCGTCGAGCGGACGGTCGCCGAGCAGCTCGTCGAGGTGCGCCGCCCCGGCGATCTTGGCGGCCAGTACCCCGGCCAGCCGCTCCAGGTCGGTGTCGACCAGCGGGGCCACGTCGTTCAGCCCGGCCGCGTGCACCACAGCGGTCAGGGGTGCCGGGTCGTCGTCGATCCCGGCGAGCAGTGCGGCCACCGCGTTCCGGTCGGCCACGTCACAGGCGGCGATGGTGACCCGGGCCCCGAGGGCGGTCAACTCGTCGCGCAGTTCCGTCGCACCGGGGGCGGCGTCGCCGCGCCGGCCGGTCAGCACCAGGTGCGCGGCGCCGTGGCCGGCCGCCCAGCGGGCCACGTGCGCGCCGAGCGCGCCCGTGCCGCCGGTGACCAGCACCGTGCCGGAGGGTTGCCAGCGGTCGGCCGCCGCCGGGTCGGCGGGGGTGGCCCGGGTCAGCCGGCGCGCGTACACGCCGGTCGGCCGGACCGCGAGCTGGTCCTCGTCGCCGGCGGCGGTGAGCGCCGCCGCCAGCCGGACCGGGTCGGCGTCCCGCTCCGGCAGGTCCAGCAGACCCACCCGTAGTTGCGGCAGTTCGAGGCCGGCGACCCGGCCCATGCCCCACAGGGCCCCCTGGGCGGCGCTGCGCGCCGGGTCGTCGGTGCCGGTGCCGACCGCGCCCCGGGTGACGCACCACAGCAGGGCCGCCGCACCGGCGTCGTGCAGTGCCTGGACCAGCAGCAGGGTGGCCGCGACGCCGGCCGGCACAGCCGGCTGTCCCTGGTGGGGCTCGTCGGCCAGGCCGAGCAGTGAGACCACGCCGGCGAGCGGTCCGTCGGCCAACGCGCTGGTCAACCGGCGGGTCAGGCCGCCACGGCCGACGGTGGCCGGATCGACGACCAGTCGCCGGACCTCCCCACCTGCGGCGGTCAGCGCGGCGGTCACCTGCTCCTCCGCCGGGTCGCCGGCGGGGCCGACGAGCAGCCAGCCGCCGCCCGCCGTCGTCGGGTCACCGAGGTCGACCCGTCGCCATCCCACCTGGTACGACCAGCCGTTCACCGCCGTGTCGCGGGTCCGGGCCCGCCGCCAGGAGGTCAGGGCGGGCAGGGCCGGAGTGAGGGCGTCCACCGCGTCGGCACCGAGCTGGTCGGTGAGGACGGTGAGGTCACCACCCTCGACGGCGGCCCAGAACTCGGTGTCCCCCGCGTCCACGACCGGGCCCTGCGGCTTCGCCGGCTCGGGCCAGAACCGCTGGTGCTGGAACGCATACGTGGGCAGATCCACCCGGCGCGCGTCGGTGAACCACGGCTCCCACCTGACCGGCAGCCCGCGCACGTGCAACTCGCCCAGCGCGGCCGCCAGTCCGGTCATCTCGGCGCGGTCCCGCCGCTGGACGGCCACGGCGAGCACGTCCTCGTCACCGGGGAGCACGTCGGCGGCCATCGCGGTCAGCACACTCTGCGGCCCGATCTCCAGGAACGTGTCCACGCCCGCCTTGCGGAGCACTGTGATCCCGTCGGCGAAGCGGACGGTCTCCCGCACGTGGCGGACCCAGTAGTCCGGGTCGTGGAGCTCCTCGGCGTCGGCGAGCGCACCGGTCAGGTTGGACACCACAGGCAGTAGCGGTGACGTGAAGGTCAGCCCCGCGACCACGGCCCGGAACTCGGCGAGCATCGGTTCCATCAGCGGGCTGTGGAACGCATGGCTCACCGTCAACCGACGCGTCCGCGCACCCCGCTCCCGCCAGATCCGCTCCACCTCGTCCAAGGCGTCGGCCACCCCGGAGACGACCACGGCCGACGGGCCGTTCACCGCGGCGAGGCCGACCCGGTCGGCCCGGCCCACAAGCGTCTCGGCGACCGCCTCCTCGGACGCACCCACCGCGAGCATCCCGCCCCCGACCGGCAGCGCCTGCATCAACCGACCCCGCGCCGCCACCAGCACACACGCGTCGGCCAACGACAGCACCCCGGCCACGTACGCGGCGGTGATCTCCCCGATCGAATGGCCACCGACGAAGTCCGGCACGACCCCGAACGACTCGACCAGGCGGAACAACGCCACCTCGACGGCGAACAACCCCGCCTGGGTGAAGACGGTCTGATCCAGCAACTCCGCCTCCGCCGAACCCGCCTCGGCGAACAACACAGTCCGCAACGGCTGCGGCAGGAACGGATCGAGATGGCCGCACACCTCGTCCAACCCGGTGGCGAACACCGGGAACGCCTCGTACAACTCCCGACCCATGCCCACACGCTGCGCGCCCTGCCCGGAGAAGAGCACCGCGAGCTGACCGCGCGGCCCCTGCGCACCGGTCACCACAGTGCCCGACGGCTCACCGGCGGCGAGCGCGCGCAGTCCGACGAGCAGCTCTGTCCGGTCGGCCGCCGCGATCACCGCGCGGTGCTCCCACGTCGCCCGGGTGATCACCGACGACCAGCCCACGTCCACCGGACGCAACGTCTCGTCGCCTGCCAGCCAGTGGGCCCACCGGCCCGCCTGCGCGGCCAGGACCGTCTCCGACCGCGCCGACAGCAACACCGGCACCACCACCGGCACCCACAGCTCCGCAGCCTCGGTCACATCCGCCGTCGGCGGCTGCTCGATGATCACATGCGCATTCGTGCCGGAGATCCCGAACGACGACACCGCCGCCCGACGCGGCCGATCCACCACCGGCCACGGCATCGCCTCCGTCGCCAACGCCACCGCCCCCGCCGACCAGTCCACATGCGGCGACGGCTCATCCACATGCAACGACGCCGGCACCAGACCATGCCGCATCGCCATAACCATCTTGATCACACCCGCCACACCCGCAGCCGCCTGCGTGTGACCAAGATTCGACTTCACCGACCCCAACAACAACGGCCGACCCCCCGACCGACCCTGCCCATACGTCGCCAACAACGCCTGCGCCTCGATCGGATCACCCAGCGTGGTCCCGGTGCCATGAGCTTCGACAACATCCACATCCGCCGTCGACAGCCGCGCGTTGGCAAGAGCCTGACGAATCACCCGCTGCTGCGACGGACCATTCGGCGCCGTCAACCCATTCGACGCACCATCCTGATTGACAGCACTACCCCGCACCACCGCAAGAACCCGGTGCCCACGCCGCCGGGCGTCGGACAGCCGCTCCACCAGGAGCATGCCCACACCCTCACCCCAACCAGTGCCGTCCGCACCCCCGGCGAACGCCTTGCACCGACCGTCCGGAGCGAGACCCCGCTGCCGGGAGAAGCCGACGAAGGCGCTGGGGGTGGCCATCACGGTCACGCCACCGGCCAGGGCCAGGTCGCATTCCCCGGACCGCAGCGCCTGCGCGGCCAGGTGCAGGGCGACCAGCGACGACGAACACGCGGTGTCGACGGTGACCGCCGGCCCTTCCAGCCCGAACACGTACGCCACCCGGCCGGAGGCGACGCTGCCGGCGGTGCCGTTGACGAGGTAGCCCTCCAGCTCCTCCGAGGCCTCCAGCCGGCCCGCGTAGTCATGGTGGATGAGCCCGGCGTACACGCCGGTGGTGACCCTGGTGTCGCGGGGGTCGAGGCCGGCGGACTCGAACGCCTCCCACGAGGTCTCCAACAGCAACCGCTGCTGCGGATCCATCGCCAGCGCCTCACGGGGCGAGATGCCGAAGAACTCGGGATCGAACTCGGCCGCGTCGTACAGGAAGCCACCCTGCCGGGTGGTGGACGTCCCCGCCCGGTCCGCATCCGGGTCGTAGAGCGCGTCGAGGTCCCAGCCCCTGTCGGTCGGGAAGCCGTCGATGGCATCCCGGCCCGAGGCGACCAGGTTCCACAACTGCTCCGGGCTGGAGACGCCGCCCGGGAACCGGCAGGCCATCCCGACGATGGCGATCGGGTCGTCGTCGCCGGGGAGGGTGACGGTCCGGGCGGCGGCGGGGGCCGCGGCCCCGGAGTGACCCCACTGCTCGTGCAGGTGCTCGGCGAGCCGGGCCGGTGTCGGGTAGTCGAAGACGAGGGTCGCGGAGAGCCGCAGCCCGGTCACCGAGGCCAACCGGTTCCGCAGCTCCACCGAGGTCAACGAGTCGAACCCGAGTTCCTTGAACGCCCGACCACCCGGCACCGCCTGCGCCGACGCATGCCCCAGCACCGCCGCCGCCTGGGCACAGACCAACTCCACAAGCAACCGACGGGCCTCGTCCTGCGACAGCCCGGCCAGCCGCTCCGACCAGGCCGTGCCCGTGCCTGCCTCGACGGTGCGCGCCTGCCGGCGGGCCCCGGTCCGGGCCAACCGACGCAGGATCGGCGGGACCTGCCCGGGCTCCCCGGTGATCCGCAGCCGCGCGGCCACCACCATCGGCGGTGCCCCGGCGACCGCGGCGTCGAACAGGGCGGCGCCCTCGGCGGCGGTGAGGCCGGTCATGCCGAGCCGGCCCAGCCGCTGCCGGTCGTCGGTGCCCAGGCGCGCGGCCATGCCACCCGTGGCCCACATGCCCCAGCCGATGCTGGTGGCCGGCAACCCCCGCGCCCGCCGGTACGACGCGAGGGCGTCGAGGAACGCGTTCGCCGCCGCATAGTTGCCCTGACCCGGCGAACCCAACGTCGCCGCCACCGACGAGAACACCACGAACGCCGACAGATCCAACCCCGCCGTCACCTCATGCAACGCCCACGCCGCATCCACCTTCGGCCCCATCACCGCAGCCACAGCACCCGCATCCAGGGAAGCGATCGTGCCGTCGGCCACCACACCCGCACAATGCACCACCGCCGTCAACGGACACGCCGCATCCACACCCGCGACCAGAGCGGCGACCTGCACCGGATCCGCGACATCCACCGCCACGGTCGCAACCGCTGCACCCGCACCGGTCAACTCCGCCACCAACGCCGCATAACCACTGCCCTCCACCGGCAGACGACGCGACGCCAACAACAAACGACGAGACCGCCCCGTGGCGACCAGATGCCGGGCGACGACACCCGCCAACACACCCGACGCACCCGTGACCAACGTGGTGCCCTCCGGATCCGCCGGAGGGGGAATGGTCAGCACCACCTTGCCCACGTACCGGGCCTGACTGATGTGCCGCAACGCCCCCCGCGCCTCCCGCACATCCCACACCCGGATCGGCAACGGCCGCAGCACACCCCGCTCGAACAACCCCAACAACTCGGCCAGCATCTGCCCGATCCGAACACCACCCGCCTCGTTCAGATCGAACGCCCGATAAGCGACACCCGGATACTGCTCGGCGACGAGTTCCGGGTCGCGGACGTCGGTCTTGCCCATCTCCACGAACCGACCACCACGCGGCAACAACCGCAACGACGCGTCCACGAACTCACCCGCCAACGCATCGAGCACCACGTCCACACCCGAACCACCCGACGCGGCCAGGAACACGCCCTCGAACTCCGTGGTCCGCGACGACGCGATCCGCTCCGGCGCGACCCCCAACTCCCGCAGAACGCCCCACTTCCCGGGACTCGCCGTCGCATACACCGTCGCACCGAAATGCCGGGCGAGCTGAACCGCCGCCATACCCACACCACCGGCACCGGAGTGAATCAGCACCGACTCACCGGCCCGCAAACCCGCCAGATCACGCAACGCATAGAACGCCGTCAAGAACACCACCGGAACCGACGCCGCCTCCACGAACGACCAGCCGGCGGGAACCCTCGCCACCCGCTCCCGCTGCGCCACCACCTCAGGCCCGAACCCGGGCTCGAACAAGCCCATGACCCGGTCGCCGGGCACCAGGTCAACAACGCCCGGACCCACCTCCACCACCACACCCGCACCCTCACTGCCCATCACCGCAGCCGAATCCGGGTACACACCCAACGCGATAAGAACGTCACGGAAATTCACCCCGGCAGCCCGCACCGCAATCCGGACCTGACCGGGAGCCAGGTCGACCTGGGCGGTCGGAACGATCTCGACGCCGTCCAGGGTGCCGGGACGAACCGTGGCC
Source organism: Micromonospora sp. NBC_00421 (assembly GCF_036017915.1). Taxonomy (NCBI): domain Bacteria; kingdom Bacillati; phylum Actinomycetota; class Actinomycetes; order Micromonosporales; family Micromonosporaceae; genus Micromonospora; species Micromonospora sp. NBC_00421. Next base: position 3,155,422 of record NZ_CP107929.1, read on the forward strand.
ACGTGCCAGCCGCCGTCGGCCGGCGGGGTCAGTTCCGCGCCGACCTGCCGGACGAGCCGGGGCACCACCACCCGGTCACCCCGGATCGCGAGCTGCCCGCCGACCGTGGACTGGTCCGCCGCGACGGCCACCAGCACGCCGAGTGCCCGCGCGTCGATTGTCTCGTCCGTGTCAGCGAGCACGATGCGGCCCGGGTGTTCCGACTGCGCCGACCGCAGCAGACCCCACACCGCCGCACCCGCCAGGTCGACCACCCGCTCGTCGTCCTGCGCGGCCACCGCGCCCCGGGTCACCACCACCAGGCGGGAGTCGGCCAACACGTCTGCGGTCAGCCACGCCCGCACTATCGCCAGGACCTCGTCGGTCAGGGCGCGCACCGTCTCGGGCACCGGGGCGTCGACGACCCCGCGCACCGGCAGCAGCACCACCTCGGGCGCGGTCTCTCCCGGTGCCACGGCGGAGACCAGCTCCGCCACGTCGGTGAAGACCCGGGCCGCAGGCAGGGCCGCAGGCAGGGCCGCAGCGACGTCCGGGGCACCCAGCAGGGCCCAGCCCGTCGGCACCCCGGCCGGCGTGACCTCCTCGGTCTCCCAGGTGACCTCGAACAGCGACCGCGAGGCGGCAGCCGGGGCAGCAGCCACACCGGTCATCTCCCGCAGGACGAGAGAGTCCACCGACACCACCGGCGCACCCGACTCGTCCACCGCCACCAGACGCACACCCGACCCCACCCGCCTCAACCACACCCGCAACACACGAGCACCCGAGGCATACACCTGCACACCCTCGAACACGAACGGCACCCGAGGACCCGACGCCCCGTCCCCCGCCAGCAACAACCCGACCGGATGCAACGCCGCATCCAACAACGCCGGATGCACCCCGAACCCCGACACGTCCACCACACCATCAGGCAGAACCACCTCGGCGAACACCTCGCCATCACCCGACCACACCCGACGCAACCCCTGAAACACCGGCCCATACGACAGACCATGGCCCACCAGCGCCTCGTACCAACCAGCCAGATCCGTCTCAGTGGCCGACGGAGGCCACATGCCAACCGCCGGTCCGACGTCCGAGGCGGGCTCCAGCACACCCTCGGCATGCCGAACCCACCCGGCACCAGGGTCCTCCTCCGACTGCGAGTACACCACGACGTCCCGCCCACCGGCCCCGACCGCACCGACACGCACCTGCACCCTCACGCCACCGACAGCCGGCAGGTACAACGGCGCGGCGACAGTGAGTTCCCGCACCCGGCAGGCACCCACCTCGTCACCAGCCCGCACCACCAACTCCACCAGAGCCGTACCCGGCACCACCACCGAACCCGACACCACGTGATCGACCAGCCACGGATGGGTCGACACCGACAACCGACCCGTCAGCACCACCCCGTCGTCACCGGCGAGCCAGACAGCCGCACCCAACAACGGATGCCCCGCCGCCGCGAGACCCACCCCCGACACATCGCCCGCACGCCAGGCCACCGCCACCGGCCAGAACCGCTCCCGCTGGAACGCATACGTCGGCAGGTCCAGCCGGTCACCGGAGCCGGCGGTGAGCGGGGTCCAGTCGACGGCGACGCCACCGACGTACGCCTCGGCAAGAGCCGCGAGCAGCGCGGACGCCTCGGTGCGACCCTTGCGCAGGGTCGGTACGACCACCGGACCGCTGCCGTCGGCCGCGCCCTCGGCGAGGCAGTCCTGGATCATGCCCGCGAGGACACCGTCCGGCCCGACCTCCAGATAGGTGCCGACGTTGCGCTGCCGCAGGTAGCCGATGCCGTCGGCGAAGCGGACCGCCTCGCGGACGTGCCGCACCCAGTAGTCGGCGGTCCGGATCTCGTCGGCGTCGGCGAGGCCACCGGTCAGGTTCGACACCACCGGCAGCAACGGTGCGGCGAAGCTCAGCTCCGCCACGACACGGCGGAACCCGTCGAGCATCGGCTCCATCAACGGGCTGTGGAACGCGTGACTCACCCGCAGCCGACGCGTCCGGGCACCCCGCTCCCGCCAGACCCGCTCCACCTCGTCGAGGGCCTCGACCGCACCGGAGACGACCACCGCGTTCGGACCGTTCACCGCCGCGACACCGACCCGGTCGGTCAGACCGGCGAGCGTCTGCGTGACCTCGGATTCCGGTGCGGCCACCGCCAGCATGCCCCCACCCGCCGGCAGTGCCTGCATCAACCGGCCCCGGGCGGCCACCAGCGCACACGCGTCGGCCAGGGACAGCACCCCGGACACGTGGGCGGCGGTGATCTCACCGATCGAGTGACCACCGACGAAGTCGGGGGCGATCCCGAACGACTCGACGAGACGGAACAGTGCCACCTCGACGGCGAAGAGACCGGCCTGGGTGAAGACGGTCTGGTCCAGCAGCTCCGCCTCCGGCGAACCCCCGGTGGCGAAGAGCACCTCTCGCAACGGCTGCGGCAGCAGCGCGTCCAGGTGACCGCAGACCTCGTCCAACGCGGCGGCGAACACCGGGAACACCCCGTACAGCTCACGGCCCATGCCGGCGCGCTGCGCGCCCTGCCCGGAGAAGAGGACGGCGAGCCGGCCGGTGCGGGCCGTACCGCGCACGACGATGGAGGACGGCTGGTCGTCGACGATCGTGTCGAGGGCGGCGAGGAGACTCTGCCGGTCCCGGGGCAGCAGCACCGCCCGGTGCTCGAAGGCGGTGCGTCCGCTGGCCAGCGCGTGGCCGAGGTCGGGCAGCCCGGTGCCAGGGTGCTCCGCCAGCCAGGTACGGAGCCGCTGCGCCTGTCCACGGAGAGCCTGACCGGTGCGGGCGGAGAGCACGCACGGGGTGGTCAGGTCCCCGGAGACGACGGGGGCCGGTGCGGTCGGCGCGGTCGACGTCTCGGGGGCCTGCTCGATGATGGTGTGGACGTTGGTGCCGGAGATGCCGAACGAGGAGACGGCGGCGCGGCGGGGTCGGTCCACCCGTGGCCAGGGCCGGGGTTCGGCGAGTAGTTCGACCGCACCGGCCGTCCAGTCGACGTGCGGGGACGGCTCGGCCACGTGCAGGGTCGCCGGCAGCAGCCCGTGCCGCATCGCCATGACCATCTTGATCACACCGGCCACCCCGGCCGCCGCCTGGGCGTGGCCGATGTTCGACTTGATCGAGCCGAGCAGCAGCGGACGGTCCTCCGGCCGGTCCTGCCCGTAGGTGGCGAGCAGGGCCTGCGCCTCGATCGGGTCACCGAGGGCGGTGCCGGTGCCGTGCGCCTCGACGGCGTCGACGTCGGCGGGGGTGAGCCGGGCGTTGGCGAGGGCCTGGCGGATCACCCGCTGCTGCGACGGACCGTTCGGGGCGGTGAGCCCGCTGCTTGCCCCGTCCTGGTTGACGGCGCTGGCCCGGACGACGGCGAGGATGCGCCGCCCGTTGCGCTGGGCGTCGGAGAGCCGTTCCAGCAGCAGCATGCCGACGCCCTCGGCGAACCCGGTGCCGTCGGCGCCGGCGCCGAACGCCTTGCACCGCCCGTCGGGCGAAAGGCCGCGCTGGCGGGAGAACTCCGCGAGCATGCCGGGGGTGGACATGACGCTGACGCCACCGGCGAGGGCGAGCCCGCACTCGTCCTGCCGCAGCGCCTGGGCGGCCAGGTGCAGCGCCACCAGCGACGACGAGCAGGCGGTGTCGACGGTGACCGCCGGCCCCTCCAGGCCGAAGAGGTACGAGATCCGGCCGGAGGCGACGCTGCCGGCGCTGCCGTTGCCCACGTACCCGTCGAGTTCGTCGGAGGTGCCGATCGCCTTGCCGGCGTAGTCGTGGTAGATCAGGCCGACGTAGACGCCGGTGCTGCTGCCCCGGGCGGTGTGCGGGTCGATGCCGGCCCGCTCGAACGCCTCCCAGGAGGTCTCCAGCAGCAGCCGCTGCTGCGGGTCCATCGCCAGCGCCTCACGGGGCGAGATGCCGAAGAAGCCGGCGTCGAAGTCGGCGGCGTCGTAGAGGAAGCCGCCGTTGCGCGGGGTGGCGGTGTCGTCCTCGGCCTCGGTGCGCAGGATGGAGAGGTCCCAGCCACGGTCGGTGGGGAACGGCGCGATGACGTCCGCGCCTGCGGTGACCAGGTCCCAGAGCTGCTCGGGAGTCTGCACGTCGCCGGGGAACCGGCAGGCCATGCCGACGATGGCGATCGGCTCGTCGACGTCGGTCGTCGCGGTGGTGGCCGGGGTCGGTGCCGGGGTGACCCGACCACCGAGCTCGCGGTCGAGGAAGTCGGCGAGCACGACGGGGGTCGGGTAGTCGAAGGCGACAGTGGCGGGCAGCCGCAGTTCGGTGGCCGAGGCCAGCCGGTTGCGCAACTCGACCGAGGTCAGCGAGTCGAAGCCGATCTCCTTGAACGGCCGCAGCGGGTCGACGGTCTCCGCCGAGCGGTGACCGAGCACCGCCGCGACGCTGCCGGCGACCAGGTCGAGGAGCTGACCGCGCCGTTCGACCGGGTTGAGCGCGGCGAGCCGCTCGGCCGCCGACAGGTCGGCGGCACCGCGAGCCGCCGAGCGCCGCCGGGTGCGGGGCTGCCGCACGAGGTCCCGCAGGAGGGCGGGCACCCGGTCCGCGTCCGGCCCGTCCGCGACCGCCGGCACCTTCATGAGGACGACGTGCGCCCCACCGTGCCGCTGCGCGGCGTCGTAGAGGGCGAGTCCCTCGACGTCGGTGAGCGGAGCGCTGCCGGCACGGATGGCGCGGCGGTGCTCGCTGGCGTCGAGGTGGGCGGTCATGCTGCTGGTGGTCGCCCAGAGCCCCCAGGCGAGGCTGGCCGCCGGCAGGCCGTGGGCCCGCCGGTACGACGCGAGGGCGTCGAGGAACGCGTTCGCCGCCGCATAGTTGCCCTGACCCGGCGAACCCAACGTCGCCGCCACCGACGAGAACACCACGAACGCCGACAGATCCAACCCCGCCGTCACCTCATGCAACGCCCACGCCGCATCCACCTTCGGCCCCATCACCGCAGCCACAGCACCCGCATCCAGGGAAGCGATCGTGCCGTCGGCCACCACACCCGCACAATGCACCACCGCCGTCAACGGACACGCCGCATCCACACCCGCGACCAGAGCGGCGACCTGCACCGGATCCGCGACATCCACCGCGACCGTCGTGACCGACGCACCCGCACCGGTCAACTCCGCCACCAACGCCGCATAACCACTGCCCTCCACCGGCAGACGACGCGACGCCAACAACAAACGACGAGACCGCCCCGTGGCGACCAGATGCCGGGCGACGACACCCGCCAACACACCCGACGCACCCGTGACCAACGTGGTGCCCTCCGGATCCGCCGGAGGGGGAATGGTCAGCACCACCTTGCCCACGTGCCGGGCCTGACTGATGTGCCGCAACGCCCCCCGCGCCTCCCGCACATCCCACACCCGGATCGGCAACGGCCGCAGCACACCCCGCTCAAAGAGGGCAAGCAGTTCGGCGAGCATCTGCCCGATGCGGGTTCCGCCGGCCTGGTTGAGTTCGAATGCCCGGTAGGTGACGCCCGGGTGCTGCTCGGCGACGAGTTCCGGGTCGCGGACGTCGGTCTTGCCCATCTCCACGAACCGACCACCACGCGGCAACAACCGCAACGACGCGTCCACGAACTCACCCGCCAACGCATCCAACACCACATCCACACCCGCACCACCCGACGCCGACGCGAACGCACCCTCGAACTCCGTGGTCCGCGACGACGCGATCCGCTCCGGCGCGACCCCCAACTCCCGCAGAACGCCCCACTTCCCAGGACTCGCCGTCGCATACACCGTCGCACCGAAATGCCGGGCGAGCTGAACCGCCGCCATACCCACACCACCGGCACCGGAGTGAATCAGCACCGACTCACCGACCCGCAAACCCGCCAGATCACGCAACGCATAGAACGCCGTCAGGAAGACCACCGGAACGGAGGCGGCCTCCACAAACGACCAACCGATAGGAATCCTCGCGATCCGGTCCCGCTGCGCGACCACCTGCGGGCCGAAGCCGGGCTCGAACAGCCCGAACACCCGATCCCCCGGCACCAGGTCGTCGACACCCGGACCCACCTCCAGCACCACGCCCGCGCCCTCACTGCCCATCACCGCAGTCGAATCCGGGTACATGCCCAGGGCGATGAGGACGTCGCGGAAGTTCACGCCGGCAGCACGCACCGCGATGCGGACCTGACCGGCGGCCAGGGGCAGGTCGGTGCCGACCACCAGGCCGACGCCGTCGATCGTTCCCGGCTCCACCGCCGCCACGTGCCAGAGGTCGGTCGACGGGACGAGGCGGTCGGCGGCCGGTCGGGTGACCCGGGGTACGAAGACGGTGCCGCCGCGGATCGCGAGCTGGCCGCCGGTCGGGGCCGGATCGCCGGCCACCGTCGCGAGCACCGCCAGCGTGTCGGCGTCGGCTCCACGGTCGAGGTCGGCCAGGACGATGCGACCCGGATGTTCCGACTGCGCCGACCGCAGCAGACCCCACACCGCCGCACCCGCGAGGTCACCGGTCCGGTCGCCGGGCTGCACCGCCACCGCGTCCCGGGTGAGCACCACCAGGCGGGAGTCGGCGAGCACGTCGGCGGCGAGCCACGCCTGGACGGTCCCGAGGACCTCGGTGGTCAGCGTCCGGACGGCTGCGGGGACGGACGGCCCGGTGGCCGGCGCCGGCACCGGCAGCAGCAGCACCTCCGGTGGGGTCTCCCCCGCCTCGACGGCGGCGAGCAGGGCCGCCACGTCCGCGTACGCCGGCACTCCGGGAAGGTCGACGGGGGAGGCTGCAGCGTCGGTCCGACCGTCGGCCGTCAACAGGACCCAACCGGAGACCTTCCCGGCCGGAGTGATCTCCTCCGTCTGCCAGGAGACCTCGAACAGGGAACGGTCCACCGCGCTCGGCGCGGAGGCGGCACCCATCTCCCGCAGGACGAGAGAGTCCACCGACACCACCGGCGCACCCGACTCGTCCACCGCCACCAGACGCACACCCGAACCCACCCGCCTCAACCACACCCGCAACACACGAGCACCCGAGGCATACACCTGCACACCCTCGAACACGAACGGCACCCGAGGACCCGACGCCCCGTCCCCCGCCAGCAACAACCCGACCGGATGCAACGCCGCATCCAACAACGCCGGATGCACCCCGAACCCCGACACGTCCACCACACCATCAGGCAGAACCACCTCGGCGAACACCTCGCCATCACCCGACCACACCCGACGCAACCCCTGAAACACCGGCCCATACGACAGACCATGACCCACCAACGCCTCGTACCAGCCAGCCAGATCCGTCTCAGTGGCCGACGGCGGCCACACCTCGATCCCAGGCCCGTCGTCCGAGCCGGACTCCAGCACACCCTCGGCGTGCCGAACCCACCCAGCGTCAGGATCCTCCTCCGGCTGCGAATACACCGCCACATCCCGCCCACCGGCCTCGACCGCACCGACACGCACCTGCACCCGGACACCACCCACAGCCGGCAACCGCAACGGTGCAGCAACCGTCAGTTCCCGAACCCGGGAGGCACCGACCTCGTCCCCCGCCCGCACCACCAACTCCACCAGAGCCGTACCCGGCACCAACACCGAACCCGACACCACGTGGTCGGCCAGCCACGGGTGGGTCGAGGCCGACAACCGACCCGTCAACACCACCCCGCCGTCGCCGGCAAGCCGCACCGCCGCACCCAGCAACGGATGCCCCGCCGCCGAAAGCCCCGCCCCCGACACGTCACCCGAACGCCAGGCCACCACCTCCGGCCAGAACCGCTCCCGCTGGAACGCATACGTCGGCAGATCCACCCGCTCCGCACCACCACCGGCGAAGACGCCTGCCCAGTCGACGGGTACGCCGGCCGCGTGCAGGCTGCCGAGAGCGGTGAGGAGTTGGCGGGGGCCGTTCTCGTCGCGGCGCAGGGAGCCGACCACGACGCCGGGCTGCCCGGCGGCCGGGTGCTGGCCGGCCGGGTCGGCGACGGCCCGGTCGAGCGCGTCCTGTACCACCACCTTGAGCACGGGGTGCGGGCTGACCTCGACGAACGTCCGGTGGCCGGCGGCGATCAGGGCGTCGACGACGGGGGCGAGGCGGACCGGCTCGCGCAGGTTGCGGTACCAGTAGTCGGCGTCCAGTTCCGTGGTGTCGACGCGATCGCCGGTGACGGTGGAGTGGAAGGCAACCTCGGTGGGGTGGGACTCGATCGTGCCGAGTGCCACGGCCAGGTCCTCACGGACCGCTTCGACGTGGCCGCAGTGGGACGCGTAGTCCACGGCGATCTGCCGGGCCCGGATGCCGCGCTCCGTGCAGGTGGCGAGCAGTTCGGCGACGGACGTCGCGTCGCCGGAGACGACGGTGACGCCTGCCCCGTTCAGCGCGGCGACGGAGATGGTGTCCGCCCAGGGCGCGATGAGCTGCCCGGTGTCGGCGGCGGAGAGCGGCACGGAGACCATGCCGCCGAGCCCGGAGATGGCGAGCAGGCCCCGGCTGCGGGCCACGATCAGACGGATGGCGTCGGGAAGGGTGAGCGCGCCGGCGGCGCAGGCGGCGGCGATCTCGCCCTGCGAGTGGCCGATGACCGCGTCCGGCCGGACGCCGCAGGCCTTCCACACCTCGGCGAGGGAGACCATGACGGAGAAGAGCAGCGGCTGGACGACGTCGACGCGGTCCATGGGCGGGGCGCCCGGGGAGCCCCGCAGGACGTCCTCGACGGACCAGTCGACCAGTCGGGACAGCTCCGCCGCGCACTCCCGCATCCGGCTCCGGAAGACCGGCGAGGAGTCGAGGAGGTCGAGGGCCATGCCGGTCCACTGGGAGCCCTGGCCGGGGAAGACGAAAACGACCTTGGACGTGCCGTCGCCCATGCTGACGCGATGGTCCGCCTCAACCAGGGTGGCGAGCCCGGTCAGCGCGTCGTCGCGGTCGGCGGCGACCACGACCTGCCGGTACGGGTGGTGCGCGCGGCCGGTGGCGAGCGAGTACCCGAGGTCGAGCAGGTCCAGGTCCGGGTGCTCGGCGAGGTGGTCGCGGATCCGCGCCGCCTGGTCGCGCAGCGCGCGGGCACTGCGCGCCGAGACGGGCAGCGGTACGGCGTCGACGGCGACCAACCCGGGCAACGCGGCGGGACGCTCGGGGCGGGGCGTCGGGGTGTCGACCCGGGCCTGCTCGATGATCACGTGCGCATTCGTGCCGGAGATCCCGAACGACGACACCGCCGCCCGACGCGGCCGATCCACCACCGGCCACGGCATCGCCTCCGTCGCCAACGCCACCGCCCCCGCCGACCAGTCCACATGCGGCGACGGCTCATCCACATGCAACGACGCCGGCACCAGACCATGCCGCATCGCCATAACCATCTTGATCACACCCGCCACACCCGCAGCCGCCTGCGTATGACCAAGATTCGACTTCACCGACCCCAACAACAACGGCCGACCCCCCGACCGACCCTGCCCATACGTCGCCAACAACGCCTGCGCCTCGATCGGATCACCCAACGTCGTACCCGTGCCGTGCGCCTCCACCGCGTCCACATCAGCGGTGGTCAGCCGCGCGTTGGCCAACGCCTGACGAATCACCCGCTGCTGCGACGGACCATTCGGCGCAGTGAGACCGTTCGACGCACCATCCTGGTTCACCGCACTACCCCGCACCACCGCAAGAACCCGGTGCCCACGCCGCCGGGCGTCGGACAGCCGCTCCACCAGGAGCATGCCCACACCCTCACCCCAACCAGTGCCGTCCGCACCCCCGGCGAACGCCTTGCACCGACCATCCGGAGCGAGACCGCCCTGGCGGGAGAACTCGGAGAACATGCCCGGAGCGGCCATCAGCGCCACGCCACCGGCGAGGGCCATCTCGCACTCGCCGGAGCGCAGCGCCTGCGCGGCCAGGTGCAGGGCCACCAGCGACGACGAACACGCCGTGTCCACAGTCACCGCCGGCCCCTCCAGACCGAAGGTGTACGCGACCCGGCCGGAGGCGACACTGCCGGCGGTGCCGGTCAACAGGTGGCCTTCGAGCCCGTCGAGGCCGTCGCTGCCGCTGGCGGCGTAGCCGGAGGAGGCGGCACCGATGAAGACACCGGTGATGGTGCCGTGTCCGCTGGTGGGGTCTATGCCGGCGTACTCGAACGCCTCCCACGAGGTCTCCAACAGCAACCGCTGCTGCGGATCCATCGCCAGCGCCTCACGGGGCGAGATGCCGAAGAAACCCGGATCGAACTCGGCCGCGTCGTACAGGAAGCCACCCTGCCGGGTGGTGGACGTCCCCGCCCGGTCGGCGTCCGGGTCGTAGAGGGTCTCCAGGTCCCAACCCCGGTCGGTGGGGAAACCGCCGATCGCGTCCCCACCCGAGGCGACCAGAGCCCACAACTGTTCGGGGGTCGCCACCCCACCCGGGTAGCGGCAGGCCATACCGATGATCGCGATGGGCTCGTCGGAGGCCGCCGTACCGGCGGTCGGGGCCACGGGCCGGTCGCCGCTGCTGGTCTCGTCGAGCCGCTCGTGCAGGTGCTCGGCGAGCCGGGCCGGTGTCGGGTAGTCGAAGACGAGGGTCGCGGAGAGCCGCAGCCCGGTCACCGAGGCCAACCGGTTCCGCAGCTCCACCGAGGTCAACGAGTCGAACCCGAGTTCCTTGAACGCCCGACCACCCGGCACCGCCTGCGCCGACGCATGCCCCAGCACCGCCGCCGCCTGGGCACAGACCAACTCCACAAGCAACCGACGGGCCTCGTCCTGCGACAGCCCGACCAGCCGGTCACGCCAGGAAGAGCCACCGGTGCCGGTCGGGCCGCCGGCCTGGCGGCGTCCGCCCGATCGGGCGAGCAGCCGCAGGATCGGCGGAACCTGTCCGGCGTCCCCGGTGATCCGGAGGCGGGCCGCAGCGATCGCCGGCAGTGCCCTGGCCGTCGCGGCGTCGAACAGGGCGGCGCCCTCGGCGGCGGTGAGGCCGGTCATGCCGAGTCGGCTCAGCCGCTGCTCGTCGTCCCGGTCGAGGTGGGCGGTCATGCTGCTGGTGGCGGCCCACATGCCCCAGCCGATACTGGTGGCCGGCAGTCCGTCCGCCCGCCGGTAGGACGCGAGGGCGTCGAGGAACGCGTTTCCCGCCGCGTAGTTGCCCTGACCGGGCGAACCGAGCGTCGCCGCGATCGACGAGAACATCACGAACGCCGACAGGTCCAACCCCGCCGTCGCCTCGTGCAACGCCCACGCCGCATCCACCTTCGGCCGCATGACGGTGGCCACGGCGTCCGCGTCGAGGGAGGTGATCGTCGCGTCGGCGATGACCCCCGCGCAGTGCACCACCGCGGTCAACGGATGCGCCGGGTCCACACCCGCGACCAGAGCGGCGACCTGCGCCGGATCGGCGACGTCCACAGCCACCGGCATCACGACCGCGCCCGCGCCGGTCAGCTCCGCGACCGACGCTGCGTAGTCGCTGCCCTCGGCGGGCAGACGACGCGACACCAACAGCAGACGGCGGGACTGCCCGGTGGCGACCAGATGCCGCGCCACCACACCCGCCAAAGTGCCCGACGCACCCGTGACCAGCGTCGTGCCCTCCGGGTCCACCGGGGCAGGCACGGTGAGCACCACCTTGCCCACGTGCCGGGCCTGACTGATGTACCGCAACGCCCCCCGCGCCTCCCGCACATCCCACACCCGGATCGGCAACGGCCGCAGCACACCCCGCTCGAACAACCCCAACAACTCGGCCAGCATCTGCCCGATCCGAACACCACCCGCCTCGTTCAGATCGAACGCCCGATAAGCGACACCCGGATACTGCTCCGCCACCACATCGGCGTCCCGGACGTCGGTCTTGCCCATCTCCACGAACCGACCACCACGCGGCAACAACCGCAACGACGCGTCCACGAACTCACCGGCCAGCGCGTCGAGCACCACGTCCACACCCGAACCACCCGACGCGGCCAGGAACACGCCCTCGAACTCCGTGGTCCGCGACGACGCGATCCGCTCCGGCGCGACCCCCAACTCCCGCAGAACGCCCCACTTCCCAGGACTCGCCGTCGCATACACCGTCGCACCGAAATGCCGGGCGAGCTGGATCGCCGCCATACCCACACCACCGGCACCCGAATGGACCAGCACCGACTCACCGGCCCGCAGACCAGCCAGGTCGCGCAACGCGTAGAACGCCGTCAGGAAGACCAGCGGGACGGAGGCGGCCTGGGCGTACGACCAGCCGGCGGGGATCCTGGCCACCCGCTCCCGCTGCGCCACCACCTGGGGGCCGAACCCGGGCTCGAACATGCCCATGACCCGGTCGCCGGGCACGAGGTCGTCGACGTCCGGACCGACCTCCAGCACCACGCCCGCGCCCTCGCTGCCCATCCGGGCCGCCGGGTCCGGGTACATGTCGAGCGCGATCAGCACGTCGCGGAAGTTCACGCCTGTGGCCCGCACCGCGATGCGCACCTGCCCCGGCGCGAGCGGCAGAGCCGGGGCGGGCACCAGGTCGACGCCGTCCAGCGTGCCGGGCGTGACCGGCGCGAGGTGCCAGAGGCCCGACGCCGGGGGCACCAGGTCGTCGCCGGTGAGGCGGGTCAACCGGGGTACGAAGACGGTGCCGCCGCGGATCGCGAGCTGGTCGCCGGTCGGGGTCGGGTCGCCGGCCACCGCCGCGACCAGCGCAGCGGCGTCGACGTCCAGGACACCGTCCAGGTCGACCAGGACGATGCGGCCCGGGTGTTCGGACTGCGCCGACCGCAGCAGACCCCACACCGCCGCACCGGCCGGATCGACAGCCCGGTCCTCGTCGCCGACCGCCATCGCGCCCCGGGTGAACACCACCAGCCGGGAGTCGGCGAGCGCGTCCGCCGCCAGCCACGCCTGCACCGTCACCAGGACGTCCACGGTCGACGCCCGGACCGCCTCCGGCACCGGGACCCCGGTGACGTCCCGCGTCGGCAGCAGCAGCAACGTCGGTGAGGGCTCCCCCGCCTCGACGGCGGCGAGCAGGGCCGCCACGTCCGCGTACGCCGACACCCCGGGCAGGTCGACGCCGAGCGCGGCGTCACCGGTCGTCAGCACCGCCGAGCTGACCAGCGCCGCGACCGGCGCGACGTCCTCGACGTGCCAGGAGACCTCGAACAGGGAACGGTCCACCGCGCTCGGCGCGGAGGCGGCACCCATCTCCCGCAGGACGAGAGAGTCCACCGACACCACCGGCGCACCCGACTCGTCCACCGCCACCAGACGCACACCCGAACCCACCCGCCTCAACCACACCCGCAACACACGAGCACCCGAGGCATACACCTGCACACCCTCGAACACGAACGGCACCCGAGGACCCGACGCCCCGTCCCCCGCCAGCAACAACCCGACCGGATGCAACGCCGCATCCAACAACGCCGGATGCACCCCGAACCCCGACACGTCCACCACACCATCAGGCAGAACCACCTCGGCGAACACCTCGCCATCACCCGACCACACCCGACGCAACCCCTGAAACACCGGCCCGTACGACAGGCCGTGCTCCGCGAACGTCGGGTACCAGCCGGCGAGTTCCACCTCGGACGCCCCGGCCGGCGGCCAGACCGGCAGGACCGGCTCGTCGGCCGTCGCGGGTTCGAGCACGCCCTCGGCGTGCCGGATCCACTCGGCGTCGACGTCGTCGTCGAGCTGCGAGTACACCGCCACATCCCGACCACCGGCACCATCAGCATCACCAACACGCACCTGCACCCGAACCCCACCGACAGCCGGCAGATGCATCGGCGCCGCAACTGTCAACTCCCGAACCCGCGACGCACCCACCTCATCACCAGCCCGCACCACCAACTCCACAAACGCCGTACCCGGCACCACCACCGAACCCGACACCACGTGGTCGGCCAGCCACGGGTGGGTCGAGGCCGACAACCGACCCGTCAACAGCACCCCACCATCACCAGCCAACCGCACCGCCGCACCCAACAACGGATGCCCCGCCACACCCAGACCAGCACCCGAGACATCACCCACCCGCCACGCCGACACCACCGGCCAGAACCGCTCCCGCTGAAACGCGTACGTCGGCAGGTCCACCCGCACCGCACCACCACCGGCGAACCACGACGCCCAGGTCACCGGCACGCCATGGACGTGCAGTTCGGCCAGGGCACCCAGCAGGCCGATCACCTCGGACCGGTCCCGGCGCTGGGCGGCGACGGCGAGGACGTCGTCGCCGGGCAGGGCGTCGGCGGTCATCGCGGTCAGGACGCTCTGCGGGCCGACCTCCAGGAACGTGTCCACCCCGGCGGCGCGGAGCGCGGTGATCCCGTCGGCGTACCGGACCGCGTCGACGACGTGGCGCACCCAGTAGTCGGGGGTGCGGAGGTCGTCGCCGTCGGCGAGGGCACCGGTCAGGTGCGACACCACGGGCAGCACCGGCGCGGAGAAGGTGAGCCGGGTCAGCAGCGCCCGGAACTTCGCCAGCATCGGTTCCATCAGCGGGCTGTGGAAGGCGTGGCTGACGGTGAGCCGGCGGGTGCGCACACCCCGGTCCCGCCAGACCCGCTCCACCTCGTCCAGCGCTTCGACGGCACCCGACACGACGACCGCCGACGGGCCGTTCACGGCCGCGATCCCCACCCGGTCGGTCGACCCCTCGATCGAAGCGGCCACGTCGGCCTCCGGCGCGGCCACCGCGAGCATGCCGCCACCGGCCGGCAGAGCCTGCATCAACCGGCCACGGGCGGCGACCAGCGCGCAGGCGTGCTCCAGGGACAGCACCCCCGCCACGTGCGCGGCGACGATCTCCCCGACCGAGTGGCCGGCTACGAAGTCGGGAACGATCCCGAACGACTCCACCAGGCGGAACAGCGCCACCTCGACCGCGAACAGCCCGGCCTGGGTGAACTCCGTCCGGTCCAGCAGCGCCGCCGCCGGCGAGCCCGCGTCGGCGAACAGCACCGCCCGCAGGGGCTGCGACAGGGCCCGGTCGAGGTGCCCGCAGACCTCGTCGAAGACGGCGGCGAACACCGGGAACGCCGCGTACAGCTCCCGGCCCATGCCGGCACGCTGCGCGCCCTGCCCGGAGAAGAGCACCGCGAGCGGACCCCTGTCGGCCGCCTGACCGGTGACCACCACACCCGACGGCTCCCCCGCCGCCAGCGCCCGCAGCCCGGCCAGCAGGTCGTCGCGGCCGGTGGCCGACAGGACGGCCCGGCTGTCCAGAGTGGTCCGCGAGGTGGCCGACGCGAACCCGACGTCCAGGGGGCGCAGGTCCGCGTCGCTGTCCAGCCAGGCCGCCCAGCGGCCGGCCTGCGCGCGGAGCGCGGCGGGATTCGCGGCGGAGAGCAGGACCGGGGCCGCCGGCAGCGTCCGCGCTCCGGGCGTACCGTCGGTCGGGGGTTCGGACGCGGCGGCCTGTTCCAGCACGAGGTGGGCGTTGGTGCCGCTCATGCCGAACGACGAGACGGCGGCGCGGCGCGGCCCGTCCGTTTCGGGCCACGGTTGGGCCTCGGCGAGCAGGGAGACCGCGCCGGCCGTCCAGTCGACGTGCGGGGTGGGCTCGGCCACGTGCAGGGTCGCCGGCAGCAGCCCGTGCCGCATCGCCATGACCATCTTGATCACACCGGCCACCCCGGCCGCCGCCTGGGTGTGCCCGATGTTCGACTTCAGGGAGCCGAGCCAGAGCGGCCGGTCGGCGGGTCGCTCCCGGCCGTACGTGGCGAGCAGGGCCTGGGCCTCGATCGGGTCACCCAGCCGGGTGCCGGTGCCGTGCGCCTCGACGACGTCGACGTCGGCGGGGGTGAGCCGGGCGTTCTCGAGGGCCTGCCGGATGACGCGCTGCTGCGCGGGGCCGTTCGGGGCGGTGAGGCCGCTGCTGGCCCCGTCCTGGTTGACGGCGCTGCCCCGGATGACGGCGAGCACGGGGTGGCCGTTGCGCCGGGCGTCGGAAAGCCGCTCCACGAGCACCATGCCGACGCCCTCGGCCCAGCCGGTGCCGTCCGCGTCGGCGGAGAACGCCTTGCAGCGCCCGTCGGAGGCGAGGCCGCGCTGGCGCGAGAACTCGACGAACCCACCGGGGGTGGCCATCACGCTGACGCCACCGGCGACGGCGAGGGTGCACTCACCGTCCCGCAGGGCCTGACCGGCCAGGTGCAGGGCGACCAGCGACGACGAACAGGCGGTGTCGATGGTGACGGCCGGGCCCTCCAGCCCGAACGTGTAGGCGAGCCGTCCGGAGATGACGCTCGCGGCGGTGCCGGTCAGCACGTACCCCTCGACGCCCTCCGGCAGGCGACCCAGCACGGACGCGTAGTCCTGGCCGGCGGTGCCGACGAACACCCCGGTGCGGCTGCCGCGCAGGGTGCCCACGTCGATGCCGGAGCGCTCGAAGACCTCCCAGGTGGTCTCCAGCAGCAGCCGCTGCTGGGGATCCATGGCCAGCGCCTCGCGGGGCGAGATGCCGAACAGGGTGGGATCGAAGTGACCGGCGTCGCGCAGGAAGCCGCCCCGGTCGCTGTACGAGGTGCCCGGGTGGTCCGGGTCCGGGTCGTACAGCGCGGCCAGGTCCCAACCGCGGTCCGTGGGGAACGTCCCGGTCGCGTCCGTGCCGGCGGCGACGAGGTCCCACAGCTCCTCCGGCGAGCTGACGCCGCCGGGGAAGCGGCACGCCATGCCCACGACGGCGATCGGCTCGGCTTCGGCGTCCTCCAGTTCCCGCAGGCGCCGGTGCGCCTGGCGGAGTTCCGTGGTCACCCACTTCAGGTGTTCGAGGAGCTTCTCTTCGTCCGCCATGACCCACCCGCCCGGAACTTGCTACCGATCGATTTCCGCCGAACACTGAGGAAGCCGTCGATCCGGCCCGGCATCTTCGACAGGCAGCGACCGATGGCGGCGCGGAGGCGCACTCACCGCATCAATGTCCGTCCCTCACCGCTGACCAACCGCACACCACCGCACCGTCCGCCCTGGGGATGCCGGTATCCGACCGCTAACGTGAGTGGACGGTACTGAGCGGTGAACTGCCGCCCAACCCCTACGGACCCCTCATTCAGCCCGGCCGGACGGGCCATCGGAGCAGCGGAAAACAGCAGGATGAGGGCGGTCGAGACGTTCCCGGACGCTCTTGCGGTGCACCGTCAGGCGGAGTACCCGGCGGGAGTCGGCAGGAGGGACCGCAACCGGCCGGGAGGGGTGGCACGACGACGCCACTCACGCGGGTAGCCGACCGACACCTCCTCGAAACGCACCCCGTCGTACCAGGTGGTGCGGGGGATGTGCAGGTGCCCGTACACGGCCACGCGGGCCTCGTAGCGCAGGTGCCAGTCCGCCGTCAGATCGGTGCCGCACCACTGGGCGAACTCGGGGAACCGCAGGATGCGGGTCGGCTCACGGACCAGCGGGTAGTGGTTGACCAGGACGGTGGGCAGCCTCCCACGCTCCGCGTCGAGCCGCCGCTCGGTCTGGATGACCCGGGCCCGGCACCAGGCGTCCCGACTCGGATACGGGTCCGGGTGCAGCAGGATCTCGTCGGTGCAGACGACACCGGTCTCGTGCGCCAGCGCCAACGCCTGCTCCCGGGTGTACGTCCCCGGGGGCCGCCACGTGTAGTCGTAGCCGACGAAGAGCGGGGCGACGAGGACGGGGTCGCCGTCGGTGTCCCACACCGGGTACGGATCCTCCGGTGTGACCACACCCACCCGGCGGCACAGCTCGACCAGGTGCCGGTAACGCGCCTCGCCACGCAACTGCACGGCGTCGTCCCGAGGCGTCCACAGCTCGTGGTTGCCCGGTGCCCAGATCACCTTGGCGAAGCGCTCGCTGAGCAGACCGAGCGCCCACTCGACGTCGGCGACGAACTCGCCGACGTCACCGGCGACGATCAACCAGTCCCCGTCGTTACCGGGGCGCAGGCCCTCGACGATCGCGCGGTTCTCCGCGTACACGACGTGGAGGTCGCTGATCGCCAGCAGTTGACGGACGTGGGTCACCCGGAACCTCCCGTACCTGCGGGCACCCGCGCGCACCCCACCGTCCGTCCCGCGTGCCGGCCGGGGACGACCACCTGACGGGCTCCGACCCTACGGAGCCCGTCAGGTGGTGGCACACCCCTAGGTGCGCGCGGCGCACCCCTAGGGCGGACCATGGTCACGACTTGCCGAACTCCCGCTGGATGATGTCGAAGACGTCGTCCTCGGTGGCGCTGGCCAGGTCGTCGGCTACGTCGCCCTCGTCCCCGGCGGGTGCCGGAGCGGCTGCCACGGGGGACGTGCCGCCCCGCCACCGGGCCACCAGGTCCTCCAGCCGGCGGGTGATCTCCGCGTCGTCGCGCCGGTCGTCGGGGACCGCGCGCAGGAGCTGGTCGAGCCGCTCGATCTCGGCGACGACCGGGCCGGCCGCCGCGTGCGGCACCAACTCGGCGCGCAGGTGCGCGGCGAGCGCCGCCGGCGACGGGTGGTCGAAGACCAGGGTCGTCGGCAGGGTCAGACCCGTCTCGGCGGTGAGCCGGTTGCGCAGCTCCACGGCGGTGAGCGAGTCGAAGCCGAGTTCCAGGAAGCCCCGGCCGGCCCGGATCGCCGCCGGGGTGCGGTGCCCCAGGACGGTGGCCGCGGTGCCGCGTACCAGGTCGAGCAGGATGCGCTCCCGCTCGGCCTCGCCCGCGGCGGTGAGCCGGTCCCGCAGAGCCTGCGGTGCCCCGGTGTCCGCCGCTGGCGTCTCCGGCTGGCCGGCGGCACCGGCCTCCGGAATGCCGTCGAGCAGCGGGCTGGGGCGCAGGGCGGTGAAGGAGGCGGCGAACCGGTCCCAGGCCACGTCGGCGACGACCACCGAGACGTCGTCCCGGTCCAGGGCACCCTGCAACGCGGCGACCGCCAACTCGGGCCTCATTGCCGGCAGACCACGCCGGGCCAGTTGCTCCTGCTGCTCGCCCTGGGCCATGCCGGCACCGGCCCAGGGGCCCCAGGCCACTGCGGTGCCGGCGCGGCCACCGGCCCGGCGCCGCGCGACCAGCCCGTCGAGGTACGCGTTGGCCGCCGCGTAGCCGGCCTGCCCCGCCGAACCCCACACACCCGCGATCGAGGAGAACACCACGAACGCGTCCAACCCGTCGGGCAACAACTCGTCCAGGTGGACCGCGCCGTCGACCTTGGCCCGGAGCACCTCGGCCAGTTCCCCGGCGGTCATCTCGGCCAGCGGAACGGACTGCGCCGCCCCGGCGGCGTGCACGACGGCGCGGACCGGGTCACCCTGCCCCGCCAAACCCTCCAACAACGCCGACACCTGCGCCCGATCAGCCACGTCACACGCGACCACAGTCACCCGCGCCCCCGCCACCCGCAACCGCTCCACCAACTCCACCACACCAGACGCCCGCCCACCCTGCCGACTCGCCAACACCACATGCCCCGCACCCGCACCGACCACCCACTCCGCCACCCGCGAACCGAGCGCCCCCGTACCACCGGTGACCAACACCGTCCCCGACAACCCGAACACCCGACGCACCGGATCACCCGACGCACGCACCAACCGCCTGACGAACACCCCCGACGGCCGCACCGCCACCTGGTCCTCGACACCGGAGGCCAGCACCCCGGCCAGCCGACGGACAACCCGGCCATCCACCACCTGCGGCAGATCCACCAGACCGCCCCACCGACGCGGCTCCTCCAACGCCACCACCCGACCGAGACCCCACACCGCAGTCCCGACGGCATCCGGCACGGCATCGGAGCGCCCGACGGAGACCGCACCCCGGGTCAGCCACCACACCCGGGCACCCACACCGCAGTCACCCAACGCCTGGACCGTTGCCAGCGCCGCACCGACGCTCGCACCGGCGAGCGACAGCAACGAGACGATTCCGGCGACCTCGCCGACGTCGCGGAGCGCCTTCGCCACCGGCTCGCGGTCGTCGGCCGGACCATCGAGCGTCACCGTCCGGACCTGCCCGCCAGCCGCGGTCAGTCCTTCGGTCACGGCCGCGAGCACCGCACCGTCCAGACCGAGGTACGGCACCAGCAGCAGCCACGTGCCGGACAGCGCCGGCTCGGCGTCCGGTACGGCCGTCCAGTCGATCCGGTAGCGCCAGGAGTCGGCGGTGGAACGCTGCCGTCCCTCCCGCCGCCAGCGGGCCAGCTTCGGCAGCAGCGCACTGAACGGCTGATCGGCGTCGAGCTGGAACTCCTCCCCCAGCCCGGCCAGATCCTCCTGCTCCACCGCCGCCCAGAACCGCTGGTCGGTCTCCGACGCGGGCACTGCGGAGGGGACGACGGCCGGCGGCGTGTCGTACAACCAGTAACGCTGTCGTTGGAAGGCGTAGGTGGGCAGGTCGACAGTGCGGGGCCGGTCGCCGGTGTGGGTGAACCAGCCCGCCCAGTCCACCGGAGTCCCGGTCACGTGCAGTCGAGCCAGCGCGGTGACCAGAGCCGTCGTCTCCGGCTGGTCCCGGCGCAGCACGGGAACCAGATGCACCGCCCGGTCAGCCGGAATGTCGGCGGCCATCGCCGTCAACGTCGCATCCGGACCCACCTCCAGAACCGTGGTCACACCCAGCCCATACAACGTGGCGACCCCGTCGGCGAACCGCACCGCCTCACGAACATGCCGCACCCAGTAATCCGGACCCGCGATCTCCACCGGATCCGCCACCCCACCGGTCAGATTCGACACCACCGGCAACCTCGGCGCACACCAGGCCAGACCCGCAATCGCGGCCCGGAACTCATCGAGCATCGGCTCCATCAACCGCGAATGAAACCCATGACTCACCAACAACCGCTTCACCCGCCAACCCCGCCCAACACACCACCCCGCCACCCGATCCAAATCCTCCACCAGACCCGACAACACCACCGACGCCGGACCATTCACCGCCGCCACATCCACACCACCACCAACCAACTCACGCACCTCGGCCTCAGAAGCACCCACCGCCAGCATGCCCCCACCAGCCGGCAACGCCTGCATCAAAGAACCCCGCGCCGCCACCAACACACACGCATCCTCCAACGACAACACCCCCGCCACCCACGCCGCCGCCACCTCACCAATCGAATGCCCGGCCACAACGTCGACGCTCACACCCCACGACGACAACAACTCAAACAACGCCACCTCCACCGCGAACAACCCCGCCTGCGCAAACACCGTCCGATCCAACAAACCCGCCAGATCAGACCCCGGCCCGGCGAACACCACCTCCCGCAACGAACGCGGAAGCCGACCCTCGAACAACCCACACACCCGATCGAACACATCCGCGAACACCGGGAACCGGTCGTAGAGTTCCCGACCCATGCCGGACCGCTGCGCACCCTGACCCGTGAACACCAACCCCAGACGACCAGACACAGCCTGCCCGACCATCAGCGTGCCGGCCCACTCGGCAGCACCACCGGCCAACGCCTCCAACCCCGCACACAGGTCACCGCCGGTCGCACCCAACACCACCGCCCGATGCTCCAACGCCGCCCGACTCGTCACCAACGACCAACCCACATCCACCGGCGACAACCCGGCCCGCTCCCGGACGAAACCGGCCAACCGACCCGCCTGACCGACCAGAGCCTCCACCGACCGCCCCGACACCAACCACGGCACCACCGGCAGATCGACAGCCGCTGGTCCCGCCTCCACCGATGCCGCAGACGAAACCGGCACCGCTTCGGCCTCGGGCTGCTCGATGATCACGTGCGCGTTCGTGCCGGAGATACCGAACGACGACACCGCCGCCCGACGCGGCCGATCCACCACCGGCCACGACCGCAACCCCGCCACCAACTCCACAGCACCCGCCGACCAGTCCACCCTCGACGACGGCACATCCACATGCAACGACGGAGGAACAACACCATGCCGCATCGCCAACACCATCTTGATCACACCCGCCACACCCGCCGCCGCCTGCGTATGACCGATATTCGACTTCACCGACCCCAACAGCAACGGCTCATGCCCGTCCCGCCCCTGCCCGTACGTCGCCAACAACGCCTGCGCCTCGATCGGATCACCAAGAGTCGTACCCGTACCGTGCGCCTCCACCACATCCACGTCCGCCGCGCCCAGACGGGCATTCGCGAGAGCCTGCCGGATCACCCGCTGCTGCGACGGACCGTTCGGCGCCGTCAACCCGTTCGACGCACCATCCTGATTCACCGCACTACCCCGCACCACGGCGAGGATTCGACGGCCATCGCGGCGCGCGTCGGAAAGCCGCTGCACCAACAGCACCCCGACGCCCTCGGACCAGCCGGTCCCGTCGGCGCCCTCGGCGAACGACCTGCACCGCCCGTCCGGCGCGAGGCCGCCCTGCCGGGAGAACTCGACGAAGGTGGCCGGGGAGGCCATCACGGTCACGCCACCGGCCAGGGCCAGATCGCACTCCCCCGACCGCAGCGACTGCGCCGCCAGGTGCAACGCCACAAGCGACGACGAACACGCCGTGTCCACGGTGACCGCCGGCCCCTCGAACCCGAACGAGTACGACACCCGCCCCGACAGCACGCTGGTCGCGCTGCCGGTGAGCAGGTGACCGCCGACCTCCTGGTCCCGACCCATCGCTGTCGAGGCGTACCCCTGGAAGCTGGCGCCCGCGAAGACGCCGACCCGTTCGCCCTTGAGGCGCGACGGGTCCACGCCCGCGGATTCGATCGCCTCCCAGGACACCTCCAGCAGCAGCCGCTGCTGCGGGTCCATGGCCAGGGCCTCGCGGGGCGAGATGCCGAAGAACTCCGCATCGAACGCTCCCGCGTCGTAGACGAAGCCGCCCTGGCGGGGGAAGGACGTGTCGGTGAGCTGGCCGTCGAGGAAGCTGTCCCAGCCCCGGTCGAGCGGGAAGTCGGAGATGCCGTCCCGGCCCTCGGTGAGCAGTTCCCAGAGCTGGTCGGCGCTGTCGACACCGCCGGGCAGGCGGCAGCCCATGCCGACGATGACGATCGGGTCGTCGTCGACCGCGACGGGCCGGCCCTCGGCCACCGCCGACGCCGGTGCGCCGGTCAGTTCGGTGCCCAGCTGGGCTGCCAGAAGCAGCGGTGTCGGGTGGTCGAAGACCAGGGTGCTGGGCAGGGTCAGGCCGGTCTCGGCGGTGAGCCGGTTACGCAACTCGACGGCGGTGAGCGAGTCGAGGCCCTGACGCTGGAACGCCCGGTCGGCCGGTACGGCGTCCGGCGTCGCGTGCCCGAGCACGGCGGCAGCCTGAGTCCGGACCAGGTCGAGCAGGTAATCGTCCCGCTCGGTGGTTGTCATGCCGGCGAGCCGACGGCCGAACTGCGTACCGTCGCCGGTGTCCCCGTCGGCGTCGGTCCGCGCGGGTCGCGCCTCGGGAATCTCCTCGAGCAGCGGGCTGGGGCGCAGGGCGGTGAAGGAGGCCGCGAACCGGTCCCAGGCCACGTCGGCGACGACCACCGAGACGTCGTCCCGGTCCAGGGCACCCTGCAACGCGGCGACCGCCAACTCGGGCCTCATCGCCGGCAGACCACGCCGGGCCAGTTGCTCCTGCGCCTCGCCCCGCACGGCCATGCCTCCGCCGGCCCAGGGCCCCCACGCCACGGCGGTGCCGACAGCACCCCGGCCACGACGGCGTGCGACGAGTGCGTCCACGAAGGCGTTGGCCGCCGCGTAGCCGGCCTGCCCCGCCGAACCCCACACACCCGCGATCGAGGAGAACACCACGAACGCGTCCAACCCGTCGGGCAACAACTCGTCCAGGTGGACCGCGCCGTCGACCTTGGCCCGGAGCACCTCGGCCAACTCGTCCCGACCGGTCTCGGCCAGCGGGGTGAACTGGGGGGCGCCGGCGGCGTGCACGACGGCGCGGACCGGATCGCCCTGCCCCGCCAAACCCTCCAACAACGCCGACACCTGCGCCCGATCAGCCACGTCACACGCGACCACAGTCACCCGCGCCCCCGCCACCCGCAACCGCTCCACCAACTCCACCACACCAGACGCCCGCCCACCCTGCCGACTCGCCAACACCACATGCCCCGCACCCGCACCGACCACCCACTCCGCCACCCGCGAACCGAGCGCCCCCGTACCACCGGTGACCAACACCGTCCCCGACAACCCGAACACCCGACGCACCGGATCACCCGACGCACGCACCAACCGCCTGACGAACACCCCCGAGGAGCGCAGGGCGAGCTGGTCCTCGCTGCCGCCGGCCGTCAGCATTCCGCAGAACCGGCGGACCGCCCGCTCGTCCATCTCCTGCGGCAGATCCACCAGACCGCCCCACCGGCGCGGCTCCTCCAACGCCACCACCCGACCGAGACCCCACACCGCAGCTCCGACCGGATCCACGGGCTCGTCGGCCCTGCGCACCGAGACCGCACCGCGCGTCACCCACCACACCCGGGCACCCACACCGCAGTCACCCAACGCCTGGACCACCGCCAGCGCGTCACCTACACCCGCACCCGCGAGCGACAGCAACGACACCACTCCGGTGAGGTCGTCCGGGTGGGATACGGCGGCACGCAGCCGGTCGGCTACCTCGTCACGGCCAAGCGCCGTCGGGTCGAGGAGCACCGTCACGACCTCGGCCCCGTGCCCGGCCAGGCCGGCGATCACGGGGTGGTCGGTCTGCGTCGACGCTGCCAGCACCAGCCAGGTCCCGGTCAGGTCCGCCTTCGGTACGGACGCCGCTGGCCGCCACTCGACCCGGTAGCGCCACGAGTCGGCGGTGGAACGCTGCCGTCCCTCCCGCCGCCAGCGGGCCAGCTTCGGCAGCAGCGCACTGAACGGCTGATCGGCGTCGAGCTGGAACTCCTCCCCCAGCCCGGCCAGATCCTCCTGCTCCACCGCCGCCCAGAACCGCTCGTCGACGTCGCCGTCCGAGCGCAAGGTCGTGCCGCCGGCCGCCGTCACCTCCGGCCAGTACCAGGTGCGCTGGAAGGCGTAGGTGGGCAGGTCGACGGTGCGCGGCCGGCCGCCGGTGTGGGTGAACCAGCCCGCCCAGTCCACCGGAGTGCCGGTCACGTGCAGTCGGGCCAGCGCGGTCATGAGACTGCTCGTTTCCGGCTGGTCCCGGCGCAGCACGGGAACCAGGTGCACCGCCCGGTCGGCCGGAATGTCGGCAGCCATCGCCGTCAACGTCGCATCCGGACCCACCTCCAGAACCGTGGTCACACCCAGCCCGTACAACGTGGCGATCCCGTCGGCGAACCGCACCGCCTCACGAACATGCCGCACCCAGTAATCCGGACCCGCGATCTCCACCGGATCCGCCACCCCACCGGTCACGCCCGAGACGACCGGCAACCGCGGCGCACCCCAATTCAAACCCGCAATAGCAGCCCGGAACTCATCGAGCATCGGCTCCATCAATCGCGAATGAAACCCATGACTCACCGACAACCGCTTCACCCGCCAACCCCGCTCGGCACACCACCCGGCCACCCGATCCAGATCGTCGACCCGACCCGACAACACCACCGACGCCGGACCGTTCACCGCCGCAACATCAACACCACCACCCGCGACAGCCCGCACCTCGGCCTCAAAAGCACCAACCGCCAGCATGCCCCCACCAGCCGGCAACCCCTGCATCAACGAACCCCGCGCCGCCACCAGGACACACGCATCCTCCAACGACAACACCCCCGCCACCCACGCCGCCGCCACCTCACCAATCGAGTGCCCCGCCACAACATCGGCGGTCACACCCCACGAGGACAACAGCTCATACAACGCCACCTCCACCGCGAACAACCCCGCCTGCGTGAACACCGTCTGATCCGCCAAGCCCGCCAGATCAGTGCCCTCCTCGGCGAACACCACCTCCCGCAACGGACGCGGAAGCCGACCCTCGAACAGGGCACACACCCGATCAAACACGTCCGCGAACACCGGAAACCGGTCGTAGAGTTCCCGACCCATGCCGGACCGCTGCGCACCCTGACCCGCGAACACCAACGCCCGACGACCCGACACCACCTCACCCGTCACCAGGCCAGGCCTCGATTCACCCCCGGCCAGCGCCGCCAACCCGGCCGACAGGTCACCGGCGCTGCTACCCAACACCACCGCCCGATGCTCCAACGCCGCCCGACTCGTCGCCAACGACCAACCCACATCCACCGGCGACAACCCGGCGTGCTCCCCGACGAACCCCACCAACCGACCCGCCTGACCAGCCAGAGCCTCCACCGACCGCCCCGACACCAACCACGGCACCACCGGCAGCGAACCAGCCGCTGACCCGGCATCCACCGACGCGAGGGACGAAGCCGACACCGGCTCGGCCTCGGCCTCGGGCTGCTCGATGATCACGTGCGCGTTCGTGCCGGAGATACCGAACGACGACACCGCCGCCCGACGCGGCCGATCCACCACCGGCCACGGCATCGCCTCCGTCGCCAACACCACCGCCCCCACCGACCAGTCCACCCTCGACGACGGCACACCCACATGCAACGACGGAGGAACAACACCATGCCGCATCGCCAACACCATCTTGATCACACCCGCCACACCCGCCGCCGCCTGCGTATGACCGATATTCGACTTCACCGAACCGAGCAACAACGGCTCGTCCCGCCCCTGCCCGTACGTCGCCAACAACGCCTGCGCCTCGATCGGATCACCCAACGTCGTACCCGTGCCGTGAGCCTCCACCACGTCCACATCCGCCGCGCCCAGACGGGCATTCGCGAGAGCCTGCCGGATCACCCGCTGCTGAGACGGACCGTTCGGCGCCGTCAACCCGTTCGACGCACCATCCTGATTCACCGCACTACCCCGCACCACGGCGAGGATTCGACGGCCATCGCGGCGCGCGTCGGAAAGCCGCTGCACCAACAGCACCCCGACGCCCTCGCCCCAACCCGTGCCGTCCGCCGAGTCCGCGAACGACCGGCAGCGCCCGTCGGCGGAGAGCCCCCGCTGCCGGGAGAACTCCACGAAGGCACCCGGGGTGGACATCACGGTCACGCCGCCGGCCAATGCCAGATCGCACTCCCCCGACCGCAACGACTGCACCGCCAGATGCAACGCCACAAGCGACGACGAACACGCCGTGTCCACGGTGACCGCCGGCCCCTCGAACCCGAACGAGTACGACACCCGCCCCGACAGCACGCTGGCGGAGGCACCGGTGGCGCCGTACCCGGCGAGGTCTTCGCCGCCGTGGCGGATGAGGTTGTCGAAGTCCTGCCCGTTCGTGCCGGCGAAGACACCGACGCGGCTGCCACGCAGGGCGTCCGGGTCGATCCGGGCGTCCTCGATCGCCGCCCAGGAGACTTCCAACAGCAGCCGCTGCTGCGGGTCCATGGCGGTCGCCTCGCGGGGCGAGATGCCGAAGAACTCCGCGTCGAACGCTCCCGCGTCGTCCAGGAAGGCACCCTGGGTGACGTACGACGCCCCGGGGTGGTCCGGGTCGGGGTGGTAGAGGGCGGCCAGGTCCCAGTGCCGGTTCGTGGGGAAGTCGGACATCGCGTCGACGCCGTCGGCGAGCAGCCGCCAGAACTCCTCCGGCGATCCGGCCCCGGCAGGGAACCGGCAGCCCATGCCGACGATGACGATCGGGTCGTCGTCGACGGGGCGTACCACCGGGTGTGGCGTCTCGGGCCGGGCATGCCCGCCCAGCAGCTCGGTACGGACGTGGGCCGCCAGCGCGGTGGGGTTGGGGTGGTCGAAGGCGAGGGTCGTGGGCAGCGTGAGCCCGGTGGCGGCGTCGAGCCGGTTACGCAGCTCGACGGCGGTCAGGGAGGTGAAGCCGAGGTCCCGGAAGGCGCGCTCGGCCGGCACCTGGTCGGCGCTGCCGTGGCCGAGCACCGCCGCGACCTCGACGCGCACCACGTCGCGCAGGGCGTCGAGTTGTTCGCTCTCGGAGAGCCCGGCGAGACGGTGTCGCAGGGCGCTGCCACCGCCGGCCCGGTCGGCGGTGGCGGCGTCGGTGACCTGCGGTGCGGTCAGCAGGTCCCGGATCAGCGGATCGGGCCGACCACCGACGGCGCTGGCCGCCACCCGGTTCCAGTCGACGTCGGCGACCACCAGGTGGGTCTCGTCGTGCTCTAGTGACCGGGTGAGGGCGCGGACAGCCGTCGCGGGGTCCATCGCCGCGATGCCGTTGCGGGCCATCCGGCGTTCGAAGCCGCCGGCACTGACCCCACCCTCGGCCCACAGGCCCCAGGCGACGGAGGTGGCGGGCAGTCCTTCGGCGCGACGGCGTCGGGCGAGGGCGTCGAGCCAGGCGTTCCCGGGAGCGTAGTTGGCCTGCCCGGGGCCGCCCATGGTGCCGGCCAGGGAGGAGAACAGGACGAACGCCGACAGCTCGTGGTCGCGGGTCAACTCGTCGAGGTTCCGGGCGGCGTCGACCTTGGCGCGCAGGGCGGTCGTCATCTGCGCCACGGTGAGAGCGTCGACCAGCGTGTCGTCGAGTGCCGCAGCGGTGTGTACGACGGTGGTGAGCGGCAGGTCGGCGGGGACGGTGGAGAGCAGGTCGCGCAGCGCGTCCCGGTCCGCCACGTCGCAGGCCGCGACGGTGACCCGGGTGCCCAGCCCGGTCAACTCCTCGGCCAGGGTGCCGGCACCGGGGGCGTCCGGACCGCGCCGGCTGACGAGCAGCAGGTGCTCGGCACCCGCCGCCGCGAGGGCACGGGCGACGTGGCCGCCCAGCGCACCCGTACCGCCGGTGACGAGCGCCGTGCCACGTGGGGTCCAGCTACGGCCGGGACCGGCCGGCTGACCGGAGGGGACCAGCCGTTTGGCGTACGCGCCGGTGGCCCGGAGGGCGAGCCGGTCCTCGGTGCGTTCACCGCCGAGCAGCCGGCGCAGCAGCCGTACGCCCCGCGCGTCCGGCGTCCCGGGCAGGTCGACGAGGCCACCCCAGCGGTGGGGGTGCTCGGCACGCAGCACACCGCCGAAGCCCCAGAGCATCGCCTGGTCGGGGTCGACGAGGCCCTCACGCGGGTCGACGGAGACCGCGCCCCGGGTGGCGATCCAGAGTCGGGCGGCGGTCCCGGCGTCGCCGAGGGCCTGGGCGAGGGTGACAGTGGCGGCGAGGCCGGCCGGCACGGAGGCGGAGTCGGGATGCGTGCCGGAGGAGAGGGCGAGCAGGGACAGGACGGTACCGGGTTGTCCCTCGGCGTACGCCCCGGTCAACTCCTGCGCCAGGCGGGCCCGGTCGATTCCGGCGGCCACCGGCAGCACCCGTACGCCGGGCGCGGTGAGTGCCGCCGCCCACTCCCCGGCGGTTCCCTCCGGCTCGGCGGGCACGACGAGGAGGAGGTCCCCGATCTCCGGGCGGGTGCTGTCGGGAAGCGGCTGCCAGGCGACCCGGTACCGCCACGAGTCGACGGTCGAGTCGGTCTCCTGGCGGCGTCGCCACGCGGAGAGTGCGGGGAGCACGGCACCGAGCGGGGCCCCGGGGTCGACGGCGAGGGTGGCGGCGAGCGTCTCGACGTCCTGGTTCTCGATGACCTGCCAGAACGTCTCGTCGCGGGGAGCTGTGACACGGCCCTCGGCACCGGCGGCGCGCGTGCGGGCGTTGAGCCAGTACCGCTGTCGCTGGAAGGCGTAGGTGGGCAGGTCGACAGTGCGCGGCTGGCCGCCGGTATGGGTGAACCAGCCCGCCCAGTCCA
The DNA here is from genome assembly GCF_036017915.1 of Micromonospora sp. NBC_00421. NCBI lineage: Bacteria > Bacillati > Actinomycetota > Actinomycetes > Micromonosporales > Micromonosporaceae > Micromonospora > Micromonospora sp. NBC_00421. Next base: position 3,184,955 of record NZ_CP107929.1, read on the forward strand.
CCGGAGTCCCGGTCACGTGCAGTCGAGCCAGGGCGGTGACCAGAGCCGTCGTCTCCGACTGGTCCCGGCGCAGCACGGGAACCAGATGCACCGCCCGGTCAGCCGGAATGTCGGCAGCCATCGCCGTCAACGTCGCATCCGGACCCACCTCCAGAACCGTGGTCACACCCAGCCCATACAACGTGGCGACCCCGTCGGCGAACCGCACCGCCTCACGAACATGCCGCACCCAATAATCCGGACCCGCGATCTCCACCGGATCCGCCACCCCACCGGTCAGATTCGACACCACCGGCAACCTCGGCGCACACCAGGCCAGACCCGCAATCGCGGCCCGGAACTCATCGAGCATCGACTCCATCAACCGCGAATGAAACCCATGACTCACCGACAACCGCTTCACCCGCCAACCCCGCCCAACACACCACCCCGCCACCCGATCCAGCTCGTCGACCAGACCCGACAACACCACCGACGCCGGACCGTTCACCGCCGCCACATCCACACCGGCACCCGCGACAGCCCGCACCTCGGCCTCGGTGGCACCAACGGCCAGCATGCCCCCACCAGCCGGCAACGCCTGCATCAAAGAACCCCGCGCCGCAACGAGAGCACACGCATCCTCCAACGACAACACCCCCGCCACCCACGCCGCCGTCACCTCACCGATCGAATGACCCGCCACAACGTCGACGCTCACACCCCACGACGACAACAACTCAAACAACGCCACCTCCACCGCGAACAACCCCGCCTGCGCAAACACCGTCCGATCCAACAAACCCGCCAGATCAGACCCCGGCCCGGCGAACACCACCTCCCGCAACGAACGCGGAAGCCGACCCTCGAACAACCCACACACCCGATCGAACACATCCGCGAACACCGGAAACCGGTCGTAGAGTTCCCGACCCATCCCCAACCGCTGCGCACCCTGACCCGCAAACACCAACCCCAGACGACCCGACACCACCTCACCCGTCACCAGGCCAGGCCTCGATTCACCCCCGGCCAGCGCCACCAACCCGGCCGACAGATCGCCGGCGCTGCCACCCAACACCACCGCCCGGTGCTCCAACGCCGCCCGCGAACTGGCCAACGACCAACCCACATCCACCGGCGACAGGCCAGCCTGCTCCGACACAAATCCAGCCAACCGACCCGCCTGACCGGCCAGAGCCTCCACCGACCGCCCCGACACCAACCACGGCACCACCGGCAGGTCCACGCCGACCGCCGCCTGCGCTGCGTCGGCTTCCGCCTCAGCCTGTTCGACGATCACGTGCGCATTCGTGCCGGAGATACCGAACGACGACACCGCCGCCCGACGCGGCCGACCCACCACCGGCCACGACCGCAACCCCGCCACCAACTCCACAGCACCCGCCGACCAATCCACCCTCGACGAAGGCACATCCACATGCAACGACGGAGGAACCAGACCGTGCCGCATCGCCAGCACCATCTTGATCACACCCGCCACACCCGCCGCCGCCTGCGTATGACCGATATTCGACTTCACCGACCCCAACAGCAACGGCTCATGCCCGTCCCGCCCCTGCCCGTACGTCGCCAACAACGCCTGCGCCTCGATCGGATCACCAAGAGTCGTCCCGGTGCCGTGGGCCTCGACCACGTCCACGTCCAGGGTCGACAGCCGCGCCGCCGCGAGCGCCTGTCGGATGGCCCGCTGCTGGGCCGGGCCGTTCGGCGCGGTCAGCCCGTTCGACGCACCGTCCTGGTTGACCGCGGTGCCCCGCACCACGGCGAGGACGCGGTGGCCGTTGCGCCGGGCGTCGGAGAGCCGCTCCACGAGGAGCATCCCGACGCCCTCGGACCAGCCGGTCCCGTCGGCGCCTTCGGCGAACGACTTGCACCGCCCGTCCGGGGCGAGGCCGCGCTGCCGGCTGAAGTCGATGAACGTCTCCAGGGTGGTCATCACGGTGACGCCGCCGGCCAGCGCGAGCGTGCACTCGCCGGACCGCAGGGACTGCACCGCCAGGTGCAACGCCACCAGTGAGGACGAGCAGGCGGTGTCGACGGTGAGCGCCGGCCCCTCGAACCCGAAGGTGTAGGCGACCCGGCCGGAGAGGACGCTGCTGGCGGTGCCACCGCCGATGAAGCCGTCCAGGGTCTCCGGGACCTCGTCCAGTCCGGCGGCGTAGTTGTGGTACATCATGCCGGCGAACACGCCGACGCGGCTGCCTCGCAGGGAGAGCGGGTCGACCCGGGCGTCCTCGATCGCCTCCCAGGACGCCTCGAGCATGAGCCGCTGCTGCGGGTCCATGGCCAGGGCCTCGTACGGCGAGATCTTGAACAGCTCGGGATCGAAGTCCCCGGCGTCGTGCAGGAATCCGCCCTCGCGGGCGTACGTGCTGCCCCGCCGCTCCCCCGTCGGGTCGTACGCCCGGTCGATGTCCCAGCCCCGGTCGACGGGGAATCCGGTGATGCCGTCGGTGGCGGTGGCGACGAGGTCCCAGAGCTGCTCGGGCGAGCGGACCCCGCCGGGGTAACGGCAGCTCATCCCGACGATCGCGATGGGCTCGTGGTTCTTGGCATCGACCGCCTTCAGGCGTTCGCTGGTCTCGTGGAGATCGGCGGTGACGCGCTTGAGGTACTCACGGAGCTTGGCTTCGTTCGCCATCGGGGATTCACCTGTCGCGTTGGTCGGCAAGCGGGGCGGTTCGACGGTCAGGAACGACCGAACCTGCTGTCGATGAAGTCGAAGATCTCGTCGTCGCTGGCGTCGTCGAGGGACGGGGCGGCCGAGTCGGTGTCTCCGACCTCGCCCTCCCAACGGGTGAGCAGCGTCCTGAGCCGCGCGGTCACCGCCGTGCGGGTCTCCTCGTCGGCGGTCAGCTCGGCCAGGGCCCCCGCCGGGGTCGCGGCGAACACCGCCTCCAGCCGGTCCAGCTCGTCGAGGAGGGTCGGCACGGATCGGGCGGGGCCGAACTGCGCCATCAGGTGCCCGGTCAACGCCTCCGGAGTGGGATGGTCGAAGACCAGGGTGGCCGGCAGGGGCACACCGGCCAGGCTGGTGAGCCGGTTGCGCAGTTCCACGGCGGTCAGCGAGTCGAAGCCGAGTTCGGTGAAGGACTGCCCGGTGCCGACGGCGGCCGATGAGGCGTACCCGAGCACCTCGGCCACCTGGCCGGTGACCATTTCCTCGACCAGCCGGCGTCGCTCCTTGTCGGAGGCTGCGGCGATCCGGTCGCGGAACCCGCCGGCCGGCGCGGCCGACCCGGCGGCGCTGCGCCGCACGCGTACGCCGGCCAGGCCGCGCAGCGGCGCCGGGAGGTGCTCGACCGTGTCCATGGTCCGCAGCCCGGCCAGGTCGAGGCGGACGGGCAGCAGCAGCGCTTGCGGGCTGCGCCGGCTGGCGTCGAAGAGGGCGAGGGCCTGGTCGGTGCCGAGCGGGACGAAACCCTGGCGCGCCATCCGTTCCCGGCTGCCGGTGCCCAGGTCCCGGGTCATCCCGCTGCCCTCCTCCCACAGCCCCCACGCCAGGGAGGTCGCGGCGAGCCCGGCGGCGTGCCGGTGGTGGGCCAGACCGTCGAGGAAGGCATTGGCCGCCGCGTAGTTGCCCTGCCCCGGGCCACCGAGCGGGCCGGCGATCGAGGAGAAAAGCACGAACATCGGCAGGTCCAGGTGCCGGGTGAGGTCGTGCAGGTGCCAGGCGGCGTCCGCCTTGGGACGGAGCACGGCGGCGGTCCGCTCCGGGGTCAGCGCGGTGACCACCGCGTCGTCGAGGGTGCCGGCGGCGTGCACCACCCCGGTGAGCGGGTGCTCGGCGGGGACGGCGGCGAGCAGCGCGGCGACCGCGTCCCGCTCGGCCACGTCGGCGGCGACGAGGCGGACCTGCGCGCCGAGGCGGGCGAGGTCGGCGAGGAGGTCGGCCGCGCCGGGGGCCTCGTGGCCGCGCCGGCCGACGAGGAGCAGGTGCCGGACCTTGTGCGCGGTGACCAGGTGACGGGCGATGATGCCGCCGAGGGTGCCGGTGGCACCGGTGACCAGCACCGTGCCGTCCGGCAGCAGGTCGGTGGTGTCAGTCGGGTAGGCGTCGGCCTGGGTGAGCCTGGGTACGAGCAGTTGCCCGTCACGGACGGCGAGTTGGGGCTCGTCGCTGGCCAGGGCACGGCCGAGCAGGTCGGCGTCGACCCCACCGTCGAGGTCGGCCAGCACGAACCGGCCGGGGTGCTCCAGTTGCGCCGTGCGCACCAGACCCCAGACGGTGGCACCGGCCAGGTCGGTCACCTCTGCGCTCGGGCCGGCCGGGACCGCGCCCTGGGTGAGCACGACGAGCCGCCGATCGGCGAACCGGTCGTCGGCCAGCCACTCCTGCACGGCGGCCAGGACCTCGGCGAGCCGGGTGTGGGCCGAGGCGAGGGGATCGCCGGACGGGGTGTCCTCGACGGGGAGCAGCACCAGTCGGGAATCCTGCCGGCCGGCATCGATGTCGTCGACGAGCGCGGGAAGTCCACCGGCCAGCGACGAGCCAGCGAGTCCGGCGGCGGCGTGGAGCGCCACGATCCCCGACGCCGGCCGGGACGGCAGCGTCAGCGGCGACCACCGCACGTCGAAGAGCGGCAGCCCGGCCGATCCGGTGGAGTCGAGCTGGCCGGCGCCGACGGGCCGGGAGAGCAGCGAGCCGATCCGGGCGACGGGGGCACCGGCACCGTCGGCGAGGGTCAGCGAGACCGCCGAACCTGTCCGGGTGACGCGTACCCGGAGGTGGGTCGCGCCGACGGCGGCGAGTGTGACGCCGGACCAGGCGAACGGGAGGCGGGCCCCGGACGCGTCGGCGTCGACCTCGTCGGTGAGGCCGACGACGTGCAGCGCCGCGTCCAGCAGGGCCGGGTGGAGGGTGAACCCGCCGGTGCCGGTGCCGTCGGGCAGGGCGACCTCCGCGAAGACCTCGTCGCCGGTACGCCACACGGCGCGCAGCCCCCGGAAGGTGGGACCGTGATCCACCCCGAGGCGGTGCAGCTGCTCGTAGATCGGGTCGACCGGCAGGGCGGCGGCATCGGCCGGTGGCCACTCGGTGAGCGGTTCCGGCGCGTCGGGGGTGCCGGGGGCGAGGACGCCCTCGGCGTGCCGGGTCCAGTCGCCGCGCGGGTCGTCCGCCTGACGGGAGTGGATGGTGACCCGGCGGCGGCCGTGCTCGTCGGGGGCGGCGAGGTGGAGTTGCACCGTACGGGCGCCCTGCTCGGGCAGGACGACCGGGGCGGCGAGGGTCAGTTCCTCCAGCGTGTCGCAGGCGGCCTGCGCCCCCGCGTGCAGCGCCATCTCCACCAGTGCCGAGCCCGGTACGACGACCGAGCCCCACACCACGTGGTCGGCGAGCCAGGGCTGGGTCTGCACGGACAGCCGCCCGCCGTGGATCCGGACGTCGTCGGCGGCGGTGACGAGTTCGGCGTCGAGCAGGACGTGTTCCGTACCGCGCACCCCGAGTCCGGAGGCGTCGGCACCGGACGGCCCGGCGTTGAGCCAGTAACGCTGTCGCTGGAAGGCGTAGGTGGGCAGGTCGACAGTGCGCGGCTGGCCGCCGGTATGGGTGAACCAGCCCGCCCAGTCCACCGCAGTGCCGGTCACGTGCAGTCGAGCCAGGGCGGTGACCAGTGCGGTCGTCTCCGGCTGGTCCCGGCGTAGCACGGGAACCAGGTGCACCGCCCGGTCGGTCGGAATGTCGGCGGCCATCGCCGTCAACGTCGCGTCCGGACCCACCTCCAGAACCGTGGTCACACCCAGCCCATACAACGTGGCGACCCCGTCGGCGAACCGCACCGCCTCACGAACATGCCGCACCCAGTAATCCGGACCCGCGATCTCCACCGGATCCGCCACCCCACCGGTCAGATTCGACACCACCGGCAACCTCGGCGCACACCAGGCCAGACCCGCAATCGCGGCCCGGAACTCATCGAGCATCGGCTCCATCAACCGCGAATGAAACCCATGACTCACCAACAACCGCTTCACCCGCCAACCCCGCCCAACACACCACCCCGCCACCCGATCCAAATCCTCCACCAGACCCGACAACACCACCGACGCCGGACCATTCACCGCCGCCACATCCACACCACCACCAACCAACTCACGCACCTCGGCCTCAGAAGCACCGACGGCCAACATCCCCCCACCAACCGGCAACCCCTGCATCAAAGAACCCCGCGCCGCCACCAACACACACGCATCCTCCAACGACAACACCCCCGCCACCCACGCCGCCGCCACCTCACCCACCGAATGCCCGGCCACAAAGTCGCCGGTCACACCCCACGACGACAACAACTCATACAACGCCACCTCCACCGCGAACAACCCCGCCTGCGTGAACACCGTCTGATCCGCCAAACCCGCCAGATCAGACCCCGGCTCGGCGAACACCACCTCCCGCAACGAACGCGGAAGCCGACCCTCGAACAACCCACACACCCGATCGAACACATCCGCGAACACCGGGAACCGGTCGTAGAGTTCCCGACCCATGCCGGACCGCTGCGCACCCTGACCCGTGAACACCAACCCCAGACGACCAGACACCACCTCACCCGTCACCACACCAGGCGACGACCCGCCGTCGGCCAACGCCTCCAACCCCGCACACAGGTCATCCCGAGACGCGTCCAACACCACCGCCCGATGCTCCAACGCCGCCCGACTCGTCGCCAACGACCAACCCACATCCACCGGCGACAACTCGACGTGCTCCCGGACGAACCCCACCAACCGACCCGCCTGACCGACCAGAGCCTCCACCGACCGCCCCGACACCAACCACGGCACCACCGGCAGGTCCACCTCGACCGCCGCCTGCGATACATCCACGTCGGCCGGCAGGGGTTCGGGCTGCTCGATGATCACGTGCGCGTTCGTGCCGGAGATACCGAACGACGACACCGCCGCCCGACGCGGCCGACCCACCACCGGCCACGGCATCGCCTCCGTCGCCAACACCACCCCACCCACCGACCAGTCCACCCTCGACGAAGGCACATCCACATGCAACGACGGAGGAACAACACCATGCCGCATCGCCAACACCATCTTGATCACACCCGCCACACCCGCCGCCGCCTGCGTATGACCGATATTCGACTTCACCGAACCGAGCAACAACGGCTCGTCCCGCCCCTGCCCGTACGTCGCCAACAACGCCTGCGCCTCGATCGGATCACCAAGAGTCGTCCCGGTGCCATGCGCCTCCACCACGTCCACGTCCGCCGCGCCCAGACGGGCATTCGCGAGAGCCTGCCGGATCACCCGCTGCTGCGACGGACCGTTCGGCGCCGTCAACCCGTTCGACGCACCATCCTGATTCACCGCACTACCCCGCACCACGGCGAGGATTCGACGGCCGAGCCGCTGGGCGTCGGAGAGGCGTTCGACGAGAAGGACGCCGACCCCCTCGGCGAGGGAGGTGCCATCGGCGGCGTCGGCGAAGGCGCGGCACCGGCCGGTGCGGGAGAGGTTCCCCTGGCGGGTGAAGTCGACGAAGACCGCCGGGGTGGGCATCACGGAGACGCCGCCGGCCAGGGCCAGGTCGCACTCCCCCGACCGCAACGACTGCACCGCCAGGTGCAACGCCACAAGCGACGACGAACACGCCGTGTCCACGGTGACCGCCGGCCCCTCGAACCCGAAGGTGTAGGCGACCCGGCCGGAGCTGAGGCTGCCGGCGTTGCCGAGGCCGAGGTAGTCGACGACGCCGTCGGGCACGTCGGTGGCACCGGCCGCGTAGTCGCCGTGGGTGAGGCCGGCGAAGACACCGACCGGACCGCCCCTCAACGCGGTCGGGTCAACCCCGGCGGACTCGAACGCCTCCCAGGAGACCTCCAGCAGCAGCCGCTGCTGCGGGTCCATGGCCAGGGCCTCACGGGGCGAGATGCCGAAGAAGCGGGGGTCGAAGTGGCCGGCGTCGTGGAGGAAGCCGCCCTCCCGGACGGAGGAGGTGCCGGGGCGTTCCCCGGTCGGGTCATAGAGATCGTCGAGGTCCCAGCCCCGGTCGGCGGGGAAACCGGCGACGGCGTCCCCGGACGCGGCGACGAGTTCCCACAGCGCCTCGGGCGAGGTGACGCCGCCGGGGAACCGGCACGCCATCCCGACGATGGCGATCGGCTGCCGGGCCTCGTCCTCGACGTCACGGAGCCGTTGCCTGGTCCGCCTCAGGTCGGTGGTGACCCGCTTCAGATACTCCCGGAGCTTCTCTTCGGTGTCCATCAACCTGACCCATCGCAGTGGCCGGCGGAGACCTGACGCGGTTGACGGTGCGCATGCGCGAATTCTCAGGCCAGTTCGGTTCCACGTCCTTGAGTACACGTCACCCGAGAGCCACGGGTCCCCCTCTGCGGGGAAGCTATGGCGTCGTATGACCTGCGACAACCCCTAACCGGTACGGCCGGTCCGCTAGGGGTGGCCCACCTCCGGCGGCGCGGATAGCGTCCGGTGGAGTGGCCGGGTCGCCCGGGCCCCATCGCTGGGAAGGACCGCGCAGAGATATGACCGAGCACGACAACGGCCTGTGGGTACGCCGGTTCCACCCGGCTCCGGCCGGTACGCCCCGGCTGGTGTGCCTGCCGCACGCCGGCGGGTCCGCGAGCTTCTACTTCCCGGTCTCCCGGGCGCTGTCGCCGGCCGTGGAGGTCCTCAGCATCCAGTACCCGGGGCGGCAGGACCGCCGCCACGAGCCGTGCGTCGACAACATCCCGGAGCTGGCCCGGCAGGTCTTCCGGGTGCTGCGGCCCTGGATCGACGAGCCGTTGGCGATCTTCGGACACAGCATGGGCGCGAGCCTCGGCTTCGAGGTGGCGCGGCTGATGGAGGCGGAGACCGGCAGGCCGGTTACGCGCCTGTTCGCGTCGGGACGACGGGCGCCGTCCTGCCACCGGGACGAGACGGTGCACCTGCTCGACGACGAGGGCCTGCTCGCCGACGTGGAGAAGCTGAGCGGCACGAACGTGGCGACGCTCGGCGACCCCGACATGCTCCGGGCCGCGCTGCCGGCCATCCGCAACGACTACCGGGCGGCGGAGAAGTACGAATACACCCCCGGGCCGAAGCTGTCCTGCCCGGTGACGGTGTTCACCGGCGACGACGACCCGAAGACCACTGTCGACGAGGCCAGGGTGTGGCAGGAGCACACCACCGGGCCGTTCGACATGCACGTCTTCCCCGGCGGGCACTTCTTCCTGACCCCGCACCAGCCGGCGATCCTGCGTACCCTCTCGGCGACGCTGACCCGGACGGCGGTCGGCTGACCGGAGCTGCCCCGACGCACGTCGTGGCCCTCACCACCGGGTGTCCCCGGACGGTGAGGGCCACGTCGTGTCACGGCTTGTGGGCGACGGCGATGACGTAGTCGAGCAGGGCGATCTCCTTCTTGATCAGGTTCTCGTCGCGCCAGTGGTTCGCCATCCCCTTGACGGCGCTGCGCTCGGCGGCGGCCTGGAACGCCGGGTCGTCGGGCCGGGCGGCCTGGAACCGTCGCCATCCTTCCCAGGTGCGGTCCTGGATCGACTGCACGTCAGGATTGACGAACCCGGCCGCGGTGAGCTGCTCGGCGTAGACACTCCGGTCGTGCCAGTTCTCGTCCGGGATGCTGAACTTGACGAAGCTCAGCGGCCCGGAGCTGATGGACATCCGGGGGGTCCCGCCGTTGAGCGGGATGATGTCGGCGGTGGCGAGGGTGCCGCCGGGCTTGAGCACCCGGAACGCCTCGGCAAAGAAGGCGCTGCGCGGATAGAAGTGGAAGGCCGACTCGAGCGCGACGACCCGGTCGAAGGTGTCGTCCGGGAAGGGCAACTCGGTGGCGGTGCCGAGCTGGAAGTCGGTCTGCCCGGTCAGGCCCTCGCGCCGGGCACGGTCACGTGCGTGCTCGACGTGCCGGGGGGTGACGTTGATCCCGTGCACCTTCGCCACCCGGCGGTCGCGCAGCCAGGCGAAGTCCTGGTCACCGTAGCCGAAGCCGACGTCGAGGAGGGTGTCGTCGGGCTTGAACCCGGCGGCGTCGGCGAGTTTCCCGGCCAGCGCCTCGCCGGCCACGTCCAGGCTGGTCACGCCCTCCTCCCAGTAGCCGACGTTCATGTACCGGCTGCTGCGGGCGGCGAACTCCACGTCCGGGGACTGGATCTCGTAGAAGCGGCGGACCCGGGTCACCGGATCCTTGGTGGCCAGGGTGCGGATCACCCGGCCGAGGGTGCGGAGGTTCTCCAACATGTCTGCTCCTTCAGCAGCGGGGAATGGTCAGGGGTGCAGGGCCCGAGCGGAGACCTGGCGACGCAGGTCGTCCACGAGGGCGGCCGGGCCGGCCGGGCCGGCCGCCACGCCGAAGACGTAGAAGTCGGGTCGGACCAGCACGGCGTCGGCGTTCGCGTCGGCCAGCCAGGCCAGGTGGACGCCGTCGAGGTCGACGACGTCGATCGGCGCGGTGGGGTCGTCGACGGCGGGGGTGCCGCCGCCGGGGGCGGAAGGGGTGGTGTCGGTGTGGTCGGCGGTGCGCACGGTGACCCGGTGGGCACCGAGGGTGTGAAGGAACGCGGTGGCGTCCGGGTCGAGCGTGGCCGGACCTCGGGTGAGCAGGACGAATCCGGTGCCGACCACCTCGTCGAAGCGTCCGGTCCGGCCGCCGACGGCCACCCGACCCTGCACGGCGGGGGCGCCGGCGAAGGGGGCGGGGCTGCCGTCCGGGTTGCGGTGCAGTACGCCGTCGACGATCGCCTCACGCAGCGAGCGGGCGTGCCGCTGCTGGGTACGCCGACGCAGCGCGGCCAGCATCACCGCGTCCCGACCGGCGGCCTTCTTCTGGTCCGTCTCGCAGATCACGGTGCCGGAGTCGATGGACATCCGGATGGCGTGCTGCACGTGGGCCCGTCGCTCCGTCTCGTACGTGTCGAGCAGGGACTCGTCGGCGACGCCCCGGTGCACCAGGTCCAGCTTCCAGGCGAGGTTGACCACGGCCCGGAAGCCGGAGCTCATGCCCTGGCCGAGGAAGGGGGGCATGACGTGGGCGGCGTCGCCGGCCAGGAACACCCGCCCGGAGCGCCAGGTGTCGGCGTAGCAGGCCTGGGTGGTGTAGACGCCGTAGCGGTCCAGCCGGGCGGTGTCCGGGGTGATGTCGAACAGACCCAGCAGCCGCCAGGCGCTCGCCTCGCTGCGGAACTCCTCCAGGCTCTCCCCCGGCACCCGCATGAACTCCCACCGGCGGTGGTCGGGGCCCGCGGAGACGGCGGTGCGCGGCCGGGCCGGGTCGCAGATCTGGAGGTTGTTGGGCTTGAACTCGTGCGGCTCGTTGAGCACCACGTCGCAGACCAGCCAGTCGTAGCCGAAGCCCAGGTCGGTGACTGTGGTGCCGAGCCAGCGGCGGACGAAGCTGTTCGCGCCGTCGCAGCCGAGCACCCAGGAGGCGGTGAAGGTGTGCTCCGCGCCGTCGCCGTCGACGGCGGTCACGTCGACCCGGTCGCCGTGGTCGGTCAGGTCGGTGACCTCCAGCCCTCGGTGCACCTCGACACCGGGCAGGGCCCGCCCCCGTTCGGCGAGGCGGTCCTCCAGACCCGGCTGGTAGAAGGAGATGGAGTCCGGCCAGCCGGTGGGGCCGTCCTCGGCCACCTTGGCGTGCAGCAGCGTCCGGCCGAACCCGTTCTTCCAGGTGTACTCGCCGGACAGCTCGGTGACGGCGTCGAGGCGGTCGCCGAGGCCGCAGGCGGCGAGGATCCGGCTGGCCTCGCCGTCGTAGGACACCGCACGGGGCATGCTGTACGGGGTCGGCCACTTCTCCACCACGCGCACGGTGAATCCGCGCTGGGCGAGCAGGATCGCCGCCACCTGGCCCACCGGGCCGTAGCCCACGATCAGTACGTCGGTCATCGCCGTTCCTCGTGTGTCCGCGTCGGGCCGGGCATCAGAGCCCGAGTTCCGTGTCGATCAGGCTGAAGATCTCGTCGTCACTGGCCTGGTCGAGGTCCAGGTCGTGGTCGGTGGTGGAGGCGCCGCGCATGGTCCGCCACTTGGCGACCAGCACCTCCAGCCGGGCCGTGACCTGGATGTGCAGGTCGGCCCCGACTGTCGTCTCGACGAGGGTGCGTTCCAGGTTCTCCAGCTCGGTGAGGATGGCCGCGGTGGCCTCCGCGTCGTCGGGGACGAGCCGGGAGCGCAGGAACGCGGCGAGCGCTGTGGGTTCCGGGTAGTCGAAGACCGCCGTCGCCGGCAGTCGCTCGCCGGTCACCTCGGTCAGCCGGTTACGCAGCTCCACGGCGGTCAGCGAGTCGAAGCCGATCTCGTTGAACGCCTGCTCCGGCCGGATCGCGTCGGGGCTGGCGTGGCCGAGCACCGCCGCCGCCTCGGCCCGGACCAGGTCGAGCAGGAACGCGGACCGCTGGGTCGCGGTGAGCGCGCGCAACCGTCCGGCGAGGTCCTGACCACCGGCGACCGCCGTGGCCCGGGAACGGGGTCGCTCCCGCCGCACCAGGCCGCGCATCAGCGCCGGCACCACGGCCCGGCCGGCGAGGGCGGTCACGTCGACCCGGGTGGGCACCAGGTGTTCCTCGTCGGTGGCCAGACCGGCGTCGAACAGGGCCATGCCGAGGTCGGTGGGGATGGCCAGCTGACCGTCCCGGGCGGTGATCCGGGGGTCGGTGCGGTCCAGCCCTCCGGTCATCGCGCTGGCCTGCTCCCACAGCCCCCACGCGTACGACTGGGCGGGCAGGCCGGCGCCGCGCCGGTGCCGGGCCAGGGCGTCCAGGTACGCGTTGGCGGCGGCGTAGTTGCCCTGCCCGGGCACACCGAAGACACCGGCGCCGGAGGAGAAGAGCACGAACCCGGCGAGGTCGAGGTGGCGGGTCAGCTCGTCGAGGTGCCGGGCGGCGTCCACCTTGGGTCGGAAGACGGTGTCGATCCGGTCGGGGGTGAGCGCGGTGACCACCCCGTCGTCGAGCACCCCGGCGGCGTGCACCACGGCGGTGAGTGGGTGCGCGTCGGGCACCCCGGCGACGAGTCGGGCGACCTCGGTCCGGTCGGCGACGTCGGCGGTGGCCACGCTGACCGTGGCGCCGAGGGCGGTCAGCTCGCCGGTCAGCTCGGCCACGCCTGGGGCATCCGGGCCACTACGGCTGGCCAGCAACAGGTGCCGCACCCCGTGCCCGGTGACCAGGCGGCGGGCGACCAGCCCACCGAGCAGGCCGGTGCCACCGGTGAGCAGCACGGTGCCGTCCGGGTCCCACCTGGCGGGCATGGTGAGCACCACCTTGCCGACGTGTCGGGCCTGGCTGACGTACCGGAACGCGTCGGGGGCCTGGCGGACGTCCCAGGCGCTGACCGGCAGCGGACGCAGGGTGCCGTCGGTGAAGAGGGCCATCAGGGTGATCAGCATCCGCTGGATCTCGTCGGGATGCACAGTGGTCAGGTCGTACGCCTGGTAGGCGACGCCGGGGTGGTCGACGGCGACCCGGCCCGGATCGCGCAGGTCGGCCTTGCCCATCTCCAGGAACCGCCCGCCGCGCGGCAGCAGCCGCAGCGACGCGTCGACGAACTCGCGGGCCAGGGCGTCGAGCACCACGTCGACTCCGCGTCCGCCGGTGGCGGCGCGGAACCGCGCCTCGAAGTCGAGCGTGCGGGACGAGGCGAGGTGGTCCCCGGGGATGCCCATGGCCCGCAGCGCCGGCCACTTGCCGGGGCTGGCGGTGGCGTAGACGTCGGCGCCGAGGTGGGTGGCGATCTGGACGGCGGCCATGCCCACGCCACCGGCGGCGGCGTGCACGAGCACGGATTCGCCGGCCCGCAGCCCGGCCAGGTCGACCAGACCCCGGTACGCGGTGAGGAAGACCACCGGCACGGACGCGGCCTGGGCGAAGGTCCACCCGTCGGGCATCGGGGCCAGCAGCCGGCGGTCGGTGACCGCGACCGGTCCGAAGCAGCCGAGGAAGACCCCGAGCACCCGGTCACCGGGGCGCAGGTCGGTCACGGCCGCCCCGACCTCGGTGACCACGCCGGCAGCCTCGCCACCGGGCGGGCCGGGATCGCCTGGGTAGAGGCCGCGCGCGTTGAGCACGTCCCGGAAGTTCAGTCCGGCGGCGCGGACCCGGACGCGCACCTCCCCCGGACCGAGCGGGACGTCGGCCGCGTCGGTGGGCACCAGCGTCAGCTGTTCCAGGCTCCCCCGGGTCGGCACGTCGAGCCGCCACGCCGGGGCGGCCGGCGGGGTGAGTGTGGCCGCGTCGGCGCGGCGGGCCAGGCGCGGGGCGTACGGGGTGCCGTCCCGCCACGCCACCTGCGGCTCGCCGGTGGCGAGCACGGCGGCGAGCTGCCCGGCGTCCGGTGTGACGTCGGAGTCGAGCAGGACGAACCGGTCGGGGTGCTCGGACTGGGCGGAGCGGACCAGCCCCCAGGCGGTGGCCGCGTCCGGGTCGTCGACCTCGGCGGGACCGTGCACGCCGACGGCGCCCCGGGTGAGCAGGACCAGCGGGATGCCCACCCAGCGGGCGTCGGCGAGCCATGCCTGCACCGACGCGAGGGCCTCGGCGGCGACGAGCCGGGCCCGGTCGCCGGTCGCAGCGACGGCGGTGGCGCGCCGGCCGCCCGCCGTCGGCTCGGGCCAGCCCGGCGCGGCGAGCACGACGTCCGGCGTGGGTGCCCCGGCGTCGACCGACCGGGCGAGCGCGGCCGGGTCGGCGTGGTACGGGAACCCGCCGACGGACCGGCCGAGCGCGACCACCCGGGCCGGGGTGACGGGTTCGGGCACGGCCAGCGGCTGCCAGCCGAGCCGGAACAGCGCGTCGTCGACGGCCGCGTCCCGCGCGCCCAGTTCGGCGCGGGAGATGGGACGCATGGTCAGCGAGGCGACCTCGGCCACCGGGGCACCGGCCGCGTCGACGGCGGCCAGGGTGAAGGCGTGCGCGGCCACCCGGCGCAGCCGGACCCGCAGCGTGCCGGCCCCGGCGACGTGCAGGGTGACCCCGTTCCAGGCGAACGGCAGCAGTATGCGGTCGGCTCCGGCGTCGGCGAGTCCGCCCAAGTGCGCGGCGTGCAGCGCGGCGTCGAGCAGCGCGGGGTGCAGGCCGTACCGGTCGGCGTCGACGCGCGGACCGGCGGGCAGTTCCACCTCGGCGTGGACCTCGTCGCCGGTGGTCCAGACCGCCCGCAGACCCTGGAACGCCGGTCCGTACGCGTAGCCGTCGTCGGCCAGGCGGGCGTAGAAGCCGGTCAGGTCGACCGGGCGGGCGTCGCGCGGGGGCCAGGCGGGGAACTCCGGCGACGGCGTGCTCTCCCCGGCGGAGAGGGTGGCGGTGGCGTGCCGGGTCCACGGTGCCCCGGCCGGGCCGTCGGCGGGACGGGAGTGCAGGGTCACCGGGCGGCGGCCGTCCTCGCCGGGCGGGCCGACGGCCACCTGCACCTGGTTCGCCCCGTCGGCCGTGAGGGCGAGCGGGGCCTCGATGACCAGCTCGTCGAGGGTGGGGCAGCCGACCTCGTCACCGGCGCGCAGGCACAGCTCGACCAGGCCGGTACCGGGCACCAGCACCGTCCCGCCGACCGTGTGGTCGGCCAGCCACGGCTGGTCGGCGACGCAGAGCCGGCCGGTGAACAGGTGGCCGCGCGCCTCGGCCAGCGGCACGGACGCGCCGAGCATCGGGTGGTCGGCGGCGGCCAGGCCGACCGCGCCGACGTCGCCGCGTCCGGTCACCGGCCGGGGCCAGTAGCGGCGGTGGGCGAAGGCGTACGTGGGCAGGTCCACCCGCCGCCCGCCGGCCAGGGCCGGACGCCAGTCGACCGGGACGCCGCGCACGTGCAACTGGGCCAGGGAGAGCAGGAAGCGGTCCAGGCCGCCCTGGTCACGCTGGACCGACCCGACCGTCACCGCCCCGACATCGCCCTCGTCGTCGGAGAGGATCGGTTCGATGCCGACGGTGAGCACCGGGTGCGGGCTGCACTCGACGTACGTGTCGTGGCCCTCGGCGGCCAGCGCGCGGACCGCCCGCTCCAGCTCGACCGGCTGGCGCAGGTTGCGGTACCAGTACCCGGGGTCCATCTCCGGGCCGTCGAGCCAGCGCAGGTCGGTGGTGGAGTACAGCGGTACGGCGGCCGGGCCGGGCGTGATCCCCGCCAGTGCCCCGGCCAACTCGTCGCGGATCCGCTCCACCTGGGCGGAGTGGGAGGCGTAGTCGACCGCGATCCGGCGGACCCGGACCTGCTCGGCGGCGAGTTCGGCGAGGAGGTCCTCGACGGCCGTCTCCTCGCCGGAGACCACCACGGCGGCCGGACCGTTGACGGCGGCCACGGCGACCCGGTCGCCGAAGCGGCCGATCCGTTCCCGGACCACGTCGGCGGCGAGCGCCACCGAGGCCATCGCCCCCTGCCCGGCCAGCGTGCGGAGGGCGCGGCTGCGCAGCGCCACCACCCGGGCGGCGTCGGGCAGGGAGAGCACCCCGGCGACGCACGCGGCGGCGATCTCGCCCTGCGAGTGGCCGACCACGGCGGCGGGTTGGACGCCGTACGAGCGCCACAGCTCGGCCAGGGAGACCATCACCGCGAACAGGACGGGCTGCACCACGTCGACCCGCTCCAGGCCGGGCGCGCCGGGAACCCGACGCAGCACGTCCAGCAGGGACCAGTCCAGGTGCGGCCGCAGCGCGGCGTCGCAGGCGGACAGTCGCTCGGCGAAGACGGGGGCCTGGTCCAGCAGGTCCAGGGCCATGCCGTCCCACTGGGAGCCCTGCCCGGGGAAGACGAACACGCACCGGCGGTCCGGGCCGGCGTCGCCGCGCACCAGTTCGGGCGCGGAGCGGCCGTCGGCGAGCGCGTCGAGCACGGCGGCGATCCGGTCGGGATCGGTGCCGACGAGCACCGCCCGGGTGTCGAAGGTGGCCCGGGTGGTGGCGAGCGACCAGGCCATGTCGAGCGGACGCTGGTCGGGCCGCCCGGCGAGGTGGGCGCGCAGCCGCCGGGCCTGGCCAGCCAGTGCCTCGGGGGTACGCGCGGAGAGCAGCCACGGCAGGGCCGGCGCGTCGCGGGGCAGGTCGACGGCCGGCGGGTCGGCGGGTGCCCCGGCGGCCGGCACGTCGGCGGGTGCCCCGGCGGCCGGCTCGGTCCCGGGCACCGCCTCGACGATGACGTGCGCGTTGGTGCCGCTGATGCCGAACGAGGAGACGCCGGCCCGCGCCGGCCGGTCGGTACGGGGCCAGGGGCGGGTCTCGGTGAGCAGGTCGACCGACCCGGCGGCCCAGTCGACGCGGGAGGTGCGCTGTTCGGCGTGCAGGGTACGGGGCAGCAGGCCGTGCCGCATGGCGAGGACGACCTTCAGCACCCCGGCGACACCGGCGGCGGCCTGGGTGTGCCCGAGGTTGGACTTCACCGAGCCGAGCAGCAGGGGCGGGACGTCGGCCGGGCGCTGCCCGTACGTGGCGAGGATCGCCTCGGCTTCGATCGGGTCGCCGAGCGGGGTGCCGGTGCCGTGCGCCTCGACCACGTCCACGTCGGCCGGGGTGAGCCCGGCGGCGCCGAGCGCGGCCCGGATGACGCGTTCCTGGGAGGGCCCGTTCGGGGCGGTGAGCCCGTTGGACGCGCCGTCGGAGTTGACCGCCGTGCCGCGCACCAGGGCGAGCACGGGGTGGCCCCGCCGCCGGGCGTCGGAGAGCCGCTCCACGACGAGCATCCCGACGCCCTCGGACATGCCGAACCCGTCGGCGGACTCGGCGAACGCCTTGCACCGACCGTCGGCGGCGAGGCCGCGCTGACGGCTGAACCCGGTCAGACCGGCCGGAGTGGACAGCACCGACACACCACCGGCCAGCGCCAGGTCGCAGTCCCCCTGCCGCAGGGCCTGCACCGCCAGGTGCAGCGCCACCAGCGACGACGAACACGCCGTGTCCACGGTCACCGCCGGGCCCTCCAGCCCGAGCGCGTACGCCACCCGCCCGGAGAGGACGCTGCCGGCGGTGCCGGTGAGCAGATGTCCTTCGTCGGCGGTGGTCTCCCCGTCGTCGGAGGAGACTCCGGGGGCGATGTGGTCGGCGTAGTCCTGGCCGTGGGTGCCGGCGAAGACGCCGGTGCGGCTGCCGCGCAGTGTGCCGGGATCGATGGCGGCGTGTTCCAGGGCCTCCCAGGAGGCCTCCAGCAGCAGCCGGTGCTGCGGATCCATGGCGAGGGCCTCGCGGGGGCTGATGCCGAAGAACGCGGCGTCGAAGTCGGCGACGCCGGTGAGGAAGCCACCGGCGCGCACGTACGTCCGGCCGGGGGTGCCAGGGACGGGGTCGTACAGTTCGCCCAGCGGCCAGCCCCGGTCGGTAGGTAGGTCACCGACGACGTCGTCACCGGCGTCGAGCAGCCGCCACAGTTCCTCCGGGGAGCCGATGCCGCCGGGGAACCGGCAGGCCATGGCGACGATCGCCACCGGCTCGTCGAGGGCGACGGTGGTGGCGTCGGCGACCTCGGTGGCCGCGGTGCCGAGCAGCCGGGCGTGCAGGTGCGCGGCGAGCAGTTCCGGGGTGGGGTGGTTGAACACCGCGTGCGGGGCGAGCCGGACCCCGGTGACGGCGGAGAGCCGGTTGCTCAGCTCCACCGCCGTCAGCGAGTCGAAGCCGAGTTCCTTGAACGGGCGGTTCGGCTCGACGGCGGTGGGGTCGGTGTGCCCGATGACGGTGGCGCACCGGCTGCGGACCAGGTCCAGCAGCAGGGCGGCCCGTTCGGGCTCGGCGAGGCCGGCGAGGCGGTCGGCGAACCCGGCACCGGTGCGCGGGGCGGGGTCGGCGTTGACCGCCCGGCGGGGCGGCGGGGGCAGCAGCGCCCAGAGCAGGGCGGGCACCTCCCCTGAGGCGCGCACGGCGGCCAGGTCCAACCCGATCGGCACCAGGGTCGCCCGGTCGGCGGCCAGGGCGTCGTCGAAGAGGGCCAGGCCGGCGGCGGTGTCGAGCGGACGGGTGCCGCCACGGGCGAGGCGGGCCAGGTCGGCGGCGCCGAGGCGGCCGGCCATGCCGTCCTGCTCGGCCCAGAGTCCCCAGGCCAGCGCGGTGCCCGGCCGTCCGTGGGCGCGCCGGTGCGCGGCGAGCGCGTCGAGGAACGCGTTGCCGGCGGCGTAGTTGCCCTGGCCGGGACTGCCGAACACCGCCGAGGCGGAGGAGAAGAGCACGAACGCGGCGAGGTCGAGGCCGGCGGTCAGCTCGTGCAGGTGCCACGCGCCGTGCACCTTGGCCCGCAGGGCGTTGGACCACCGGACCGGGTCGAGGTCGGTCAGCAGCGCGTCGTCGGTGACGCCGGCGGCGTGCACGACGGCGACGAGCCGGTCCGCCAGCGGGGTGAGGACCGTTTCGAGGGCCGCGCGGTCGGCGACGTCGACGGCGACCACCCGTACGCTCACCCCGGTCTCGGCGAGCGCGTCCGTCCAGGGGGCCGGCCGACCGGTCCGGCTGAGCAGGACCAGTTCGGTGACGCCGTGCGCGGTGGCGAGGTGGGTGGCGACGTGCCGGCCGACACCACCGGTGCCACCGGTGACCAGCACCGTCCCGCCGGCGAGCATCGGCGGCGGGGTGCCGGGGTCGGGGTCGGCGGGGCGCAGCCGGGGCACCAGGGCCCGGCCGGCGCGCACGGCCACCTCCTGCTCGTCGACGGCGGCGGCCAGCGCCGCCCGGACGGTGGCGTCGTCGGTGGCGTCGAGACTGAGCAGCAGGAACCGGCCGGGGTGTTCGGCGCGGGCGACCCGGAGCAGCCCCACGACCGGCGCGTGCACCGGGTCGCCGTCACGGACCGCCACCGCGAGCCGGGTGGTCTCGGCGCGCGGGTCGTCGAGCCAGCTCCGGAGGACGCCGAGCAGTTCGAGGCCGACGGCGTGGGCCCGGTCGGGCACCGACACGTCGGGGCCGCCGTCGCCGACACGGAGCACGAGCAGCGGGGGCAGCGGTCCGGTCGGCGGGGTGCCGTCGGCGACGGTCCACGTGGGGACCGGCGTCGCCGGGGTCGCGGCCGGCAGCCAGTCGACCGTGTACAGGCCGGCGGGGTCGGTGTCGGCGGCCGGGGCCGCCACGTCGGCGGGCGGCACCGCCACCTCACGCAGGACGACGCGTTCCACGTCGAGCACCGGGGCCCCGGCGTCGTCGACGGCGCTGAGCGTCACCGCGTCGGCCCCGGCGCGGCCGAGGCTGACCCGCAGCGCGTGCGCGCCGGTGGCGTGCCGGCGGACACCCGTCCAGTCGGTGGTCACCGTCCGCCGGCCGTCGCCGGGGTGCGGGGCGAAGCCGGCGAGCGGGAGCAGGCGCAGGGCGGCGTCGAGCACCTGCGGGTGCACCCCGTACCGCTCGGCGTCGGCGTCGGCGGTGTCCTCGGGCAGGCGCACGTCGACGAGCAGCCGGTCCCCCGCGACCCAGGCGGCCCGGGCCAGGTCACCGGCGAGCATGCGGTGTGCGTCGACGGTCAGGTCCACCGGTCGGGCCCCGGCGGGCGGCCACGACGACCCGGCCGCGGTCGGGACGGCGGTCGGGTCGGCCGGGACGAGCAACGCCTCGGCCACCTCCCGCCAGGACTGGCCGGGTCCGCCGCGCACGTGGCAGCGGGCGGTACGGTGCCCGTCGGAGTCAGGGCCGGCGACCTCGACCTGCACGTCGACGGTCAGGTCGACCGGGAACGGGACCGGCTCGGGTACGTGCAGCCGCGCCACGGTGGGCACGCCGAGCTGCTCGCCGAGATGGGTCAGCACGTCCAGCAGTGCGGTGGCGGGCAGCAACGGTGCGCCCTCGGCGGTGGTCGGACCGGGCTGGCCGGCGGTGACCCGGCCGGTGCCGACCACCTGGCCGGTGCCGGCGACCGGCAGCACGCCGTCGAGGAGCGGGTGTCCGGCGTCGACGAGGCGGCCGGAGCCGGGACCGTCGGAGGGCAGCCAGTAGTGCCGGCGCTGGAAGGCGTAGGTGGGCAGGTCGACCCGGCCGTGCGGGCCCGGGCCGGTGACCGCGGCCCGGTCCACCCCCACGCCGCGTACGTGCAGTCGGGCGACGGCGGTGAGCAGCGCCTCCGGTTCCGGTGTACCGGTGCGCAGGGTGGGGACGAACGCCAACTGGTCGCCGGCGTCGGCGAGGCAGTCCTGGGCCGTGGCGGTGAGCACCCCGGCCGGTCCGACCTCGAGGAACGTGGTGACGCCGTGCCGGTGCAGGGCGCGCACCCCGTCGAGGAAGCGGACGGTGCCCCGGACGTGGTCGACCCAGTAGTCGGCGGAGCAGAGCCGCGCCGGGTCGACCAGCTCGCCGGTCAGGTTCGACACCACCGGCAGGCGGGGGGCGCGGTAGGTCAGGCCGGCGGCCACCTCGCGGAACGCGTCGAGCATCGGCTCCATGCGCGGCGAGTGGAAGGCGTGCGACACCCGCAGCCGGCTGGTCCGGCGGCCGGCGGCGCGCAGGGTCGCCGCGACGGCCAGTACGGCGTCGGTGTCCCCGGAGAGCACCACGCTGGTGGGGCCGTTGACGGCGGCCAGACCGACCCGTTCGGTGAGGTGGGCGGCCACCTCGTCCTCGGCCGCCTCGACGGCGACCATCGCACCCCCGGTGGGGAGCTGCTGCATGAGCCGGGCCCGCGAGGCGACCAGGGCGGCCGCGTCGACGAGCGGGAACACCCCGGCCACATGGGCGGCGGCCAGTTCACCGACGGAGTGGCCGAGCAGCAGGTCGGGACGGACGCCCCAGGACTCGACGAGCCGGTACAGCGCCACCTCGACGGCGAACAGCGCCGGCTGGGTGTAGAGAGTCTGGTCGAGCAGGGCGGCGCGCTCGTCCCCGTCGGGGGCGCAGACCACGTCGGCGACCGGGTGCGGGGCCTCCCCCGCCAGGTGCCTGTCGAGTTCGGTGCAGGCGGCGTCGAACGCCTCGGCGAAGACGGGGTACGCGGCGCGCAGCCCGGCGCCCATCCCGGGCCGCTGGCCGCCCTGACCGCCGAAGAGCACGGCGAGCAGCCCGTCGTCGACCCGGCCGGTGAGGACGGTGGGCAGGTCGGCGTCCCCCCGGGTGAGCGCGGTCAGCCCGGTCCGGGCCCCGGCCGGGTCGGAGACCAGCAGGACGGCCCGGTGGTCCAGCGCGGCCCGGGTGGTGGCCAGGGCGTGCGCGACGTCGCCCGGGTCGGCGTCCACCCCGGGGCCGTCGCACCAACCGAGCAGGCGGGCGGCCTGGTCCCGCAGACCCTCCCGACTGGCGGCGGAGAGCAGCCAGGGCACTGTCGTCCCGGTGCGGACCCCGGCCGGCTGCGGCGCGGCGGGGTCGGGCCGGGTGTCCGGGGCGGCGGGTTCGGGGGCCTCGACGATGACGTGGGCGTTCGTGCCGCTGATGCCGAACGACGAGACGCCGGCCCGGCGGGGTCGGTCGACCGCCGGCCACGGGCGGGCCTCGGTGAGCAGTTCCACCGCCCCGGCCGTCCAGTCCACCTCGGCGGTCGGCGCGTCCACGTGCAGGGTGCGGGGCAGCGTCCCGTGCCGCATCGCGAGGACCATCTTCATCACCCCGGCCGCCCCGGCGGCGGCCTGGGTGTGCCCGAGGTTGGACTTCAGCGAGCCGAGCAGCAGCGGCCGGTCGGCGGGACGGTCCTGCCCGTACGCGGCGAGCAGCGCCTGTGCCTCGATCGGGTCGCCGAGGCGGGTGCCGGTGCCGTGCGCCTCGACGGCGTCCACGTCGGCCGGGCGCAGGCCGGCGGCGGTCAGCGCCCGCCGGATCACCCGTTCCTGGGCGGGTCCGTTGGGCGCGGTGAGCCCGTTGGACGCGCCGTCGGAGTTTACCGCCGTCGCCCGCAGCACGGCGAGGACCGGGTGCCCGTTGCGTCGGGCGTCGGAGAGCCGTTCCAGCAGCAGGACGGCCACGCCCTCGGACCAGCCGGTGCCGTCGGCGGCCTCGGCGAACGCCTTGCACCGCCCGTCCGGGGCGAGACCGCGCTGGCGGCTGAACTCGACGAACGCCTGCGGGGTGCCCATCACCGCCACCCCGCCGGCCACGGCGAGGGAGCAGTCCCCGGCGCGCAGCGCCTGCGCGGCGAGGTGCAGTGCCACCAGCGAGGACGAGCAGGCGGTGTCGACTGTCACCGCCGGGCCCTCCAGCCCGAGCGTGTACGCGACGCGGCCGGAGACGACACTGCCGGCGGTGCCGACGCCCAGGTAGCCCTCGACGCCGGGCGGTGCCTGGCGCAGGTTAGCGGCGTAGTCATGGTGCATGACGCCGGTGAAGACCCCGGTGGCGCTGCCCCGCAGCGTGGTCGGGTCGATGCCCGCGCGCTCGAACAGCTCCCACGAGCTCTCCAGCAGCAGCCGCTGCTGGGGGTCCATGGCCAGCGCCTCGCGGGGACTGATCGCGAACAGGGTGGCGTCGAAGTCGGCCGCGTCGGCGAGGAAGCCCCCGACCCGCGCGTACGAGGTGCCCGGCTGGTCCGGGTCGTCGGAGAAGAGGTGGGCGAGGTCCCAGCCCCGGTCGGTGGGGAACCCGGTCAGTCCCTCCCGGCCCTGTTCGAGCAGCTCCCACAGTTCCTCGGGCGCGGTGACGCCGCCCGGGAGCCGGCAGGCCATGGCGACGATCGCCACCGGCTCGTCGGTGGATGACGGCGGGGCCGCCTCGTTCGCGGCCACCGGGGCGGCGCCGCGTAGCCGGGCGGCCAGGTGCCGGGCGAGCGCCTCCGGCGTCGGGTGGTCGAAGGCGGCCGTGGCCGAGAGCCGGGCCCCGGTCTCCCGGGCCAGCCGGTCGCGCAGGGCGACCGCGCCGACCGAGGTGAACCCGAGTTCCTTGAAGGCCCGCCCGGGGCGGACCGCCGCCGGACCGGGCATTCCGGCGACCTCGGCGGTGGCTGTCCGGACCAGGTCAAGCAGGAGCCGGTCGCCCTCGGCGGCGGTCAGCACGGCCAGCCGGCGGCGCAGCGCGCCGGCCGCGGCGACGGTGTCGCCCGCCGGCCGGCTGGGTTCCCGCCAGGCGGCATGGTCGGCGGCGGGCCGGGCGAGCAGGACGAGGTCGGCACCGTCGTGGGCGATGTCGAAGGCGTCGAGGTCGCGGCGGAGGTCCACGACCGCCGGGGTGGGGCCCCGGGTGACGGTGCCGGCCAGCCGGGCGGGGAGCCCGGCCGCGCGCCGTCGGGCGAGCAGGGCGTGCAGGGCGCCGACGACGGCGGCTGCCCGGTGGCCGCCGGCCGTCCCGAGCAGCGGCTCGGTCGGCACGAGCACGGTGAAGGCGGTGACGTCGGCGTGCCGGGTCCGCCGGTGCAGCCCTTCGGCGAGGGCGAGCAGCCGCCCCGCCTGGTCGTCGGCGTCGTCGTCGGGGCGGTCCCGACCCGGACGGGCGTCCGGGTCGGCGACGTCGGCGGTGAGGTCGTCGCCGGTGAGGCAGAGAACGGCCGCCCCGATCTCCTCGTCCCCGAGCGACGCGGCAGGGTCGGCGACGGGCCCGGGAGCCAGCGGGGTGGCCTCGGCGCCGGCGGCGGTGAGCTCCGCCGCCAGGGCGGCCAGGGCGGGGGCGTCCGCCGGGCCGGTGGGGAGCAGTCGCAGCCGCCGGACGCCGTGGGCGGTGACCAGGTGCCGGGCCAGCGCCGCCCCGAGCGGGGTGCCCGCGCCGGCCAGCACGACCGGTTCGGCGAGGGTGGCCGCGCGCCCCGAGGCCGGGACGGGTACCGGTCCGAGGTGCGCGTGGCGGACCTCACCGGACCGCAGGGCGACCTGGGCGGCACCCGTGGCCACGGCCACCGGCAGCAGGGCGGCCGGGTGGGCGTCGGTGTCCCGGTCGACCAGCACGATCCGGCCCGGATGAGCGGCCTGCAGACCCCGGGCCACCGTCCAGGTCGCGACGGCTGTCGGGGCGAGGTCGGGGTCGTCGGCCCGGTCCGGGGTGGAGGCGTCCACCGCCCCGCTGGTCAGCAGCACCAGCCGGGTGCGGGTGTAACAGTCGTCGGAGAGCCAGTCGCCCAGCCGGTCGGCGAGTGCCACCGGGTCCGCGTCCGCCGACCCGACCGGCAGGACCACCACGTCCGGCACCTGCTCGCTGTCGCGCAGGGCGGCCAGGTCGGGATGGAACCGGAGGCGGTCCGGGTCCGCCGCCGCGTCGAGCGCGTCGTCGGTGCCGACGACAGCCCAGTTCCGGTCCGGCACCGGCACGCCGGCCAGGTCCAGGGGAGTCCAGCCGATCCGGACCAGTTCGTCGTGGTGACTGCCGTTGACCGCGCGGAGCCGGGCCGGCTGGTCGGGCAGCAGCCGACGGGTGACCTTGCCGGAGGCCGTGCGCGGCACGGCAGCGATCTCGTACAGCTCCTGCGGGACCTTGTGATAGGCCAGCCGTTCGCGGCAGGCGGCCAGGGCGGCCCGGGGCGCGAAGCCCTCCGGTCCGGCGACGACGTACGCCACCGGTACGTCGCCGAGCACCTCGTGCGGCCGACCGGTGACCGCGACGTCGGCGACGCCGGGGACGGTGCGCAGCACCTCCTCCACCTCGGCCGGGTGGATCTTCTCGCCACCCCGGATGATCAGCTCCCGGTGCCGGCCGGTGACGAAGAGGTTGCCGGCGTCGTCCCGGCGCGCCAGGTCACCTGTGCGGTACCAGCCGTCGCGCAGCACCGCGTCGGTGTCGGTGGGCCGGCCGTGGTAGCCGAGCATGACGCTCGGTCCCCGTACCCACACCTCGCCCTCCACCCCGGCGGGGACGTCCCGGCCGGTCTCGGGGTCGACCAGCCGGACGTCGACGCCGGGCACCGGACGCCCGCAGGACCCCTCGACCCGGGGTTCGTCCGGGCGGGTGACGGCGATCGAGCCGCAGGTCTCGGTGCTGCCGTACGCGTCGAGCAGCGGCGCGTCGAAGACCTCCTCGAACGCCCGACGCAGCGGGCCGGTGGTGATCGCACCGCCGACCAGGCACACGCGCAGTGCGGGGGCCCGGAAACCGGTGTCCCGGGCGGCGGCGACCAGGTGGTGGTACATGGCCGGCACCCCGGCCAGCACCGTGGCCTCGTCCTGCTCGACCGCGCGCAGGACGTCCTCGGCGGAGAACCCGTCGACGAGCCGGGCGGTCGCGCCGACCGCGGTCACGCTGAGCACGCAGCCGATGTGGGAGAGGCTGTGGAACAGCGGCAACGGCCAGACCACCCGGTCCTCGGAGGTCAGACCGGGGATCGGCACGTAGCAGGAGGCGACGGACCAGAGGCAGGTGCGCTGGGTGGAGAGCACGCCCTTGGGCCGGCCGGTGGTGCCCGAGGTGTACAGCATCCAGGCGACCTCGTCGAGGCCGAGGTCGTCGCGGGCGTCCACGGCCGGCTCGGCGTCGGCACGTTCGGACCAGGCGGCGACGCCGTCGGGGAACGGACCGGTGCCGGTGACCCACACCCGCAGGTCGGGGCGGTCCCGGCGCAGCCGGAGCAGCTGGTCGAGGTGCTGCGGGTCGGTGACCACCAGTACCGCGCCGGAGTCGTCCAGCAGGTGGGCCAGCTCGGCGTCCGTGCTGCGCGGGTTCACCGGTACGCCGACCGCCGCCGCGCGCGTGACGGCCAGCCACGTCTCCACGGTCTCGACCCGGTTGCCCAGGCAGAAGGCGACCCGGTCGCCCCGGGCCACCCCGGTCGCGGCCAGGTGCCCGGCCAGGCGGCGGGTCCGCTCGGCGAGCGCGGCGTAGCCGACCGACCGGTACTCGTCGCGGAACGCGACCCTGTCCCCCAGCCGGGCGGCGTGGGCCCTCAGCAAGTCGGGCAACGGCTGGATCAGGTCGCTCCGAAGCATGTCGCCACATCCGTCCCTCGCCGTAACGGCCCAAGTCTTCCCAGCGACCTTCCGGTGACCTACCCCTGTCACCCCCTAAAGTCGTCCCCAGATCCCCAGGTGGAGGCGATGACCAGGGGCGTCGTGAGCCGATGATGGGGTGGCCCGGGGGCCGTCGCACCCGTCCCGGTCCCGCCCCGCCCACCAGTCGAGGTGCCGTCGTTGGAACGCTCCTGGATGTTCGCCCACCTCGCCGTACCCGGCGGGGGGCGTCCGGACGCCCGCGCGGCCGAGCTGGTCGGCACCGTCGTGGCGGGACTGGTCGCCGCCGTGCGCGCCGCCGACCCGCGGTCCCGCTGGTTCTACGACCGGCTCGGCTCCCCCGCCGGCCCGCGCCTACGCGTCGGTCTGCACGCCAGCGCCACCGCCCTCGACGCGGCCCGGCGGCGGCTGGGTGACGCGCCGACGGCCCTCGCCCCGGACCCGTACGCCGTCCGGGACGCCGCCCGCGGCGGGCCGCTGGCGCAGGCGGGCAGCGAGGTGGCCCTGACCCTGCTGGGAGGGGATGTGCCCAGGCTGACCGGCATGGAGCTGCCGCTGGCCGTTGCCCACCTGCGGCACCTGTGCGACCTCATGCCGGTGGCCGACCGGCCGGCCTTCCTCTTCCTGCACTGGCAGGACCGCAGCCGGTCGCTGACCGGCGCGCACCGTTGCGAACTCGCCGCCCAGGCGGACACCGGGGCGGAGAAGATCGCCCTGGCCGCCGGGGACCTGCCGTCGACCGGTCCGGTCGCGGCGGCCTGGCGGTCCTACCTGGACCGGGTGACCGAGGTGATGGGCGAAGACCACCAGACGGCACCGCGCGGTTTCCTACTGGCGGCGCACGCCCAGCTCACCCACGAGCGGTGGGGCATCGACGCCGCCGTCGACTCGCTGGCCGCGATGGCGCTCCGGCTGGCCCTGCTGCGGGACCGTCCCCCACCGTCCGCGCCGCCCGTCCCCACCGCCGCCTCGACGAGGAGAACCACCGCCGTATGAACCCCACCCGCGCCGACGGTCCCGACCCGACCGCCACCCGCGTCGACGTCGTCCTCGGCGACCGGAGCTACCCGGTGCTCGTCGGCCCGGGGATCCGCCACCAGCTGCCGGAGGAGGTGGCGCGCATCGGTGCGCGCCGGGTCGTGGTGGTCTCCGCCCGGCCACCGGAGTGGACCCCGGATCCTGGGGTGCCGCACCGCGTCGTGCCGGCCCGCGACGGCGAGCACGACAAGACGCTGTCCACAGTGGAACACCTGTGCCGGGCGTTCGCCGACTTCGGCCTGACCCGCGCGGACGCGGTGGTCTCCTGCGGTGGCGGCACCACGACCGACGTGGTCGGGCTGGCCGCCGGCCTCTACCACAGGGGGATCTCGGTGATCCACCTGCCGACCTCGCTGCTGGCCCAGGTGGACGCCAGCGTCGGCGGCAAGACCGCGGTGAACCTTCCCGAGGGCAAGAACCTGGTCGGCGTCTACTGGCAGCCCAGGGCGGTGCTCTGCGACACCGAGCAGCTCGACACCCTGCCCGCCGTGGAGTGGCGCAACGGCTACGGGGAGATCGCCCGGGCCCACTTCATCGGGGCCGGGGAGCTGCGCGACCGCCCGGTGACCGAGCAGATCACCGCGTGCGTGGCGCTCAAGGCGCGGGTGGTGGCCGCCGACGAGCGCGACGCCGGCCCGCGGCACATCCTGAACTACGGCCACACCCTGGGCCACGCGTTGGAACGCGCCACCGACTTCCTGCTGCGCCACGGTGAGGCGGTCGGAATCGGCACGGTGTTCGCCGGTCGGCTGGCCGGCCTGCTGGGCCGGATCCCGGTGGAGCGGGTCGACGAGCACCACGAGGTGGTCGCCGGCTACGGCCTCGACACCGGCCTGCCCGCCGGGGTGGACCACGACGGCCTGCTGGCGTTCATGCGGCGGGACAAGAAGTCCACCTCGGGCCTGTCCTTCGTCCTCGACGGGCCGACCGGTCCGGAACTGGTCGCCGACGTCGACGAGGCCGCCGTCCGGGCCGCCCTCGCCACCATGTGACGCCCCGGCGCTCCCGGCCCGCGAGCGCAGGCCCGGGTGGTCGCATCCCCGGCACGGTGCGGTCGGCGGCCCGGCCCGGCGCGGGCCGCCTGCTACCGCTTGCTGACGGGCAAGAGCCTCCTGCGACCCGACCGGAACCCGCCGGGCGAGCTGGTGGTCAGGCGGCGGGCACGGCCGGGCAGTGGGCGAGCAGTTCCTCCGGCTTGCGCGCGACCAGGTCGGGGGCGGCGGCCAGCAGGTCCTCGACGTCCCCGCCGTGCCAGGTGGTGGCGACCGTCGTCACCCCGGCGTCCCGGCCGCTGGTCAGGTCGGTGATCGCGTCACCGACCATCATCGCCTGCCGCGGGGGTACGCCGAGCAGGTCCAGTGCCCGCAGCACGATGTCCGGCGCCGGCTTCGGACGGGGCACCTCGTCCGAGCCGATCACGTGGTCGAACAGGTGGAGCACACCGAGCAGGTCGAGCAGCGAACGGGCCCGGGGGCCGCTCTTGCCGGTGGCGATCGCCATCCTGATGCCCCGCCCGGACAGCTCCTCCAGCGTCTCCCGGACTCCCGGGAAGAGCGGCACCCGGTGGGCGAGCCGGTAGCTCTCCCGGACGAAGGGCTCCTCCATCTCCAGCGGCAGCCCCATCAGCCGCATGATGTCCGGGAAGTACCGCCCCATGTGCTTGTTGTACTCCTCGAACGGCGCGGGACCCGTCCCGACCACCTCGGCGTAGGCGACGCTGAACGCCTGACGCATCACTGCCGAACTGTCGACCACGACCCCGTCGAGGTCGAAGACGACCGCCCGGATCGGGCCCGGTCGCGCCGGGACCGTGCTGGCCTCGATGGTGGACGGCGGATGGCTCATGGCTGCTCCCAGGTGGGTTCGCCGGTGGTTCTCACCGGTCGAGGGTTCCCGCCAGCGCGTACGTCGGCGCGGTGGGCCGGGCGCAGCGGTAGATCCGTTCGATGACGTCGATGGTCCGGCGGGCGTCGGCCGCCGCCCCCCGGCAGGTCTGCGCGGCGAGCAGCTCGGGCAGCACGTCGAGCTGACTGTCGTATTCGGCCCCGATGGGCTCCACGGGCAGCGGCAGGCGGACGGTCTCGCCGTCGCGGGTCCGGGTGAGGACCGGCGTCGGTTCGCGGTGGGGGCTGAACCCGAACGTGCAGTGCAGGGTCACCGAGCCCGCGATGCCGTGCACGGTGATGGTGGTACGGTCACGCGCCTCGTGCGAGGCCCAGCAGGCGTGCACACTGGCGGAGGCGCCGTCGGCGTTGAGCAGGAACGCACGGGCGGTGTCCTCGACGTCGCCACGGGCCCGGCCGGTCGCCGCGGCCGTGCCCCGCCAGGCCGCGGCGGCGTCGTCGTGGTTGACGAAGTCGTCCGAGACGCTGCCCACGGCATGGACCACCGGGGACGGGCCGAGCAGCGGCAGCACCGTGTCGAGCAGGTGCCAGCCGAGGTCGACCAGGGCTCCGCCACCGGCCAACTCCCGCCGGGTGAACCAGCCACCGGCGTCGGGCACGCCGCGCGCCCGTACCCAGGCCACGTCGACGTGGCGGATGGCACCCAGGTCGGCCGCGGCCTCGACCAGCGCCCGGACGTCCGCCCGGTAGCGGGCGGCGCTACCGGCGAGCAGCACCGCCCCGCCGGCCTCTTCGGCCTCGGCCAACTGCTCCGCCTCGGCGGAGCTGAGGCAGACCGGCTTCTCCAGGAAGACCGGTACGCCCCGGCGCAGCAACCGGGCCGCCACGCCCGCGTGCAGGTGGTTCGGCACGGCGACGACCACCAGGTCGACGGTGTCGGCGGGGACCTCGTCGACGTCGGCGTACGCGGACGGCACCCACCGGGCGGCGCGGGCCCGGTCGCGCGCCGCCGGGTCGGGGTCCACCACTGCGGTGACCTCGAAGCGCGGGTGCAGGGCGAGCCGGGGCAGCCAGATCTCCCGTCCGGCCCAGCCGAGGCCGGCCACGGCGACCCGGACCTGCCCCGGCGTCGCGGTCGACGACGGCACTGTCATTCGCCGAGGACGTCGGCGAGCACGGCGGCGATCTGGTGCATCTGCTCCTCGGTGCCGAGCAGCGTGCGGTGGTGCAGCCAGATGCAGTCGAGGTGGATCTGCTCGACGTTCGGGCACCGGGCGGCGACCTGGTCGACCGTCTCGTCCGGGGCACCGGCGAGCCAGAAGCCCTCACACCGGTAGATGGCGCGGAACGCGAC
Source organism: Micromonospora sp. NBC_00421 (assembly GCF_036017915.1). Taxonomy (NCBI): domain Bacteria; kingdom Bacillati; phylum Actinomycetota; class Actinomycetes; order Micromonosporales; family Micromonosporaceae; genus Micromonospora; species Micromonospora sp. NBC_00421. Next base: position 3,215,895 of record NZ_CP107929.1, read on the forward strand.
GAAGGCGGGGATGCCCCGGGCGATCAGCTCGTCCACCACGACCCGGCGGCGCTTCTCACCGATGCCGGGGATCCGGAACATCGCCATGTAGTGCGGGTTGCGGTCGCCCCGCTCGTCGCGGCCCTGCGGCACCACGCCGGGGATCTGCGCGAGCAGGCTCGCCAGCAGCGGCCAACGCTGCTCGCGCAGCGCGATCTGGCTGTCCAGCCGGGACAACTGGGCCCGCAGGACGGCGGCGCTGAACTCGTTCATCCGGTAGTTCGATCCGGTGGTGCGGTGCAGGTAGTCGCGGTCGGTGCGCGGCCGGCCGCAGCTGTGCACGAGGAACGCCCGCTCGTACAGCTCCTGGTCGGGGAAGAGCACCGCGCCGCCCTCGCCTGCGGTCATCAGCTTGCCGTTCTGGAAACTGAACGCGGCCACCGAGCCCAGTTCGCCGACGCGCTTGCCCTGCCACTGCGCGCCGTGGGCGTGCGCGGCGTCCTGGAGGATCGCGGCTCCGGCGTCCGCGGCGATCTTGTCGAGGGCGTCCATGTCGGCCATCTGCCCGGCCATGTGCACCGGCATGATCACCCGGGTCCGGTCGGTGATCGCGGCGGCGACGGCCTCCGGCTGGATGCAGTACGTGTCCGGCTCCACGTCGACCGGTACGGCCACCGCGCCGAGCCGCTGCGCGGCCAGCGACGACGAGATGAACGTGAACGCCGGGACGATCACCTCGGTGCCCGGTCCGACCCCGAGCACCTCCAGGGCCACCTCAAGGGCGTGGGTGCCGTTGGTGACGGCCAGCGCGTGCGGCGTGCCGTGGTAGGCCGCGAACTCCGCTTCGAAGGTGTCGACCTCGCTGCCGCCGACCCGCCACCACTGGCCCTGCTCCAGGGCGCGGACCAGTCCGGCCCGCTCCTCGTCACCGAACTGCGGCCACTCGGGGAACTCCGGCGCGCTCGCCGACAGACCACTCATGATGTCCCACTTCCCAATCCTGGAACGGCGGTTCACTGGCCGTTCGCCGACGGCTGCGCCGCCCCGCGCCCAGGGGCACCGGGCGCCACCCGTGCCGCCCGGCGGGTTCTCGGGGCGGACGCCACCGTCGATAGCGGCGACGTGCCTGGCTCGCGGTGGACGCTAACCGACCTGACCGGCGGCTCAACTCCCCTAACGGCCCCTAACCGCCCCTAACCGCCCCTAGCCAGCATGTCTTACGGCGCCGTCCGGGCCGGCAGGGCAGTAAGGCTGCGGGGGCGACGCGAGCCGCCTCCGTGCCCGGATCGCCGACCCGCTCCCGGCCACTCGCGGGTGGGCATCGGACGGGCGGGGACCCGACCGGCCGGGCGGGTCGGCCGGTGCCCCTAGCTGCCCCTACGCACCCCTTAGTTCGCGCCGGGTGTCGCGGCCATCGGTGGTAGCCGACGCGATACTGCGGGGACCCGTCGTCCGAACCCCGTCGGGACGCCGACCGACGCCGACCGCTCCGCGAGGTGAACCGTGCCCCACGTGCTCCTGCTCAACGGCCCGAACCTGGGCATCCTCGGTCGGCGGGAGCCGGAGATCTACGGCACCGACACCCTGGCCGACATCGAGCGGGCGGTCGCCGAGGAGGTCGCGCCGCGCGACTGGCAGGTGGCCGCCGAGCAGCACGACTGCGAGGGCGCCCTGATCCGCGCGATCCAGGACAGCTACGACACGGTAGGCGCGATCGTCAATCCCGGCGCGCTGATGATCGCCGGCTGGAGCCTGCGGGACGCGCTGGCCAACTATCCCCGCCCGTGGATGGAGGTCCATCTGTCCAACGTGTGGGCGCGGGAGAGCTTCCGGCACGACTCGGTGCTCGCCCCGCTCGCCAGCGGGGTGATCGTCGGACTCGGCGCGCTGGGCTACCGCCTGGCCGCTCGGGCTCTCGTCGAGACCGTACCCTGATCGTTTCCCTCCACGGCCGTCACCAGCACGGCCGTCGTCCGTTCCGCCCGACCTGAGGACAGTCCCGTGCGTATCCCCATCATCACCCTGACCGTCATCATCGCCTCCGTCCTCATCTCCGTGGCGCTGCCGAAGCTCCTCGGCCAAGGGGAGATGCGGAAGCGGATGGCCCACATCGGCGTCTCGGCCGGCCTCACCCGGACGATCGGCGCGCTGGAGGTCGCCGGCATCGCCGGGCTGCTGCTCGGCCTGCTCTGGTGGCCGTTGGGCGTCGCCGCGGCGGTCGGGCTGACCCTGCTGCTGATCGGGGCGGCCGTCTACCACCTCCGCGCCAAGGACCCCGTTTCGATGGTGGCGGTGCCGGTGGCGTTCGCCCTGGCGGCGGCCGCGCTCGCCGTCCTGCACATCCTCCACAACAACTGACCGTCGACATGACGGGCGGGCCCGACGGCGGCGTCCTGGGGGTCGACGTCGGAGGCACGAAGGTGGCGTTGCGCGCCGAGGCGGCTGGCCGGACCGCGTACCAGTCGACCTTCACCTGGCCGCCCGGCGGCGATCCGGCCGCCGACCTGGCCGCGCTCGACGCGGCGGTGGCCGCGCTGCGCGCCGCCTGGGGACCGGTCAGCGCCGTCGGCGTGGCGATGCCCGCCATCACCGACCGGGACGGGAGGGTCCTGACCTGGCCGGGCCGGCCGAGCTGGGCCGGACTCGACCTCACCGCCGCGCTGCGGCGGCTCTTTCCCGACGTCCCGACCGCGTACGCCGACGACGGTGACCTCGCCGCGCTGGCCGAGGCGCGGAACGCCGGCCACGACGACCTGGTGTACCTGGGGGTGGGCACCGGGATCGGCGGCGGGATCGTGCTGGCCGGCCGACCCGTTCCCGCCCACGCTTCCGCCGAGGTCGGCCACCTGGCCGTCGACCTCGACGGCGACCGGTGCGACTGTGGCCGTACCGGATGCCTCCAGTCGGTCGCCTCCGGCCCGGCCACGCTGCGGCGGGCTGCTCGGGAACGCGGGGGCGAGGTCACGTTCGACCAGCTGCGGGCCGGGTTGCGGGGTCACCGGCCATGGGCGGTCGAGGCGGTCCACCGCAGTTGCGCCGCGCTGGCCGCGGCGGTGGTGAGCCTCGGCGAGCTGCTGGCCGTGCCCGTGGCGGTCGTGGGCGGCGGCTTCGCCGACGGACTGCCCGGCTTCGTCCCGCTCGTCGCGGACCTCGCCCGCCAGGCGGGACGCCCCGGACGACCGGCCCCGACGGTACGGGCCGCCGCCCTCGGCGGTCTCTCCTCGCTACACGGCGCGCTCTGGCTGGCCCGCGACCTCACGAACGGACAGGGCCCCCGGACCGACGGGACCGACAGGGCCCCCGGGACCGACAGGGCCCGACCAGGTGAGCCGCACCCGGAAGGAACGCGACCGATGGTCGTCGTCGCCGCCCCGGCGCCGACCGGGTCGGGGATCAGCGGCACCACCCGGGTGTACGCCCTGCTCGGCGACCCGATCGCGCAGGTACGCGCGCCCGGTCTGCTCAATCCGGTGCTCGCCCGACGCGGCGCCGACGCCGTGCTGGTCCCGGTGCACGTGACGGCGGCCGACCTCGAACCGGTGGTGCGCGAACTGCGGCAGATCGTGAACCTGGACGGGATGCTCGTCACCATGCCACACAAGGCGGCAGTCCTCGACCTGGCAGACCGGGTCACCGACCGTGCCCGCCTGGCCCGCAGCGCGAACGCGCTCCGCCGCGAGCCCGACGGCACCTGGACGGCCGACACCTTCGACGGTGACGGGTTCGTCCGCGCTCTGGTGGAGGCCGGCCACGATCCCCGGGGACGCCGCGTCTGCCTGGTGGGAGCGGGCGGCGCCGGAAGCGCCATAGCGGTCGCGCTGCTCGACGCCGGGACGGCCGAACTACGCCTGGTCGACACCGACCCCGGCCGGCTCGGCACCCTGCACCGGCGGTTGTCCCCGGTCTACCCGGGACGGATCGGTGCCTCGACCCACCCGCTCCTGACCGACGTCGATCTCGCGGTCAACGCCACGCCCCTGGGACTGCGTACCGATGATCCGCTGCCGTTCCCGGTGGCCGACCTGCCGGCGCACGCGGTGGTGGCCGACATCATCATGACTCCGGCGGAGACGGCGTTGCTGCGTGCGGCGACCGCCCGTGGCCTCACGGTCCAGCCCGGTCTACCGATGCTCGCCCACCAGATCGACGCCTACCTGGAGTTCTTCGGCCTCTAGCGGCATCCGGGACGGCCGGCCGCGCTGGTGGTCGAGGCGCGACCGGAACAGCCGCCGGTCGGCCTCTGACCACCATCGGAGGGCCGCCCGTCCAGCGGGCGGCACCTCGGTGGCCCGAACCGGCCGGCACCGCCCTCCGGCCGGCACCGCCCTCCGGCCGGGTCCGGTCAGCCGGCGACGGCTCCGGCGGGTTCGGGGGTCGGATCGACGAACGGGCCGCGCACCGTCCGGCCGATCCGCCCGGCCTCGGCCAGGACGTGCGCCCGCCACCGCCGGAGCGGGATCATCCGGGATGTCACCAGCACGACGTCGACCGCGTCATCGGGCAGCACGGTACGGATGCCGAGGCTGTGGTGGACGGTGTGTGCCGGGTCCGCCGGCAGCCCCCGGAGCAGCTCCTCGTCGAAGTCGAAGAGGTGGGCGGCGGGAAAGCCGGGCGGCAGGGTGCCGCCGCAGCCGATCACCGCGATCCGGCTGCCCGCCGGCACGGTGTCGCGCAACTGCGCCAACTCCGCCGTGACGTCGCGGTTGCGGGCGTAGGTGATCGCGCGCCGGATGGCTGGCAGTTCCTGCCGGAGATGCCCGGCACGGGTGTCCTTCAGTGGGGGCAGGTGCCGGCAGAACCATGCCCAGAGCAGTTCCATGACCGGCTCGGGATGCTTGTGCAGAAGAAGCAGCGTGTTGCTCGGATTGGTGCCGGTCGTCTCCCGTTTCTCCCGGGGGTGCGGGGTGTCGACCGCCCACGCGTCCCGATCGACCTCGAAGGTCAGGCCGTGCCGCTCCAACCGGTACCCCAGTTCGATGTCCTCCCCGCCCCAGGAACGGAAGTCCTCGTCGAACCCGCCCACGGCGTGGAAGTCCGTGGCCCGGACGGAGCAGTTCAGGGACCAGAACAGCTGCCAGGCCAGCGGGACCCGGGAGAGGTCGAAGCCACAGGAGGCGAACGTGGGGTACCGACCGTCCTGGAAGTCGGGTGACGTGCCCAGGGTGCGGACGATCTCCTCGGGTGTACGGGCACGGACGTCGCCCCCCGGTCCGGGGGTCGGGTCGTCGGGCCGGTAGCCGTAGGTGTAGCCGAGAACCGCGCGGGGCCGGCCGGGCCGCTGGTGGGCGGCGAGGTGTGCGGCGAGGAAGTCGGGTCCGGGTAGCACACCGGTGTCGACGAACACGAGGACCTCGCCGCTGGCGAGCCGGGCGCCGGCGTTGCGGGCGGCGGCGGCACGGAAACCCAGGTCGTCCTGGTGGTGGTAGCGCAGCGTCAGGCGCTCGGTGAACGCCTCCACCGTCTGTCGGGTGTCGTCGGTCGATCCGTCGTCGGCGACGACGACCTCGAACCGGGCCGTCGGCATCCGTTGGTCGGCCAACGCCGCGAGGGTGCGGTGCAGCAGCGCGGAGCGATTGTAGGTGGGGACGACGACCGAGATCAGTGGCGTTGCGGTGCCAGTGAACATGGTGGGGCTCCTGTGCCGTTTCTGTCACGCAGGTCAAGGGGTACGGCAGGCGAGGATCCGGCCTGGGCGAGGCTCCCGTGGGACAGCAGTCGACCGGGAACCGATGCCCCGACCGGGAGCCTCGCTGCTGTCATACCCTGCCGCGATCCGGCTGTCCACAGGCACCCGACGGCCACCGTCGAAAGAGGGGTGACCGTCGGCAACCCGGTGGGAGGGTCGGCTCCGCGGCGACGGCTCGCGGGTGTCGAGGATGCGGGCGCGGTGTGCGACCTGCAAGCGCCGGGGCGGGTCCGGCTGGGGCAGCACGCCACGAACGACGATTCCGGCGAGCATGACCGAGGCGGCTTTCACGGTCCGGGATCACCGCAGGTTTTCCCACCTTGGACGTAGGTCCGAGTCCCACGCCGACCGGTGGGGCAGCCGCTGCACACGGGTTCGGTGTCGCATCGGATCACGTGTTCGTCCGGCGAATCGACGAGTCGATCCGCGCCGACGGCAGCCCTGCGACCGGGTGGAGTCCGCGCGTTCTCGCCGAGCGGAACTGAGTACGCCGACTCATGCTTGGCCGGGGCGAGCCGTCCACGCTGGGCTGCATGACGTCTGAGACGGTCGGCGCAGGTCGGCGGGGTGGCCCGATCGTAGGATTCCTGGTCCTGGTCTGGGTCTGCGGGCTGATCGCGGCAGCCGTGTGGTGGGTGGGCATCGGCTTGGAGCAGTGGAGCGTCAGCTACGGCGACCGGCCCGGCGAGTTCGCGGACCTTAGACATCGGGCGAGCCTGGCCCTGCTCGTCGCCGCGTTGGTGGCGACCGCCGGGCCGGCAATCATCGCGTTCGTCGCGTACCGGCTGCGGCTGGTCCGCACCGCGGTCGTCTTTCTGGTGCTGGCCGTCGTGATCGCCGTGCCCGCCCTACCGTTCGCTGTGCTCGTCGGCCGGAACCTCGCTCCGGCGACGGCAACGACGACGCCTGGCCCGCCGGGGCACTGCGTGGAACACAGCGGCGGTGACACCCGCTGTCCGGGCGGCTGACGGGGAGCGGTTCCGTCGGACCATCATGCCGCTCACCCGGGGCGAGGAGCGCGGCGCAAGCTCCAGCAGGCTGTCGCACTCCCCGCCCTGACCGCGCTGGCCAACCACGACCCGCCGGCCGCCGCGGTCGACGCCGTCCACGACGCGGCGATCGCCCACGGCAACGACCGCGACCGCTTCCTCCGAGGCCCGTGCCGCCCTACCCTGAGCTACTTCCTGTCGCGGCAGCAGTGACGGCGTCGAAGCTCAGCCTTGATCGCCTTGCGAGAAGACAGAGGTGCACCTCGACGGCGCCGTGACCATGGATCGGATCTTCGACGCTGAGGCGTAGTCCCCCAGTTGGTCGCTGCCACTGACGCCAGGCCTGGTTCCGGCGTCGATGTCGGCCTGGCGCAGCCATGTGCACAGCGTCATCGGGTGGACTCCGCAGTCCTTGGCGATCTGCTCGACCGTCACGCCCGGGTCACGGTCCCGGGCCACCCGCATGACATCATCACGGAACTCACGAGGATAGGGCTCGGGCACAGCAACATCTTCTGCCAGGCCGCCCACAGGGCAAGCCACCTCAGATGTCACCTATCGGTGCAGCAGACCCGCTCATTCCTATCGCCGGTAGCTGTAGAGCTTTCGATGGGCGATGACCTCGCCGAGGTTCTTGTTGGGTTCGGTGTCGAACAGGCCCCCGTGATAGGTGATGATGGCGGCGATGTCGTATCCCGTGAGCTTCCTGAGAGCGGAAATGGCATCTTCCGCCACAACGCCGTCCTCGGCCATCGGGTCCTCGTTTGGACCGACCAGTTCTGCGTGCAGGATGTTCAGCGCGTCTCCGGCGATGAGGGTCCTGCTTGCGTGGTGGTAGAGGCAGATGTGGCCGACCGTGTGGCCCGGGGTGTGGATCACCGTCACGCCGCCACAGAATGGAAGTTGGTCACCATCGTGCAGGACTCGGTTCACCGGTGTGGCGGCGTTGTCAAACATTTGCAGGATCCGGGCCTGTTCCTCCTCGGAGCGGTCGGAAATGCGCTCCAGGAACGCGTCAGTCAGCCGGCTCAGCTTTTTCTCACCCCGGATGTGTGGCGCATCCTTCTCGTGGGCATACACAGCCACGCCGGGATTCCCGGCAAGAAGGTCTGCCGCACCCGAGATATGATCGATGTCCTGTTGCGTGAACACGATGTGGTTCAGCCTGGAAAACGGCACGCCGGCAGCCTCGGCCTGGTTCCTGATCTCTTCCAGGCTGCCCGCTACTCCGGTGTCGATGAGGACGACACTCTCTTCGTCCCACATCAGGGTCGGGTGGAACACCCGCGGAACGCCCATCACCCGCGTGTGCACGTCCAACATCTCGAGATTTTCTGCTACTCGCATAGCGCTGCTCCTCTTGGTCGTAGCGTTCGGATTTCGCCGTTGGTGGTCTCTCGTCGTGCCGGTGAGAGCTGTTGCCTTCCCCCGTCCCGGCGGCGCGCTAGGCCGTCGCCGGGCAGACCATCGGCGGCCCGCACGCGTCATGCACCGGTCTCGAACCATTTCCGTAACGCGCCGGTCATGTCTTCGCCCGGGGCGGTCCAGCACACGTATCCGTCCGGTCTGATCAGAACTGCCTGAACATCCACCCAGGGCAACGTGTCAGTCACCGTGGCGGCGATCCGATCCTGGTAGGGCACAGCGGCGCGAGGTATCTCTCGTCGCGGGCCAGTAGGACACCCTGGCACTTGTGGAACAGTTGGCTCGCCCAGCCCGTGCCCGCCGTGAAGTCGGTCGGCGACGTCCTCGCTCGCGACATCTCCTTCTGCCGCATCGGAATAGACGAACCGATACAGCCCTGGTTCCCCGAGCGGCACAATGCGGGCGAAGGTCCCATCCGCCCGGCGACGGGGCGCCATGCCCGCCAGCGACCAGCCGACCGGTGGCTGCGCCGCGCCCGGGCCGCATACGACGTCGGCTACGGCGGTCCACCGAGTGGCGTCGGTGCCGGCGAACTCGACGCCGAGCAGTTTGCGTACCGCGCTACGGCCGCCGTCGCATCCGATCAGGTACCGCGCTCGCAGTTGTTCGGGGCCATAGACGGTGACACCGTCGTCATCCTGATCGAACCCGGTCAGCCGCCCAGTTCCGGCGGACCCTTCCCCCGAGTTCCGCCAGCCGGTCCTGGAGAATCTCCTCGACGCGCGCCTGCGGGACGCCCACCTGGTAGGGATACCGGCTGTCGAGTGCGGCGTAGTCGAGGGATTCCGGCGAACTCTCCACCCTCGACCCGCCCGATCGACTGTTCGTCGACACCCGTCAACAGGCCCCGCATTGCCAAGATCTCAGCGGTTCGGGGCTGCAGGTTCGTCGCCTTGCTTTGCCCTGAGCGCGTCGTGAGTGTCTCGACCACGATGGCGCACACGCCCGCGAGGGCCAGCTCGGTCGCGAGCATCAATCCAGCAGGCCCAGCGCCCGCGATGACGACGTCCGTATCCATGGAAACCCCTTCAACGAAGACTGACACTGGTACGGTACCATACTTGGTATCGTACCACCCTTGCTCGAGTGTCTCGCCGGTAAGCTCAGATCGTGGATGCTGAACTGGCTCAGGCGGGACGCCGGGAGCGCAAGAAAGCGGCGACTCGTGCCCACATCTCAGCCACTGCGCTCAAGTTGTTCCTGGAGAAGGGGTACGAGAACGTGACCGTGCGTGACGTCGCGGCCGCTGCCGACGTCTCCCCCACGACGCTGCTGAACCACTTCGCGACGAAAGAAGCACTAGTTGTCGACCGCGGGAGCGAAATTTCGGCGGAACTCGTCCGAACGGTGGCCGACCGTGGTCCCGGCGTCGGCATTCTCGACGTCCTGCGTGTCTACGCCCACAACCGGATAGAGCAGGCCGTAGCCGCCGCCGACCCGAACACCCAGAGCTTCATGGCCCTTGTCGTCGGTAACCGCGATCTGTCGGAGTACTGGCACAGGACGTGGATGGGCCACGAGGACGTCCTCGCCGAGGCAATTCGCGAACAGGCCGGCGCCCCACCAGGGGATCCACGCCCCGCGGTCATCGCACATCTGGTGCTCGGCGCGATCGACTTCGCCTTACGCTCGGCCGATCCCCGGAGGATCCTCGATGCGGCATTCGACGTCATCATCAATGGTGGATCGATTGAGTGAAGGAGCAAGTCGTTGCCGAACTCCGCCGCGGGGTGTTGAGAGAGCGCCGCAAGCGCCGTATCGGCGGTCATAGCCAGAGCCGTCGGCTCTACCCACACCCGATCCCTCCCCGGGAAGCATCAGCTCCGGCGGAAGAGGCCCGCCTGCACGCCACCCGCTCCTGGCCGTCGTCGAGGTGCTGCATTTGGACACCGATTACTTGACGTGGTGGCGTCATGTGTTACGTGTGATTGGCGAGACGGATCCCCGGCGGCCGGCCTCGATCGTCATCTCCGCGATGTCCGGCACCGCCGGGCCGGCACGCTGGAGGCCCTGGTCTCACACCCTTGACCTTTGACCAGTCCGCCACCCTGGGGCACCAAACCCTCACCGGAAGCAGATTCGGTGAGGCATCCCGATCCGATGCTCGAGCCTGGCCGCGCCTGCGGGATGTGACCGAGGCCGCTCTACCCGACCCCGAGCAGACCGCAGCCGCGATCACTGCCATCGCTCGTGGGAGCGCAGGTCAGCCGCCAGAACGGAAGCATCGACCAAGTGCCCCAGACACCACACCCGCGTGGGCGGCAAAGCGCCCGGTGTCGTGCGTGGGTGTTGCGGTCGTCGAGCATTGGAAGGATCAGCAGTTGCCCGGTGATCGCGGGCCGCCGCGGTGACGGGCCAGGATGGAGACGGCGGCGGCCAGGCCACCGTCGGCGCTGTTGCCCATCACGGCGATGCGGGCTGGGTCGATGCCCAGTTCGCCGGCGTGTCCGTGCAGCCATTGCAGGGCTGGGTAGGCGTCCTCGACCGGGGCCGGGAACGGGTGTTCCGGGGCCAGGCGGTACTCGACCGAGAGGAACGGCCGCCCTGCGCGACACGATGCGGCTGATCGGGCCGTCTCACCTGGCAACGCTGTCGAGGATAATGCCTCCGCCGTGGAAGTAGGACACTGCCGAGCCGGGCTGGGCACCGGCTTTGGTATACCAGCGCAGCAGCAGATCGGCGCCGTCCGGGGTGGTGACTGGTGGTCGGTGGTGCTGACATCGTCAGGTACGGCTTCGATGCCGTGATCGCGGTGAGCATTCCGTCCATCGCGGTGCGGCGGGCTCCGACGTCACCGCCCGGCGGCGGCTTCACCTCGCCCGCGTTTTCCAAGATCGCGGTGAGAGCTGCAGCGATCTGCGGGTCGAGTGGCAACGTCATGCGTGCCTGCCCCCAGACAGGTGCAGGGGTCAGCGGGGCGGGCCGACGATGACGTTTCCGTATTCCGCGGCGATTGCCGGGTTCGGCGTGATCTTGAAGTCCGGCGGGCGAGGGGTGGACTTGTCCCGCCCGGATGCGCGGAACATGCCCTCGATGCCGGCCGGCGTATTGATCATCAGCAGGTCGGCCCGGTCGGAGGTGATGCGGTAGGCATGTGGGAGGCCTTTGGGTAGGAACACCACGCCACCCTCGGCCACCTCGTATTCCTGGTCGTCGTACCAGACCAGGGCGGTGCCCTTGATCAGCATGAAGACCTCGTCCTCGCGGGTGTGCGTGTGGTAGGGCGGCGCCTCACCTTTGCTGACGTCGAAACGGCCCATCATCAACTGGCCGTCGGTGGCCTTGCCGTCGAGCAACATGGCGAGCGTTCCGCCGTCGAGCCACTCCAGTTGTTGCTGCTGTTCGGGCTGCGCTAGGTAGAGCATGCTCATGTCGGTCTCCTTGCCTGAAGCACCGGGCCGGCGCGGCAAGCCACCAGCTTAGACGGAGGAAACCGTCCGGATAATTCTAGCGTCGGACGTACGGTTCGTCACTCCGGGGCGGCATGCCCGCAAGATAGACGTCTGCCGTCCGTCGTGCGACGAGGTCCCAATCCGTGATGTTGGGCAGCGGCTGGGCCAGCATCGTCGCCATCAGGATGAGGTCGAGGGGAGTCAAGCCGCTCTGGATCGTGCCGTCCGCGACCCCTCGGCGCAGGATGTCCTCAAGTTCTCGGCGGACGTCCTCGCGAAGTCCGGCCGCTTCGGCGCTGACCACCGCAGGGCCGCCGCGCAGTGGGAGGATCAGCTGGTCGCGGTGTTCGATCACGCGGTAGAAGTAACCCCGCACCGCGTCGAGCGCGGTCGCGGCGTCGCCGACCGCATCCCGGATCGCCTCGAGGACAACCCGCAGGGACCGTATGACCAATCCGTCCAGCAGTGCCGCACGGTTCGGGAAGTGGCGGTAGAGGGTGCCGATCCCGACCTCAGCCTCGGCCGCCACCGTCGCCAGGGGCACCTGCAGGCCGTCGCGGGCAACGACCACCGTCGCCACGGCGAGAATCCGCTGCCGGTTCTCCACGCCGTCGCTACGCTCGGCGCGCAGCCTCGACCGTTCTCGCCTGTCATCGGGCACGGCAGGAAAGTACCGCAGAAACCCCTGATGAGCAGACACGAACTGGAGTTCGTCAACCGGCGCCGGACTGACGAGGATCCCGGATGTGACCGGTGGGGTCATGATGGTCTCGTACTCGATAGGTCAACCGGGCTATGGAACGGGACCTAGAACCGCGGGTGTTCTTCGGCTTGAGCGCGTTCCACGATCATTCGGAGCGCCTCGACATGCCTCACGAAACGGGATCGGGCCTCGTCGGTGGCTCGCACCGTGGTTTTGGGCACCCGGCCGTGATACGTGCGCCGTTGCTCGATCTGCCCGTCGTTCTTGAGTGTGGTGAGCTGCTTGGACAGTGCCGAGTCCGACAGTGACACCGCGTCCCGCAGGAAGGCGAAGTCGCACCAGTCCGCAGCCGTCAGCACCGACATGATCGCCAGCCGTGTCGGATCCGAGAGCAGCCGGTCCAGGCCCGACGCCCGGCCGGCGGTTGGTGGTGAGTCGGTCATCGGCCGGTTCGGTGTTGGAAGGTCTCGCTCAGCAGCTGACTCAGGGCGAACAACGCGGTGAACGCAGCGCCGAGGAGCATCCCGGCGACGGTGTTCGGGTAGTTGCTCAGGCCGATCGCGCCGGCCACGTTGTCAGCGATCGTGTTGCCGTAACGGAAGAGCAACCAGACGCCGAGACCGCCGACGACCGCCACCGCACCGAAAGCCTGTGGCACGAACGTCTGCCTGCGCCGCACAGCGCGCAGCCTGCTCAGTGGCGCCGATCGGCCGGCATACGTGATCACGGCAACGATGACGAGCACGACCAGGACCACTGCGGCGAGCAGCTTGGCGCCATCGAGGTCGACGAAGTCGTTAGCCGCACATGCCGCGGCACTCAGGAGGAACATCGTTGCGTAGACCCACCACGGCACGCGCGCCGCACGCCGGGTCCGTTGCTGGTGCTCATGGATCGTGGCCAGAGTTGCTGCCGCGTTCTGCTGATCGTCCTGCCTGCTCATCGCGACCTCCTTGACTAGTTGCCTCACTGGAAAGTACTAGCTTCTTTCCAGTGAGGCAACTAGTCAGGTGGCCAGGGCGGCGACGGTGCGCGGATCTTCGCCGGACAGCACCTGAGCGAGACCCCGTCGGCGTGGAAGCGGGCGACGCCCGACTCATGCGTACAGCGGATTGTGCGGCCGAACACCGAAGCGGCGGCGCACCACCACCGTGCCCGACCCGGCAGCGGTCCTGCCGGCGGACCTGGTCCGCACTGCCCTGACACGGCGGCGATCCGGCGTCATGTCCACCCTCGGACACGGACCATTGCCCCGCGGTGCGCGCTGAGATGGATCTCAGCGCGCACCGTGTGCGTTTCCGGCTGGTAGTTCGGCCGGAGGCAGAGTTGTACGTACCCGGAGCACCACCGGCCGCGCATCGACCGGCAGGTCCGCAAGGGGCCGCTGGTGATACCCGTACACCCGGCCCGTCACGGCCGCGCACCCCGGACACGCCACTGGCCTCTGCGGAGTCCGAGCCCGCACCAGGATTCGCTCGCCCTCGTCCGTCACGTCGTCGATCACCAGCGGCAGCAATCCCGAGAACACCGTCTTCGTAAGATCAACGATCTCGCACACAAGGCCTCAACGACATCGACTACCTTCGGTCACCACCGAATGTGAGACAGAGCCGAAAGCTACGCAGTCCCAGGCTGCAAGGTCGCCGGAGCGTGGCACACGCGATCTGTTCGGGATTACCTTGCACCTTCGGTGGATCTTGTTTTGGGTCGGCTGTTCGGAGCTGGACGAGTTCCTGTTGGCCCGCGCGTTGGAGCACGACTCGCCGCTGCCGTTGTTCCGGCCGGCAACATCAGCTTTCTCGGCCCGATCGACGTCGACATCGAGGGCGAGTTGGCCCAGCTCGGCCCGACCGGAAACCGACCGCTGCGGGTACGCGACACCTTGTCCTGAACGGCCGAACGGCTTTCAGCGCGCACCGGTCAGCCTGCGCGGGTGCGCACGACGGCCTACGTCTCGTCGTCGGGTTGTCAGGCGTGGGAGTAGGCGCCTGTGTTGAGGTCGTCCAGGAGGGTGGGGCCGGTGGGTGTCCAGCCGAGGATTTCCTGGGTGCGAGTGCTGGAGGCGGGGATGTCCATGCCGAAGAATCCGCCGATCCAGCCGAAGTGAGCTGGTGCGTTCTCGGACGAGATGGAGGCGACGGGCAGGTCGAGCGCGTGGCCGATCGCCTCGGCGATATGGCGTGTCGGGATTCCTTCCTCGGCGATCGCGTGCAGGAGCGAGCCCGCGGGTGCTTTCTCCAGTCCGAGGCGGACGAGGCGGGCGGCATCGGAGCGATGCACTGCGGGCCACCGGTTCGTACCGTCACCGATGTAGCAGGCAACGCCCTTCTCCCGCGCGATACCGACGAGAGTGGTCATGAGGCCGTTGTCGCCCGCGCCGTGCGTGGTGGGGGCGAACCGCACCCCGACCACGTGCACGCCTCGGGCGAGGTAGTCCAGTGCGAGGTTCTCGCCGCCGCCGCGAGGGGTGTCGGGGCCGTGGAACGGGGAGGCATCGTCTTCGGTGGCGGGACGACCACCGCCGACCGGGATGATGCCCGAGGCGAACAGGAACGGCCGACCCGAACCTTCGAGGGTGTCCCCGATTGCCTCGATCGCGGCTCGTTCGGCCTTGTTCGAGACGGCGGGGTTGTCGAAGTCGTGCTTGTTGGCGAGATGAATCACGGCCTCCGCGTCCGCGGCGCCCGCGCGGATGCCGTCGAGGTCGTCGAGGTCGCCGCGCAGGACCGTGACGCCCATGGCTTCCAGAGCGGCGGCGGAGGCGTCGGAGCGGGCGAGGCCGACGACGTCGTGACCGGCCGCGAACAGCTCGTCGACGGTGGCGGAGCCGATCCAGCCGGATGCCCCGGTGACGAAAACGCGCATGGATGGATCTCCTTCTTGATGCCGGCCAACCAACACCCCGATGATGTCAGTCGCTGTCGTCACCTTAGCGCATGATGTCAGCCGCTGCCATCAGTATGCTCTCGCTATGGCGCGATGGGATCCAGGTGCGAGGCAGCGCCTACAGATGGCGGCACTGGAGCTCTATGTCCGACAAGGCTTCGAGAAGACGACCGTCGAAGAGATCGCCCAGAGCGTCGGCCTGACCGAGCGCACGTTCTTCCGTCACTTCGCCGACAAGCGCGAGGTGCTGTTCGACGGACACGACATGCTGCAACAGGCATTCCTGGACGGCGTGCGCGCGGCCCCGCCGTCCGCGTCGCCGCTGGAGATGGTCACCGCAGCCCTGGCGGTCTCGGCGGAGTCCTTCACCGACGAACGACGGCCCTGGTCACGTCAGCGCCACGCGGTCATCACGGCGAACCCCCGCCTACTGGAACGCGAGCTGCTGAAGAGGGCATCGCTCGCGGCGGTGGTAGCCGGCGCGTTGCGTGCGCGCGGCGTCGCCGAGCGAGCGGCCGTCCTCGCGGCGGAAACCGGCGTGACGGCTTTCACCGTGGCCTTCTCCGAGTGGATCGCCGAGGACGAACAGAGGTCACTAGCCGAGGTCGAGCGTGAGGTGCTGGAAGAACTGAAAGCACTGGCAGCTTGACATTCGTCGCCGTCGAAGCCCCGATGGCCGGCGGCGATGCGCAAGATCAATCCGAACGGCGCAAGATCATGTGCAACCTCAGCGCGGACGGTGCAGTCTCGACGCGTACAGGACATAACACAACCAGAATCACGCGACACTAGCGCCTCGTCTTTGAACGTTGGTCGGGTAATGCGTCGGTTCTGGGGATGGATCGGGCAGGCTGTCTCCCAGCACTCGTGGTGGGAGGTGGTGGCCGGTGGGCAGAAAGCCGGAAGTGTGCGTCCGGCAGGTGTCGATGGCTGAGGGCCAGCGGTTGCGGCGGATCACCAGGACGGCGAAGGACCCGGTGAAGCTGCGGCGGGCGATCGTGGTGCTGATGTCCGCCCAGGGACAGCCGGCCCCGGACATCGCTCACCTGCTCACGAGCAGCGTGGATGACGTCCGCGACGTGATGCACGCGTTCAACGAGCGGGGGTTCGACGCCCTGGACCCAAAATGGAGCGGGGGCGCACCGAGACGGATCGATGAGCAGACCCGCGACTGGATCTGCGTCACCGCCCGGTGCGACCCCCGCTTCCTCGGCCAACCGTTCTCCCGCTGGTCGCTTGCCGAACTGCGCGATTACCTCGTCGCCGCGGGTTACGTCACGACGATCAGCGTCGAGACCGTGCGTCGTGTCCTGCACGAACGCGGGGTGACGTGGCAGGCCACCAAGACGTGGAAGGCCAGCACCGACCCCGGCTTCACCACGAAGATGCGCCACCTCTACGACCTCCCACCCGCCGATGGCAGGGTGCTCTGCGTCGACGAGTTCGGGCCGCTGAACCTCAAACCCGCCCAGGACGGGGCCTGGCGACCCGTCGCACACCCGGTGCGACTTCGTGCCACTTACACCCGCGACCAGGGCGTACGACACATGATCGCCGCCCTGGACCCGGCCACCGGCCGCCTGCACTACCGCATCCGCGACCGCAAACGGTGGCGCGAGTCCCTGACCTTCCTCAAGACCCTGCGCCGTTCAAGGCTGCGTGACGAGGCACTAGAACGAATGACCGATGACGTTTGAGATCGTCATCCGACGTTGCCTTCATCTCATCCCGAGCGGACGAACGCCGAGACCGATGACGAGCCGTGCCACTTTGCCGGTTGGCCAGCCCACGGCTGGTCGCAGTGCGGGCAGGCGAGGGCGGAGAAGAAGGGGCTGAGTTGATCATCGACCCGCTCCTGCTTCGGCTTTACGCCGGCGACGCCTCCGCCGGCATAGGTCAGCTCGCGATGCTGGGCGCGTCGGTCGGCTACTACTCGCCCCTGGCAGCAGAGGTTGTCGTGGGTGATCAACGGCGCAGGGCCGCGAAACTGTCCCCTGCGGCGCAAGATGCACAGAGGCCCAATACAGAGAAGGTCAGCCTCGCTGAGGGTCCGGTATCGCGATCCGCATCGGAGTCGTTGTCGGAAAGACGACACCGTGGCGTTCATGCCAACCTCAGTACCGCTGGCGGACCTTCCCATCGTGGCGACACGTCGGATGACCGCGTCATGGCCGACAGCTACGTTGCTGGAACTGATCTCGATCAGAGACACCGTGGTCAGCTCCAGCCGGAGCTGGCTGGCACCTGCAAATTCACCACCGGCCCCGCCCTCGGCGACGGCACCACCGCTTCCCGCCGCATTCTCGTAGCCGCAAAAATGGCTTGTGCCACACCTTGAGTACGGTGGCGAACGCTCTCTAGAATTGCTGGCATGGCTAATCAGATCGGGGTCGGCCCGGAGCTTCTGGCCTATGTCCGGGAATTCTCGCTCAGAGAGGACGACGTCCTTCGGGCGCTACGCACGCACACCGGCGAGCTTCCCGGCGGGCAGTCCCTGCAGGTGATGGCCGAGGAGGGACAACTCCTTGCGCTGCTGGTGTCCCTGGTCGGGGCCACGAGGGTGCTGGAGGTGGGCACCTTCACCGGCTACAGCACCCTGTGCATGGCCCGGGCGCTGCCACCGCACGGCCGGCTGGTGACCTGTGACATCAGCGCGCGGTGGCCGGAGATCGGTGCCGAGTACTGGCACCGCGCGGGGGTCGCCGACCGCATCGAGGTACGCATCGGTGCGGCCGTCGAGACCCTTGACAAAATGCTCGACGAAGGCACCGACAGCAGTTTCGATCTCGTTTTCATCGACGCCGACAAAGCAAACTATCCGCAGTACTACGAATTCGCGGTGCAACTCGTACGCCCCGGCGGTCTGGTGGTGGTGGACAACACGCTGTTCTTCGGCCGGGTGGTCGACCCGACCGCCGGTGATCCGGACACCGCCGGGGTGCGGCGGGTCAACGCCATGATCCGCGACGACCAACGGGTGGATGTGTGTCTGCTTCCAATGGCCGACGGCATCACGTTGGCCCGGCGGCGGGCCGGCTGATCTCCACACCGCGGTCCGGCCGGTGGAGGCCGGGTGCGGGCGGTCAACCCGCGCCGACGGTCGCCGGGCCGGCCAGGTCGGGGGCGGTCAGGTGGAACGTCGACGGTGCCGGTTGCCGGCGTGCCGCCAGGTGCAGTCGCTGGACGGCCCGGTCGCTGTCGACGGCGATGCGGTCCCGGCATGCGCAGGGCTCCTCGTCGAAGCCGGCGAACCGGTAGGCGATCTCCATCATCCGGTTCCGGTCGTTGGGCCGGAAGTCGGCGATCAGGTGCACGCGAGCTCGAGCGGCCTGGTCCACCAGCCAGGTCAGCAGGACGGTGCCGGTGCCGAAGGACACCACCCGGCACGAGGTGGCGAGCAGCAGCAGGTGCCACACCCCGGGGTGTTTCTCCAGGACCAGCACACCGACCGCGCCGTGCGGCCCGAACCGGTCGGTCAACGTCGTGACCAGGACCTCGTACCGGGGGTCGGCCAGCAGGGCCCGCAACGCCTGATCCGGGTAGTGCACTCCGGTCGCGTTCATCTGGCTGGTCCGCAGGGTCAACTCCTCGACCCGCGACAGGTCTGCGGCGTCGGCCCGCCGGATGCGCATCACCAGTTCCAGCGAACGCAGGAAGTCCTCCGCCGGGCCGGTGAACCGGGCCTGCTCGTCGGCCCGCCGCTGACCGGCCTGGTACATCTGCCGGCGTCGCCGGGCGTCCACGGTCACCGACGTCGGAGTGAACTCCGGCCGGTCCAACAGGGCTGTGGCCGCGCTGGCGTCGTAGCAGCGTACCTGCGGGAGGTGGAAGGCGACCTCGGCCCGTTCGACCGGTTGGTCGTCGATGAAGGCGACGGTGCCGAGCGCGAAGCCCAGCCGGTCGGCGATCCGCTGGACCGCGTCGGACTTGCGTCCCCACCCGATCTGCGGTGCCACGAAGTACTCGGCGACGCCGAGCGCGCACAGCCGGGCCCAGGCCGGCTCGTGGTCGTTGCGGCTGCAGACCGACTGGAGGATGCCCCGGGCGTCCAGCCCGGTGATCACCGCCCGGATCGGGTCGGGGAGCACGACCTGTTCGTCCTCCAGCAGGACACCCTGCCAGAGGGTGTCGTCCAGATCCCAGACCAGGCACTTCACGGTCACGGGTGGGACCGTCGGGACCTCGTCGGTCACGTCGACTCCTTCGTGGACTGCCGTTCGTCGGCAGCATGGGATGAGTGGGCGGGCGATCGGCGCGGCGGTGGGGTCACCGGCGGTTCACCGCGTGGTCGGCCAGCATCAGCTGACACATCTCGGTGCTGCCTTCGATGATCTCCATGAGCTTGGCGTCGCGGTACGCCCGGGCGACGGGGTGCCCGTCGACCGCACCGGCCGACGCCAGGATCTGGACCGCGTCGGCGGCGGCCCGGGTGGCGTGCCCGGCGCTGACGTACTTGGCCAGGACGGTGGCGGTGACCACTTCGGGTGAGCCGGTGTCCCAGCAGCGGCTGGCGTGCTCACAGACCCGGGTGGCCACCTGCTCGGCGGCCCACAGGTCGGCCAGGTGCCGGGCGACGAGCTGGTGTTGGGCCAGCGGGCGGCCGAACTGGTGGCGGGAACCGGCGTGTGCGACGGCCGCCGTCAGACAGGCCCGCAGGATCCCCACGCAACCCCAGGCGACCGACATCCGGCCGTAGCTCAACGCCGTGGTCACCAGCAGGGACAATGACTGCCCGCCGGCACCGAGCAGGCTGCTGGTGGGCAGCCGTACCGCGTCGAACCACACGTCGGCGTGTCCGGCCGCCCGGCATCCCAGGGGATCCGCCCGCCGGTGCACCCGTACCCCCGGGGTGGCCCGGGGCACCACCACCACGGCTCCCTGGTCGCCGAGTCGGGCGAAGACCAGGAGCAGGTCGGCGTGGTCGGCGGCGGTCACCCACACCTTGTGGCCGTCGAGGCGCAGGGTGTCGCCGGTCATGGTGACGGTGGTGGTCATCGCCGACAGATCACTGCCCGCCTGCGGTTCGCTGAAGGCCACGGCGGCCGTGTCCGTGGCGGCCAGGCGGGGCAGCAGCGACCTGGCCTGGGCCCGGTCGGCCAACCGTTCGATGGTCCAGGCCGCCATTGCCTGGGAGGTCATGACGCTGCGCAGGGAGCTGCACAGGCTGCCCACCTGGGCGGTGAACTCGCCGCTGTCCAGGCTGCTCCATCCCGCTCCGCCGTACCCGGTCGGGATCTGGGGGGCGAGCAGGCCTGCGGTGTTGAGTGCGCGCACCACGTCCACGGGTAGCCGGCCCGCCCGGTCCCAGTCGCCCGCCCGGTCGCCGACCAGGCGGGCGGCGAGCGTGGCGGCCTGGGCGGGCGTGACGGTGGGCGCGGTGGCGGCGACGGTCTCAGGCACCGTGGTCGCCGGGTTCGCTGTTGCGGAGCCGGTCGACCAGGGCCACCATCCGGCGCACCGTGCGGAAGTTGTCCAACCGCAGGTCGGTGCCGCGCACGGAGACCCCGTACGTCTGCTCCAGGTGCACCACCAGCTCCATCGCGAACAGGGACGACAGCCCACCGGTGGCGAAGAGGTCCGTGTCCGGCGGCCAGGTCCGCCCGGTAAGCGCCGTCAGGAAGCGCACCAGTTCCGGCGCGGCGGTGTCGACCCGGTCACCAGTGTCCGACACCTCCTGGTCGGATGGCACAGTCATCACAGGTCTCCCTCGTAGTGGTAGAAACCCCGTCCGCTCTTGCGGCCGAGGTGGCCGGCCCGGACCTTGGTCAGCAGCAGCTCACAGGGGCGGCAGTTCTCGTCGCCGGTGCGTTCGTGCAGCACCCACAGGGAGTCGACCAGGTTGTCCAGGCCGATCAGGTCGGCGGTGCGCAGCGGACCGGTCGGATGTCCCAGACATCCCTGCAGGAGTTTGTCGACGGACTCGACGCTTGCCGTGCCGGCGGCCACCACCCGAACCGCACTGTTGATCATCGGGTGCAGGATCCGGCTGGTGACGAAGCCCGGCGCGTCCTCGACCACCACCGATTCCCGGCCCAGGGTGGTGAGCAGCCCGCGTACCGCGTCCAGGGTGTGCGGACCGGTACGTGGGCCGCGGATCACCTCGACGGTCCGGATCAGGTAGGGCGGGTTCATGAAGTGGCTGCCGATCAGGTCTTCCGGTCGTGCCACCGACCGGGCCAGTTCGCCGATGGGGATCGAGGAGGTGTTGGACACCACCGGGGTGCCTGGTGCCACCAGGGCGGAGACGTCCGCCAGCACCTTCGCCTTGGCGTTGGGGTCCTCGGTGACCGCCTCGACCACCGCGGTGAGGGTGCCGGTCCGCCCTGTCGAGACGTCCGCGAGGGACACTCCGACGTCGAGCAGGCCGGGTCGGGTGCCCTCCGGTAGGGCACCCATCAGCCGGGCCGTCCGGACCTGCCGGTCGACCCGGTCGGTGGCCTCGGCCAGGCGACGGCGGTCGACGTCGATCATGGACACGGCGATCCCGTGCCCGATCGCCAGTGCGGCGATGCCCGTCCCCATCACTCCCGCGCCCAGCACCGCCAGTCGTTGCGCGGCACCCGGCGTGGTGTTCTGCCCCGCCATGAGGGTCTCCCTTCGTTGCCGAGACGGCACCGACACGGTTCACAGGCCACGGTGGCCACGGTCACACCCCGGAACGGCCGGCCTTCCGTTCGTCGACGGACGATCCGTTGGCGACCGGCCAACCGTTGACAACTGACGATCCGTTGACAGCCGGCACACCGTTGGCGGCCGGCGAACCGTTGGTGATGGACGTCCCGGTGGCGGCGGCGTCGGTGGGATCGCCGGACGGGGTGGGGTCGGTGTAGAACTGCCGCGCCCACTGCCGGTACCGCCCGATCGGGCCGTCTCCCCGGGCGAGCTTCGGCTGTTCGACGTGCTCCTGGTGGTGCCACATCAGCAGGTCCGCGCCGGTGTCGACCGAGGCCACCCGTTGGGCGATCGCGCCGAGCAGCCGGGCGACGGGCATCGCCGTCGCGCGGGCGGCCCGCTCGGGCAGGAACGGCAGACCGGCCAGCTCCAACTTGGTACCGAACCGCAGTTGGATCCGACCGGCGGTGGTCGGGGTCGCGTGCAGCATGACGTGGAGGTCGCCCGCGCCGTTGGGCAACCGGGTGCGGGCCGCGATGGTGGCCAGTCCGATCACGGTGAGGGTGTAGGACTGGCGGCTCTGGCGCATGACGGTGCCCCGGGCGGTCGCGGTGACCGTGCTGATCGGCTCCCCCATCACCGGTGCCCCCTCGATGACCAGGTCCCGCAGCCCGTGCAGGGCCGGGAGGTGCCCCCAGTCGAAGGCGTTCTCGATGACGTCCTGCGGGTGACCGGCGATGTCGAAGGTGTTGTGGCTGAAGGGTTGCCGCTCGTCCATGCCGAAGATCGGCACCTGCCACTGCGGTGCGAGGCCGAGCGCGTGCCGCCACACGTAGATCGACCCGTTGGCCTCGCAGACCGGGAACTGGGTCAGGGTCGCCTTGGGCGGCGGCAGGTCGTACCCGGTCCGTACGCAGGCCCCGGAGGGGTCGAAGGCGAACCGGTGGAAGGGACAGACGATCTCCTCACCTTCGAGTGTTCCACCGACGCCCAGGTGCGCCCCGAGGTGGGGGCAGCGTGGGCGGACCGCACGCAGCAACCCGCGGGGAGTCCGGTAGACGACCACCTCGCCACCCATGAACGGGCGGGTGGTGATGGCCCCGGGGCGGACCTCGTCGGAGAAGGCCACGCAGAACCACCCGTTCGGGTCGGGACGCGTGGGCGGGTGGAGCCGGTCGGCCGGTGCGGCGGTGTGCCGGCGGATCTCACGGTTACGGAGCAGCTGTTTGACCAGCGACCTCATGGTTGTTCTCCTAGTGGGCGACCGGGCAGGCGTCAGGGCCCGGTCCGGGGGTCGACGGAACGGGTAGTGGCTGCGACGTGGCGACCGGCGGCGCGTCGGTCCCGGAGGTCTCCGTCCGACACCGCAGCCGCAGGCGCAGCCCGCGGGAGCTGAGGCTGGTTTCCACCTTGGGTCGGAAGGGTTCCTCGCCGACAGGGGACAACTCCCAGCGGGCCGCCACCGCGGTCAGGGCCAGGATCGCCTCGGTGAGCGCGAACTGGTCCCCGATGCACTTGCGTGCGCCGGCGCCGAACGGGACGTAGCCCGTCCGGTCGGGTGAGGTGCCGCGCCAGCGGTCCGGGTCGAAGCGGTCCGGGTCGGCGTACAGGTCGGGGCGCCGGTGGATCAGGTACGGGCTGAGCACGAGGGTGTCGCCGCGTCGTAGCCGTACCCCGTCGAGTTCGGCCTCCTGGGCGACGGTGCGGGTCATCATCCAGGCCGGCGGGTAGAGCCGGAGGGTTTCGGTGACCACCCGGGTCGCCAGGTCGAGTCGGGGCAGGTGTTCGGGGCCGGGGAGCGCGCCTGCCAGGACAGTGTCGGTTTCGGCCTGCAGTGCGTGTTGGATTTCCGGATGGGTGGCCACCAGGTGCAGTGCCCAGGCCAGGGTGATGGCGGTGGTCTCCATGCCGCCGAGGAAGAAGGTGAGGGCCTGGTCGGCCAGTTCGGCGTCGCTGAGCCGCTGCTCGTGGTCACGGCTTTCCACGTCGACGGCCGCGACCAGTGCGGAGAGCAGGTCGGCGTGGTCGGTGGGGTCGGCCCGGCGGGCGGCGACGATCTCGGTGATGGTGGCGAAGAGCCGGGCCCGGGCCTGGTCGTAGCGTCGCTTGGCGGGGGTAGGTAGCCGGCGCATCAGGGCCGGGGTCATCATCCGGCGGAAGAAGGCGCTCACCACGGTGTTGGTGTCGGCCAGGGCCCGGCGGAGGGTGTCCGCGGGGAGGGACCCGCTGAACATCGTCTCCATGGTGGCCTGGGTGGTCAGCGTCATCATCTCCCGGGTGACGTCGAGCACCTGACCGTCGTGCCAGGAGCCGGCGGTGGCATGGGAGGCCCGGCCGAACACCGCCGCGTACCCGTGTAGGCGCTGTGGGTGGAACGACGGTTGGCACAGTCGTCGTTGTCGCCGGTGCAGCGGGTACGGGCAGGTGGACAGCCCGTCGCCGATGACCTCCCGGATCCGGTCGTAGATCGGGCCGCCCTTGTCGAAGGTCCGGTCGTTGACGAAGATGTGCCGGGTCAGGGTCGGGTCGCAGATCAGCACTGCGGAGGTCGGGCCCAACCGGACCCGCACCATCCTGGGGTAGCCGGCCAGGGAGCGGATGAAGGCCAGCGGATCCCGCAACAGGGGCAACGCGTGTCCGAGGAGCGGCAGTGCGCCTGGTGCCAGGGGAATCGACGCGGTGGTCGTCGTAGTCGTCTCGGTCATGGGTTACCTCGTTCTCCGGTCTGGCGTCGTCGCACCGGGCGGTGGGCGGGTGATCTCGAGCAGGGCGGTGGTCCAGCGGAAGCCGAGGCCGAAGCTCACGACGAGGACGTGGTCCCCGACCCGCAGTGCGCCGGTGCGGAACATCCGGTCCAGGGCGAGCAGCACGTCGCAGGGGCCGGCGTGGCCGAGGTGGCGGCCGAAGGTCCAACTGCTGTCGGTGGCGCGGCGGTGCAGCGGGGGTCCGGAGAGCACCAGGTCGAGCACGGCTGACCCGATCGCGATGGCCACCACGTGCGAGATGTCCGCCGCTGCCAGGCCGGTCTCGCCGAGGACGGTGTCGACACAGTGCCGGGTGCGGCGTTGAAGTGTCCCGATGTGCGGCAGGAGTCCGGTCTGTTCGGCGAGGAACCGTCGGCCGTCGCCGGCGGCGGTGCCCTGCTCACCGGCGCGGGTCAGCACCTCCAGCTCCGGTTCGGTGGCTTGGGCGGTGGCCAGCAGCCGGGCGAAACCGGTGCCCCGGGTGAGCACCGCGGCGGCGCCGGCGTCACCGGCGACGTAGCCGATGTCGCGGACGTGGCCCCACCGCTGGTGGGGGAAGCGGGCTCCGGCGGTGACCAGGGCCGCCGGGGCGGTGGGTTGGGCGGTGAGGTGTTCGGCTGCGGTGACCAGGGCGGCCGCGCCGCCGTCACTGGCCGCGCCGATCTCGATGCCGGTGGTACGGGTGGCTCCGAGGACCCGCAGCAGGTACGGCGCGGGCGTGTAGTGGTCCTCGTCCTGGAAGGTGGCGTGGGCCAACAGGCTCACGTCGGCGCTGGGGACCTCGGCGTGGCGCAGTGCCAGCAGGGCGGCCCGGGCCGCCATCTGGGTCGCGGTCTCCCCGGTCGAGACCGCCGCCGAGGTGAACCCGTTGGCCGCCGCCATGGACGACGGACCGGCCTGGGTGCCGCCCCACGGGTCCTGCTCAGGTCGGATCGGGGGTATCCAGGAACCGGTTCCGGCGATCGTGATGTCGTGCCACAACACCGCTGTCTCCTCGGCTGTCAGGGAAGGGCCGGCTGGGGGATGTCGGCGTGCGGCCGGATCAACCTCCCGCTGTGGTCGGTGGCGTGCGCGCTGACCCCGGTGATCCGGGCCAGGACGTGGCCGTCCGTGGTCGACGCGGTCAACGCGCCGTCGGCGAACCGGCAGTGCAGCCGGATCGTCGGATGCGCGGCGCTGAGCTGGCAGTCGTTGCCCGGTCCACCGAGGTCCACCGCCTCGATGCCGGCCATCGGGCCGACCAGGGGTGGCCGGTCGCCGTGTGGCGGCAGGAGCAGCAGGTGCACCATCGCGTCCAGCAGAATCGCCGGTACGGTCATCCCGGCCAGGGCCGGGCTCCACGCCTCGTGGTCCAGGCGGAACGTGGCGCTCGTGCCGTCCGGTCCCCGGGCGTACCCGCTGGTGCCGGCGAACGGGCCGCTGAGGGTGATCGGCAGGTCGGCGGAGTAGACCGGCATGGTGAAGTCCGGTTCGGGTCGGTGCGCCACCTGGTCGGTCGGCGCGGGCAGTGCGGGGTGCCGGTCGGCCAGCACGACTGTCGTCTCGCAGAGCAGGTCGTCGAAGCGCAGGACCTTGCCGTTGCGGCCGACCCGGTTGGTGGTGATCCGGACCGTCACCACGGCCCGGTCCGGGGACCGGTCGGTGAGTCGGGCCTGCACCGTGATGGTGCGGGGTGGTCCGGCGGACCTGACCGTCACCGACGTCCGGCAGACCAGGTCACGGAATCCGGTGACGACGAGGTCGGGGCAGAGGTGTCCGGCTGCGCCGGCGGCGGCCTCGAGGGCGAAGGTGCCGGGGAGGACATACTCCCCGTTGACCCGGTGGTGGCGCATCCACCGGCCGTCCTGCTCCGCGAGGGTGTGTGGTTCCCAGGTCTTGGTGAACACCGCCCAGCGGCGGCCGCGCAGCAGCACGCCGTCGAGCAGCGGCGTGGCCAGGGACGGATCCGGTGGGGTGGGTGGTGGTGCGTCGGGTACGGGCAGTGGCAGCCGGCCGCTGGTGGTGTCGGTGCTGATTCCCCGCTGCCCCAGCAGTACGCGTTCCTCCTCCCGGATGTAGAAGACCGCCGCCCCGCTGCCGGGCCGGGTCACCGCGTCGAGGAACTGGGCGGCACCCTGCCTGCTGCTGATGTAGGCGTCCATCCGGTTGCGGCGCAGGGTTTCCTGCATGGCGGCGCTGCTGGCGACGCCGACTTCCCGCCAGCCGCTCCAGAGGATGGCGAGTTCGCGGTGTCCCTCGGGTGCGTGCCGGTCGGCCCAGGCGCTCGCGTACGCCAGGTATTCGTTGACGGCGCAGTAGTCGACGTCTCCGGGGGCGGGGGCGAGGGTGGCCAGGGTGCTGAAGTTGCACCAGGTCCGGGGCGGCCGGCCGGCCAGGGCGCGTTTGAGGTTGCGGTAGCCGGTGGCTTTGGTGGCCCGTACCGCCCGGAAGTCGACCAGGGTCTTCGCGTGCAGTGCCCGGGAGCGCAGGTCGAGGACGGTGTTGATGAGCAGGTCGATGCGCCCGTGCCGGTCCATGACCTCGTCGAGGACCGCCCTGGTGCGGTCCGCGTCCAGAACGTCGCACACCCGGTGGTGGACCCGGTCCGGCCCGCACAGTTCGGCGAGCCGGTGCACGGTCCGGCGTACCTCCAGGCGGGCCTGGGCACGTTCGTAGGCGGTCTTGAGTTCCCGCACCGACGCGTCGGGGTGTTCCCGGCGTCCGGCGGCGATGAACTCGGCCTGGGGTGGCAGTTCGTCGTCGGTCTCGGGTAGCAGGGTACGGCCGACGAGGTACAGGTGGGGGCGGTCGGTGGTGCGGGCCACGGCATCGAGGAGTTCGGGGGTGATGCCGCGGGCGCCACCGAAGGCGACCACGATCGCGCCCGGTGGCAGGGTGGGTTCTGCCGTGCGGTGCGGTCGGGCTTCGTCGTCGGCGACGGCCAGCTCGGACCAGGTCTGTCCGTGGCAGGCCAGGGTGTGCGTGGGCACCCGGGCGGTCGCCGCCCGGGCCAGCTGTGCCAGCGCGGTCGGGGCTTGCGACGCGTCGGTGATCAGGGTGTTCCCGCTGCACTGCGGGACCTCGGCCCGTACCGAGCGGACGAGTCCGCTGAACAGGCCGGCGAGCGGGTGGGTCGTTCCCTGCGGTAGGGCGGCGAGCAGCAGCGCGGCGAGCGACCCGCCGGCCCGCAGCGCGGGCAGCGCGGCCTGGATGGTGGTGAACGCCAGGTCCTGGAGGTCCTCCAACCGGGCGGCCTCGATGTCGTCGGCACCGCCGTCGGGGGTTTCCAGCCGGGTGAGGATCCGGATGTGGCGTGGAACGAACGGCAGGTCGGCCAGCGCGTCGGCGGCGGCGTCGGGCGGTACGTGGGTGGCGGCGTCGACTCCCGGCCGCGGTGACCAGACGGCGATGTCCGGTCCGGTGACCGCAGCGGCGAGGTCCGCGGCGTCGGTGAGCACGATGCTCCCGGCCGGGATCGCCGGCCCGTCCGGGTCCGGTGGGGTCAGCGGACGCAGCTGGAGGGTCTGCCGGCGGCCGATCGGCTGTTCGGCCGGTTCCGGGACGGCCCCGCCCGGGTCGGGGCCGGAGCCGGTCGGCCCGGTGAACCGGATCGACGGTGATCCGGGGGCGGCCGGTGACACGACGGTGTCGGTGCCGGTGACGACGGCCCGGAGCACCGCCAGCAGGGCGTCCAGGGCCAGGTAGGTGCGGTCGGTGCCGGCCGGTGCCGGCAGGGTGTGTGCCGGGTCGTCGGCGGTGCCCTCGGGTGCGGTGGCGAGCGTACCCAGGATGGGCAGGCCGTACTCCCGGGCGGTGGAGCGGCGGGCGACGGCGACGACGGCGGCGCCCTCGGCGACCGATCGACCCGCCGGTACGAGGGTGTCCAGGTGCCGGTCCCATCCGCTGATCGGTCGGAGGCTCACCGCGCCGACGAGGGCCAGGTCGCAGGCCCGGTGGCGGAGTTGGCGCAGGGCCAGATCGAGGGCGCTGTGGGTGGAGTCGCGGTGGGCGTAGACGCTGGTGCCGAAGCCCCGCAAGTCGTAGTAGTTGGCGGCCCGGCCGGACAGGATGCAGGAGACGGCACCGGTGAAGTCGTCCTCGTTGAGCTCGTCGGGTATGACGTCGCCGGCGTCGGCGAGCGCCTTGGCGAGGTATTCCCGCAGTGTCTGGGCCTGCCCGGGGTCGGGTAGCAGGTCGAACGTCGAGGCGCACTCCTGCGCGTGCACCCGTAGGGCGGCGCGGGCGTTGTGCGTGGTCGGCAGGCTCGCCCCCACCAGGATCGCGGTGGTGGGTCGCAGTGCGGTTCCCGGCTCACCCAGGTCGGCCAGGAGCGGCCCGAGGGCTTGGAGCATCATCAGGTGGGCGGGGTCCATGTGCCGCATCGTCCGGGGCGGGATCCGCACGTCGAGGGGGGACGGCAGCGGGTACGGGCTGCCGAAGCTGAGCTGCGGGGCCGGGCCGTCGCCGACGAGCCAGCCGGGCACCCGGTCGCGGTCCAGGCCGGGCAGGTGGGTGCTCCAGCCCACCACGACCAGGTCCTCGGTGTCCGGGGTGCGGTCGGGCACCGACGGTCGGGGCGCGGGTCGGGTCGACGGCACCCGGTCGGCGAGCACCACGTGGGCGTCGGCTCCCCCGAGGCCGAACGAGGACACCCCGACCATCCGGGGGCGGGCCTCGTCGACCGGCCAGGGCGCATCGGTGACCGGCACCGTCAGTCGGGTGCCGTCGCCCAGCAGCGGGTGGGGATCGGTGACCACGGTGTGGCCGGGAATCGTGCGGTGGGCGAGGGCGACCAGTGCGTGCGCCACCGACACCAGCCCGGCCAGGACACCGGTGTGGCCGAAGACCTGTTTGTTCGACGTCAGCAGGCACGGCCGGTCCCGCTCGCCCAGTCGTGACAACAGGGAACGTAGTTCCACCTCGTCACCGACGGGGGTGCCGGTGCCGTGGGCCACCACCCAGTCCACGTCGGAGGCGTCGACGCCGGCGTCGGCCCAGGCCCGGCCGATCGCCAGTTCCTGTCCCCGGGTGGCCGGGGCGTGGATGCCCTTGCCGCGGCCGTCGGCGGCCAGTCCGGTGCCGAGGACGACGCCGTGGATGTGGTCCCCGTCGGCCACCGCGCGGGCGTACGGTTTCAGCGCGAGCATGACGGCGCCCTCACCGATCAGTGTCCCGTCGGCCGCCTGGTCGAAGGGGCGGATCCGGCCGCTGACGGTGATTCCCTGGGCCCGGCAGAACAGCGTGAAGCCGATCGGTTCGATCACCGACGTGCCGCCGACCAGTGCCACGTCGCAGCTTCCCTCGCGGAGGGCCTTGACGGCGGCGTCGAGACAGAACAGGCCGGTGGCGCAGGCCGCGTCGAGGGTCAGGTGTTGGGCGTCGCCCGGGATCAGCCCGCGTAGCGCGTTGCGGGAGACCGAGGCGGGCAGGTAGGCCAGCGGGTTGCCGCCGTCGCCGCCGTAGTGGGCGCTGATGGCGTGGTCGGCGAGTTCGGCCAGCCAGTCGTCGCCGCCGCTGCTCTGGATGGCGTCGCGGATCAGGCGTTGGTACTCGTCGCCGAGGACGACGCCCTGGGTGCCGAGCCCGGTCTGGTCGTGGATGCCGGTGGTCGCCGCCAGCCACCGGTCGCCGGGCCGGCGGCGCACTCCGGCCAGGGCCTGGACGGTGCAGTGCCGCAGCCACCGGGTGGTGCGTGGCCAGCCGGGGTGTCCCAGGAACCCGTCGGGTTCGGTGATCGAGGCGGGGTCGGGGACGAACCCCTGCACGTAGCCGGCTTCCCGGATGTAGAAGCTGTCGGTCTCCGCCGCGCTGGCCGACCAGAAGTGCCGCAGGTCGAACGCGGACGGCTCGCTGGCCAGCAGGACGCCCTCCCGGAGCCGGTCGTAGAGTTCGGCGGGGTTGTTGGCGCCGGGCAGGACCACCCCGAGGCCGACCACCGCGATGGCATCCGGGTCCTGCTCGGCGGGGCCGGTCTCCGGTCGGCGCGGCTGCGGGTCGCGCACCGGGCGTGGTGTCGCGGCGGCGGGGGCCGGTTCGGGTACGACGACGACCTCGGTGGTCGAGGGGTGCGCCTCGGGTGCCCTGGCTGCTGCGGTGGGGCGGACCGGTGGGGTTCGGGTGGGCACACCGACCTGCGCGGCGAGTTTGCTGTGCAGTCGCAGACTCTGCATTCCGCCGATGCTGATGCCGCCGTCGGCGACGAGGGTCTGCCCGGTGATGAATCCGGTGTCCGGGTGCAGGAGGTGGACGAGCAGCCGGGCCGCTTCGGGGGTGGAGATGGTGCGGCGCATCAGGTCGCTGGTGCGCGGCGAGTCTCCGAGCGCGGCGGCCGGGTCGTCGAGGTTGACGACGATTTCGCTGGCCACGGAGCCCAGCAGCACGGTGTTGACCCGGATGTCCTGGTCGGCCAGTTCCAGCGCCAGGTACCGGACCAGGGACTCCAGGGCGGCCTTGGTGACGCCGCCGGGGCCGTACCCGGGGACCGGCTGGTGGGCGCCGACGCTGGACAGACAGAGGATGGCTGCTCCCGGGCGGCCCACCATCAGCTCGGCCGCCCGGCGGGAGCAGTGGTACGCCCCCATGACGTTGGTGGACCAGGCCCGCTGCCAGTACGTGTCGTCGACGTCGAACAGGGGCAGGAACGCGCCGCCGGCCGCGTTGTTGACGAGGAAGTCGAGGCCGCCGTGCCGCTGCCGGACCAGGCCGAACATCCGGTCGATCTCGGTGCGTTTGGCCACCGAGGCCCGGATGAACTCCGCGCTGAGGCCGGCCTCCGCCAGCTCGGTGCGCAGCAGTTCGGCCTGCTCGACGGAGTGGAAGTAGTTGACGACGACGTGTGCGCCGCAGGTGGCCAGTCGACGGACGATGTCCGCGCCGAGGCTCTTGGCCGCGCCGGTCACCAACGCGATCCGACCGTGCAGGCTTGGCGTGTCGGTCATCGGGCGGTCGCCTCCCCCCGGGCCTGGACGACGGCTTGCGCGATCCGCCCCAGGGTGCCGACGGTCAGCAGGGAGGTGTTGGCCCGCAGGTCCGGCAGGCCGTACCGGTCGGCGACCCGGCCGAGGAGGGCGACCTGCTTGAGTGACTCCACGCCCAGGTCGGATTCCAGGCCGTCGTCGTCGCCGAGCAGCTCCGGCGGATAGCCCAGGTAGTCGCCGTACAGGGCCCGGATCTCGGTCAGCACCACCGCGTACTGCCCGTCGGCGTCCGACGCGGACGACAAGTGGTCCACGGTGGCCGGGGAGGCCGGCGTCACCGGTGCCTGCGGGGTCGGCGGCGCCAGGACGGACAGGACAGGCGGCGTCGGGGCGATTGGGGCGGGCAGGACCTCCGGGGCGCTTGGGGCAGCCGGGACCGCAGCCGCCGGGACGGTCGGGACCGCCGGGACCGCCGGGGCGGGTGTGGTCGCCACGGGTGGCGGCAGCACGAGGGTGGGAGCCGGTCGAACCGGGACAGGTGGCGACGCCGGCGTCCGTACCTGCGGTGACACCGTTTCGGTGCGGCCGGCGACCAGCGCCCGGACCGCCGCGACCGGGTCGTGTTCGCTCAGCGGAACGACCGACTGGATGCCCGGGACCGACGCCTCGACGAACCGGGTGACGACCGGCCACTCCCCGCATTCGATGAACGTGTCCGCGCCGGCGGCGTGCAGGGCACGCACCGTGTGCAGCATCCGGACCTGGGCGGTGAGCGCGCCGGCCACCAGCTCGACCGGGTCCTCGTCGCCGATGTCCCGGCCCAGCCACGGTGAGGACACCCGCCACCGTCCGCCGCCGTAGGACACCCGGGGGGCGGTGGCCAGCAGGTCCCGGGCGGCCTGCGCGACCGCCGGGGTGTGGGTGGGGTGCGGAACGTCGAGGCGGACACTCGACCAGCCGAGTGCCTCGGCCACCCGCTCCGCCTCGTCGATCTGCCGTCGCGGACCGCTCAGGACACTCTGCCGGGGTGTGTTCTCGCAGGCCAGCACCAGGTGCGGGTGGCCGATCAGCCCGGCGAGTGACCCCGCGCGGCGGCCGTCCACCCCGACGGCGAGCATCGTGCCCGGCCACGCCTGCCGGGTCAGTGCCCGGGACCGGGCCACCGCCAGGCGCGCGGCGTCGCCCACCGACACGTGCCCGGCGGCGGCCAGGGCCCAGAGTTCCCCGATGCTCTGTCCGACGATCGCCACCGGTTCGACGCCCTCGGCGACGAGCAGGTGGTACGTGGAGAGGCTGACCGCGAAGATCTCCAGGTACTGCACCTCGGGGCTGTAGGGGCGCCCACCTGCCACATCCTCGATCAGACGGGTGCTGATGTCGGGCAACCCCAACTCCCGGGCCGCCTTGTCGATGCGGGTCAGTGCCTCACGTACCGTCTCGTAGCGGCTGTGCAGGTCACGCAGGATGCCCGTACGGGGAGCAGCCACTGTGCCGGGCATGACGAAGACAGAATCCACCATGTGCGTCACCCTCGTTTCCGTCCCGGTGAACGGGCTCTGGCGCGCCGTGCCGGCGCAGGGACAATCGACGACGTGCGGCCTGCGGGTCCGGATGGACCCTGCGGTCACCCCGGCCCGGACCGCCCGGCCGGGGCAGGTTCCCGGCCGGCTATTCCGCGATCCGCGACCGGTACGCCCAGCGGAAGACGAGCGGCTCACCGTCGCCGTCGTCGGGGCGTTCGAAGTGCTCGTAGCCACCGTGGTGCGGGACCTTCACCTTCGGTGCGTCCGGCGAGATCCGTTGACTGCGAAGCTCGGGCGGAAGGCTCGCCGGGCCGCCTTCGAGTGCGATCACAACGGTGGTGCGGGGGGTTGTGGTGTCGTCCGGCTGGGGGGACACGGTCATGCGGATAGCCTCCCCCGGGATGACGAACGAGACATGCGTCAGTTGACCCACAAAACCGACCCGGTGTCGCCGAGTCATCCGTCATCGGGAACCCGCGTTGCGTAGCACCTCCCGGGCGATCTGGTTACGGCTGCGCAGCCCGAGCTTGTGCAGGGCGCGGGAGATGTGCGTCTGGACCGTCCGGCGGGTCAGGAGCATCGCGGCAGCGATCTCGGGCGTCGAACGGCCCTCGGCGACGAGGACGGCGACGCGCCGTTCTGTGGCGGTGAGCGCCGCCCAGCCCGACACCGGCCGGGCCGCGCGGGGGCCGCTGACCCCTCGGCGTACGCCCCTGCCCCGCAGCCGCGCCTCGGTGCGCCGGACGTCCCAGGTCGCGCCCATCCGGGTATACAGGCCGACCGCCTCGGTGGCGGCCGCCCGGCACTCGGCGGTCGCGCCGTGGCCGGCCAGCACCACCGCGAGGTCCTCAAGTGTCGCCGCCAACTCGGTCCCGGGGCCGGCCGACCGGTAGTGCTGCACGGCTGTGCGCAGCGGCTCGGGGTCCTCGGTGGCGAGGCCCACGCAGCGCTGCCGCATGGTCGCGGCCCGCCCCGGCGTCTTCTCGGCCTCGGTCCAGACCCGCGTCCGTTCGAGGGCAGCCGTCACGGTCGAGGAATCCGTGCCGGCCGACGCCATCCGGATCAGGTCCGCGAACCACGGATGGTGGGGCCCCGTCCCGGAGTCGGGTCGGTGCTGCAGCATCGTGGCGAGCAGGGCGGCGCCCCGTTCCGGTTCGCCCCGCTGTTCGGCGTGCACGGCCCGGGCGGCGAGGAGGAAGCCCTCGCTGTCCTCGTCGATGCTGCGGTCGGCCGGCGCGTCCGGGTCAGAGCGCAGGTGCGCCTCGGCGAGCGCGCGGTCGTCGCGCCGGACGGCGATCAGCGCGGTGACGCCCCGCCGCAGTAGCGCAGGCCCACCCCGGTGCAGACCCGGATAGAACGGCCCGCAGGGGTCGTCAGCCACCGGGACCAGTGCCGTCAACGCCTCGTCCCAGCGGCCGACCCAGTAGTGCAGCATCGCCTCGGTGACGCCGATGGACCCGGCGGCGACGTCGTGTGCCCGGCGACGGATCTCCCGGGACAGCCGCAGCACCCGTTCGGCCTCCCTCCACCGGGCCATGTTCTGCAGGCTCACCACGCGGCAGTGCAGGGCGAACATCTCCAGTTCCGGGTGGTCGGGGTGACCGACGAGGGCGGCGAGCGCCTGTTCGGCGTACCGCAGTGCGGCCAGGTGGTCACGCCGGTCGGAGCGGGTGAGGGACAGCACGACGCTGGCGCCCGCGATGGCGCAGTCGTCGCCCGATCGGCGACCGGCGTCGAGGGCCTCACCGGCCAGAGCCTCGGCTTCGTTCGGCCCGCCGGTGCCGGCCCGGCTGATCAGGGCCAGGGTGCTCAGAAGACGTCCGCGCCACGGTTCGGGTATCGCCTGTCGGGTGAGCACCTGCCGCAGGATCAGTTCGGCCTCGTCGGTCTTCCCGCTGTTGTTGAGCGCACGGATCAGCAGCCAGTGCAGCTCGCCGTGCGCGTCCAGCCCGGTCGACGACGCGAGGGCCTCGCGGGCCCGGTCGGCGGCCTCCTCCCACCGGCCCAACAGCTGTAGTGAGCGGGCCAGCGCAACGCTCAGCGAAGCCTGGTGCGGGTCCTTTGCCGGAAGCTGTCCGAGCTGTGCGCGCAGCAGCCGGACCGTGAGTCCCGGGTCGGCGTCCGCCAACGCGTGGACGGACCTGTGGAGCCAGTCGGGCACCCACCGGTTCTCGACGCCGCCCGCCGCCACCAGTTGGTGTGCCACGGTGAGCGGTTCGGCGGCTGCGGCGGCCAACTCCTGGGCCAGGTCGAGGTGCAGCGCCCGGCGCAACGGCAGCGCGACGGCGTCGTACAGGGCCTGGCGGATCAGCGGATGGCAGAAGGTCATTCGTTCACCGGTGCCGGCGAGGATCCGGGCCGCGACGGCCCGCTGCAGCACGTCGGCGAGGACCCGCACCGGCCGCCCCAGCACGACACTCAGGTCGGTGACGGTGAACTCGGTGCCGAGTAGTGCGGCGGTCCGCAACACGTCCCCGGCGTCCGGCACCAGACCGAGCCGGCTGGTCAACGCGGCGGTGAGGGCCGGAGGTATCCGGTCGTCGTCGTCACGCAGGTCCGCGTGTCCCGCCACGACCTGGACCAGGTCCTCCCGCACCAGGACGTCGGCCAACTCACGCAGGTAGAGCGGGTTACCCACCGCCGCATCCGACCACCGGCTGAGGGTCGGGCCGGGCGGCGCTCCGAGCAGCCCGGCCAGCAGCTGCGAGACCTCCGCTTCGTCCAGCGGCACGAGGCACAGCAGGTGTTCGTGGCCCCGGCCGGCGTTGGCCGGGGTACGGGCCGGACGGGACGGGTCCTGACTGTGCGCGGCGACCAGGAGTAGGGGCAGATGCTCGGTGCTCGCGGCCAGGCGCCGCCAGACCACTGTCGACGCCTCGTCCATCCAGTGCGCGTCGTCGACGATCAGGACGGTGGGGCCCGCCGTACACAGGTCGTCGACCAGGGAGACCAGCATCTCGGCCACGGCAGCCAGGGCCGGCCCGTTGGCGGGGAAGACCGGCGGTTGGCCGACCAGGGTCTGGGTGATCTCCGCCCGGGACGGGTCGCCCGGCCGCTGCCGGACTCCGAGGCAGGCGAGCAGGACGCTCAGTGGTGACTGCTGGGAGAGTTCGTCGGCGACGGCGTGGAACACCTGGTAGCCGCGGGCGGCTGCGGCCCGGGCGGTGATGGTGAGCAGTGCGGTCTTGCCGATGCCCGGCTCACCGACCAACCGGAGCACCGAGCCGGTCCCCCGCGCCAGCCGGGTCAACGCTGTCTGCGTGAGGCTCAGCTCACGCGCTCGCCCGACCCATACCTCGGACCCGGACTCCGGGCCTATTCTCAGCATTCCCATCGAAGGTGAATTGCCGCCGGGAATCTCCCCGACGACGGATATCCTTTCCCCGGCCGAGCCGACCACCAGCACACCGTGTCGACCGGGAAATCAACTCTGAACTCGTCCGCTCCGACGCCCTACGATGAGCCATCCTGATAGGAGTTAGTCAAAAAATCAAGGGAAGCTCGTCGGGTTCATAGAGAGTCACTTCTCAGTGAACCAACAGGGCATTTTCCGGATCGCAAAACGCGTTTCGGTCAGGTTAATTTATGATGGTCGCCCGGTCCTGCGGCGGCGGACGGGCAGTACCGCTTCACCGATCAGCCCTGCGCCGCGCCCGAAGGACGCGAGACGGCAGGGTGAATTCACATCATCATCGCGAGGAGTTCCCGAATTCCTACCCGCCTTCGCATCGATTCCGGCGAGGTCACCGAATCAGGACGCCAATAACCACTTCGAAAGGGGCTTGGTCTCCCAAGGTCGAGTTCGATGCTACAACGCCGCCCGTCAAATCCGATAGCCCTGAGTGAATCTTCACGCACCTTCGGTAACGACCGCGGGCCACTCCCCCTCCCCCGCCGTGGCCGGACCGTGTGGAACAGGCGCAGGCGGCGGGCACCGCCGGGGATGTCGAGGGTGAGGCGGTCCGCTCAGGCCGCGCCCTCACGCGTGACACTGACCCGAAACGGGCGGGTGGACTCGGTGCCGCAGCCGGAGCACGGGGCTCGAAACAGCAGACTGATCGCCCGCGTTCGGTGAGGGGCGACGCGCCGCGCTGACCGGGCGGCGAGGACCGCAGCCCGCTGCGGCGATCGTGCGGACGGCAGGCGGTGCAGAACCGTGCCGGCCGGGTGAGGCCGAGCTCCCTACCATCCCCCTGCTGCAGGCCGTCCTGGCTCTGCAAGGCGCCTACACGCCATCCACGCGGCTCCCGTCGTGGTGGACGTCAGCAGTGGCCTGGGCTCACTGGCCGTCACCGCCGACCCCGTGGGCCACGCGTCGGTGGTGCCCGTCTGGGTCCCGGCGCTGGCATACGGCTCCGCCAAGGCCGCGCTGGACATGGTCACCGCACAGTACGCCCACGCGTATCCAACAATGAAAGTCAACTCGGTCGATCCCGGTCACACCGCTACCGACCTCAACGGCCGCACCGGTGCCCAGAGCGTCGAGGAGGGCGCCGAGATCATCGTGCGGATGGCCGTGATCGGGCCGGACGGCCCGACGGGTGGCTACTTCGCCGCCTGCGGTCCGGTTCCCTGGTGACGCATCGAAGGCCACCCGCTGCCGGGCCAGCACCCGGAGGCCGTGTCCGCCGAACGACCAAACAGTCACAGCCGCAGAAGGGGTCGAGTATGGAAAAGCCGCGCAGGGTAGAGGTCGTCCTGGACTTCATGTGTGTGCATTCTTATCGTGGATTCAGCCGCTTTACTCGAGCCACTCGTCGCTTCCGCGCCGATGGCGGCCAGGTGGAAACGGTCTAATGCCCGTTCCAGTTCCAGCCCGAAGCGTCCTGCGCCGGCGAGCCGCTGTTCGAGGTCGGGAAGCGGCAACGCGGCGAGGAGGTCGCGCGTGCCCTCGTATCCGATGAGTCCTTCGGTGTTGCCGACGGTCTTGAGCTGAACTTCGGTCGGGCATGGTTCACCAACACGTTCGACGCGCACCGGGTCCATGCTCAGGCGTCTGCCCAGGGAAGGGGCGAGCAGATGGCCGAACGGCTGTTCCGGGCCTACTTCACCGACGGACTGAACATCGCCGATCCTGACACGCTTACCCGACTCGCAAGCGAGACGGGAGTGGTGACCAGCGAGACCGGTGCCGCCGGCCTGCGGGCCGAACTTGAGCGGGTACGACGGTTCGGCGTCCAGCCGCCGGCTTTCCGCTTCGAGGGCGGACCTGTCCTGGAAGGAGAGCAGTCCGAGGAACTGTTCCTCACGACCCTCATGAGGTGATCGCCAAGCCACCATCAGCACCCCTCGCCCCCGCCGCCGACGATGCGGCAGGGCGGCGTCCATGTGCAGCTCCTTGGCCTACCCTGCGGGGTGCCAGTGCAAGGTCCCTGAAAACGGCGGGGTAGCAGTGGTTGCTGAGACCGACAACAGCGGGTGCTGCTCACCGGTCAACATCGAAAGCGCCCGGGCGACCTCGTAAACGTCTGCTCGCGCGTAGGTGCTCGTCGTGCCCGCATCGGCTCTGCCGTTGTGGCCTGCAAAATCGGTGGCAACGCCCGAGGAGGCGCAAGCGTGGATCGACGCCATGGTCAGCGCGGCACAGGGTGGCGTCGACCCGCTCGCCGCGACAAAGCGACTGGCCGAGCACGGCGAAAGCGTGATGACGCTGGCCCTGCGCGGCCTGGAACGCAAGACGCTCGACCCGTACCTAGCCGGTTGGCGTAAACGGGTGGTCCCCGCACTCGGCCACATCCCGATTCGCATGATCACCAACGGCGCGAC
Source organism: Micromonospora sp. NBC_00421 (assembly GCF_036017915.1). Classification (NCBI taxonomy): domain Bacteria; kingdom Bacillati; phylum Actinomycetota; class Actinomycetes; order Micromonosporales; family Micromonosporaceae; genus Micromonospora; species Micromonospora sp. NBC_00421. Next base: position 3,254,496 of record NZ_CP107929.1, read on the forward strand.
AGACCGGGCCGTTCACGGCTGGATCGCTGACGAATGCAGTCGATCGACGGTCAAGAACAGTCTTGCCGTGCTGGCCCGGGTGATGCAGCAGGCAGTACGCGACGGCGTCATCGCGCGGAATCCCGCACAGGTCACCGGGTGGCAGCGCGAATACCAGCGGGCCGAAGACGAGTTGGACGACCCGCGCACGCTCGCCCTGCCGCACTGGGAAGCGCTGACCGGACTTGCCACAGCCCTGGTCGAACGATCCGCGAACGGGTTCCCCGGATGGGGCGACGTGACGATTTTCGCCGCGTGCACCGCCGCCCGGATCGGCGAGGTGTCCGGCGTCCGCGCCGAGGACATCGACCGGGAAACGTGGATGTGGACCGTCCGCCGACAGACCACACCCGGCCCCGGTGGCCTGATCGACAAGGGCACCAAGGGAAAGCGCGCCCGGATGGTGCCGCTGATCGAGGAAGTGCAACCGATCGTCGTCCGCCGCCTGGACTCGGTGACCGCGCCGCACTCCCGGCTGTTCACCGGCCCGCGTGGTGGCCGGATCAGCACTGCCGTGCTGCGGGACGCGACGCACTGGGATGAGGTGGTGACGAAGCTCGGCTACGAACACCTGGGACGGCACGACCTGCGGCACACAGGGTTGACCTGGATGGCCGACGCCGGGGTCCCGGTGCACGTCCTGCGGAAGATCGCCGGCCACGGGTCGCTGACCACGACACAGCGCTACCTGCACCCCGACCGGCAGTCGATCACCGACACGGGAACGGCACTCAGCGCCCACTTGAAGGCCCGCCGGTCCCCAGGTGGTCCCCAGCTACGCGCCGTCTAGATCAGCAATACTCTACTGAGGAAGAATGAAATAGAACCCGTTGACCAGGGCATACACCCTGGTCAACGGGTTCCTTAGCAATTGTCGGGACGGCCGGATTCGAACCGACGACCCCTTGACCCCCAGTCAAGTGCGCTACCAAGCTGCGCCACGTCCCGATGCTCCCCGCAGGGTCTCCCCCGCAGCAGCCGCTTCAGCTTAGCGCAGGATCTTCGTGCCGCACGCACAGGCCCCTGCCGCATCGCGTGCCCGCCGCCACCACTCCTAAGGCATCCTAGGAAAGAGGGCCGGGAGATGAACTCCCGGCCCTCTTTCTGGTTCTCGTCGAGTGGAGGAGGTACGTCAGCCGTGCGCCTTGCCCCGGCCACCGGGGCCGAGCTTCTTGCGGGGGCGTACCGAGATCTCCACCGGGCTGCCCTCGAAGCCGAACTCCTCGCGGAGCTTGCGCTCGACGAAACGCTGGTAGCCGGCGTCCAACGGTGCGGTGGTGAAGAGCACGAACCGGGGCGGGGAGACACCCGCCTGGGTGGCGAAGAGGATCTTCGGGGCCCGGCCCCCGCGCACCGGGTGCGGGGTGGCCTGGACCAGGGCGGTGAGCCACTGGTTGAGCTGTGCGGTCGGCACCCGGGTCTCCCAGCTCGCGAGTGCCTTGCGTAGCGCGGGGGCGAGCTTGTCGACGGCCCGGCCGGTCTGCGCCGACAGGTTGAGCCGGATCGCCCAGGGGATCCGGCGCAGCTCCCGGTCGATCTCCTTGTCCAGGTAGTACCGACGGTCGGCGTCGACCAGGTCCCACTTGTTGAAGGCGATCACCAGGGCCCGGCCGGCCTCGACGACCATGGTCAGGATCCGCTGGTCCTGCTCGCTGATCGGCTCGCTGGAGTCGAGCAGCACCACCGCCACCTCGGCCGCCTCGATGGCCCCGGCGGTACGCAGACTGGCGTAGTACTCGGTGCCGCTGGCCTTGCCGACCCGCTTGCGCAACCCGGCGGTGTCGACCAGTTGCCAGGTCTCGCCGCCGATCTCCACCAGGCTGTCCACCGGGTCGACTGTGGTGCCGGCGACCGAGTCGACGACCGCCCGCTCCTCGCCGGAGAACCGGTTGAGCAGGCTGGACTTCCCGACGTTGGGCCGACCCACGAGGGCCACCCGGCGGGGGCCGCGCGGCCGGTTCTCGATGATCTTCGGCGCGTCGGGCAGCGCGTCGAGGATGGCGTCGAGCAGTTCACCGGAGCCCCGGCCGTGCAGTGCGGAGACCGGGAACGGTTCGCCGAGACCCAGCGACCACAGCGAGGTCGCCTCCATCTCGATGGCGGTGTTGTCGGTCTTGTTGGCCACCAGGATCACCGGCTTGGCGCTGCGTCGCAGCATCTTCACCGCGGCCTCGTCCACATCGGTGGAGCCGACCATGGCGTCGACCACGAAGATCACCACGTCGGCGGTGACCACCGCCGTCTCGGCCTGGGCCGCGATGGCCGCCGCCCGGTCCTTCGCGTCCGGCTCCCAGCCGCCGGTGTCCACCACGGTGAACGACCGACCGTTCCACTGTGCGTCGTACGGCACCCGGTCCCGGGTCACCCCGGGGACGTCCTCCACGACCGCCTGCCGCCGGCCGATGATCCGGTTGACAAGTGTCGACTTGCCCACGTTGGGGCGACCGACCACGGCCACCACCGGCTGCGGACCGGTCGGCTCCTCGACGGCGGCCTCCGGCTCGCGCAGCTCCACCCATCCGTCGCTCATGCCACTCCCCGCTCGGTGAGCAGCTCACGCAGCCGGGTGACGACCTCGTCGATGCCCAGCTCGGTGGTGTCCAGTTCGACGGCGTCGGCCGTCTGCCGCAACGGGTTCACCGTGCGGGTGGAGTCGAGCCGGTCCCGCCGGGCCAGGTCGGCGGCGGTCGCCGTGACGTCGGCGGCGTCCTCGGCGCTGCGCCGCCTGGCGCGGGCCGCCTCGGACGCGGTCAGGTAGACCTTCAGGTCGGCGTCCGGGGCCACCACGGCACCGATGTCCCGGCCCTCGACCACGATCCGGCCGGCATTGGCGATCAGTTCCCGCTGCCGGGCCACGAGCAACGCCCGCACCGCCGGCACGGCGGCCACCGCGGAGACCGCACCGGTCACCTCGGAACCCCGGATCTCCTGGTCGACACCCACCCCGTCGACGCTCACGCCGTACCCCTGGGGGTCGGTGCCGATGCGCAGCTCGACCTCACCGGCGACCTTGCCCACGGCGGCGGCGTCGGTCAGGTCGACGCCGGAGCGCAGCACCGCCCAGGTGACCGCCCGGTACATCGCGCCGGTGTCCAGGTAGCGGGCACCGAGGCCGGCGGCGAGCCGCCGCGAGACGGTGGACTTACCCGAACCGGACGGCCCGTCCACAGCGACCACGCAGCGCCCGGCCCGTACGTTTTCCTCCACCGTTGTCCTCCTCAGCCCGTACCTCGCGGGTCGCCGGTTACCCCGGCGCCGTTGAGCGGTTCTCCATCGTCGTCAATCATCCCGCGCCTCGCGGGTCGGCCGCGCGCCGCCGCCGGGGGCGACCCGCGCCACCCGACGGCCCGCGGGCCGGGGGGAAGCCTACCGGCACACCTACCCGCTGCGACTCCGGTCAGTCACCCACGGCCCTGAACTCAGTCACCCACGGCCTTGAACAGGGCGGCGACCTCCGCGTTGGTCAGCCGCCGGATCCGCCCGGTACGCAGGTCGCCGAGCTTGATCGGCCCGATCGAGGTACGCACCAGCCGGGACACCGGATGCCCGACCTCGGCCAGCAACCGGCGGACGATGTGCTTACGCCCCTCGTGCAGGCTCAGCTCCACCTGGGCGCTTTTGCCCAGCGTGTCCACCACCTTGAACGAGTCGACCTTCACCGGCCCGTCCTCAAGCTCGACGCCGGCCAGCAGCCGCTTGCCCAGGTTGCGCGGGATCGGCCCGGCCACCTCGGCCAGGTAGGTCTTGAGCACCTGGTACGACGGGTGCATCAGCTTGTGGGTGAGGGTCCCGTCGTTGGTGAGCAGCAGCAGTCCCTCGCTGTCCGCGTCGAGCCGTCCGACGTGGTAGACCCGCTGCTCCACCCGGTTGCCGATGAACTCGGCGAGCTCGTTGCGGCCCTTGTCGTCCGCCATCGTGGTGACCACCCCGCGCGGCTTGTTCATCGCCACGTAGACCAGGCGGTTGTCGGCCTGGAGGCGTTCGCCGTCGACGTGGATCACGGCGGTGGCGGGGTCGACCTTGTCGCCGAGCTTGGCGACCCGCCCGTCGACGGTGACCCGACGCCGGAAGATCAGGTCCTCGCAGGCACGGCGGGAACCGACACCGGCGGCGGCGAGCACCTTCTGGAGGCGTTCGGCACCCTCGTACACGGGGGCGTCGGGCTTGGGGGAACGGTCATCGCGTGGCATCGGCAAGCTCTTCTACGTCGTCGGGGAGGAACGGGGCGAGCGGGGGCAGGTCGGCGACCGAGTCCAGGCCCAGTTTCTCCAGGAACATCGTGGTGGTCCGGTAGAGGAACGCCCCGCTGTCCGGTTCGGCGCCGCACTCCTCGACCAACCCGCGGGAGACCAGGGTACGGAGCACCCCGTCGCAGTTGACACCCCGGATGGCCGAGACCCGGCCACGGGTCACCGGTTGCTTGTAGGCGATCACCGCGAGCGTCTCCAGCGCGGCCTGGGTCAACCGTACCGACTGCCCGTCCAGCACGAACCGTTCCACGTGCGTCGCGTATTCCGGCCGGGTGTAGAGCCGCCAGCCACCCGCCGCCCGGCGCAGCTCGAAACCGTGCCCGGCGGCGGTGTAGCCGGCGGCGATGTCGTCGAGCACCGGCCCGATCCGCTCCGGTGACTGCTCCAGCACCTGGGCCAGCACCAGCTCGCTGACCGGCTCGTCGACCACCAGCAGGATGGCCTCCAACGCGCCGCGCAGCTCCGCGTCGTCCAGCTCGGGTGCGGGCTCCGGCACGACCGTCGCCCGCCGCCGCCCCGCCGGCCGCCGCTTCGGTACGTCCTCAGCCGTCCCCTCCCCCATCCTGGCCGCTCCGGCACCGACCCGCTCCGCCGGTCCACCCGGTACGTCCGGGTCGACGGTCACGGCGTCCGTCGGAGCATCACCCGGTGCGGCGGGCGCGACGTCCGCCGGGGAGTCCGCGGTCTCACCGGCGGTGTCGGCGGTGTCGTCCGTGGGGACGGGCTTCTGCCGGGGGGTGGGCCGCTCCCACGGGGGGACCCAGGCGGCGGCCTGATCGGCCAGCGAGTCCCGGTGCTCCTCGTCGCTCATCACGTCACTCCTGCGTCGTCGCGGGATCGCCCGCCGGGTCGGTGAACACGGCGGGTCCGCCCGGCACGGGACCAGCCGGGGCAGCGGGCCCGTCCGGGGCGGGAGCGGTGTCGTCGGGGTCGGCGGGGGTGCCGGCGTACTCGTCGACGTGCAGGGCGGCCCCGCCGTCGGCGGGGCCGGTCCAGCGCACGGTCAGCTCCTCCAGGGCCTCCTCCTGGACGAAGGCGACCAGTCCCTCCCGGTAGAGCTCCAGCAGCGCCAGGAAGCGGGCCACCACCTCCAGGGTGATCTCGCAGTCGGCGCAGAGCAGGGTGAAGGTGGCTAGGCCGGCCCGGCGCAGCCGCTCGGCGAGGATCGCCGCGTGTTCCCGGACGCTGACCCGCACCAGGTGCACGTGCGCGATGGAGACCTCGGGCACCGGTTTCGGGGTCATCGCCCGGACCGCCAGCTTGAGCAGCCGTTCGGGGCCGATGCCGAGCACCAGGTCGGGCAGGGCGTCGGCGTACCGGGCCTCCAGGGTGACCGCGCGCGGGTAGCGTCGCCCGCCGACCGCCTCCAGTTCGGCGATGTGCGCCGCCGCCTCCTTGTACGCCTTGTACTGCAACAGCCTGGCGAAGAGCAGGTCCCGTGCCTCCAGCAGGGCGAGGTCCTCCTCGTCCTCCACCTCCGCCGAGGGGAGCAGCCGGGCGGCCTTCAGGTCGAGCAGGGTGGCGGCGATGAGCAGGAACTCGCTTGTCTCGTCGAGGTCCCACTGGTCGCCCATGGCGCGGATGTAGGCGATGAACTCGTCGGTGACGGTGTGCAGGGCCACCTCGGTGACGTCCAGCTTGTGCTTGCTGATCAGCTGCAGCAGCAGGTCGAACGGGCCGGTGAAGTTCGCCAGCCGGACGGTGAAGCCGCCGCTCTGCCCGTCCTGCGGTACGCCCGCCGGGTCGGTCGCCACGTCGGCGGCGACCTCGGCGGCCAGCACGGGCGGCTGCTCCGGGGTCGTCGGCGGGTCCAGCGGCGGGGCGGTCACCGGACGACCGTAGTCCACGCCCCGGGCGCGGACGTGCTCGCCGTCCCGGGCACCTCGGACGCGGCGCGGCGGAGACGCACCCCAGGCCTACCGGTCGGCCTGGGCGGCGATCACCTCACGGGCCAGCTGCCGGTAGTTGCGGGCCCCGGAGGAGGCCGGGTCGAGGGTGGTGATCGGCGCACCGGCCACCGTGGACTCGGGGAACTTCACCGTCTTGGTGATGACCGTCTGGTAGACCTTGTCGCCGAACGCCTCGACCACCCGCTGGAGCACCTGCCGGCAGTGGGTGGTGCGGCTGTCGTACATGGTGGCGAGGATGCCTTCGAGTTCCAGGTCGAAGTTGAGCCGCTCACGAACCTTGTCGATGGTGTCCAGCAGCAGCGCCACCCCGCGCAGGCTGAAGAACTCGCATTCGAGCGGGATGAGCACCCCGTGCGCGACGGTCAGCGCGTTGATCGCCAGCAGGCCCAGTGACGGCTGGCAGTCGATCAGGATGTAGTCGTACTCCTTGCGCACGTTGCGCAGCACCCGGGCCAGGGCCATCTCCCGGGCGACCTCGTTGACCAGCTGAATCTCGGCGGCGGAGAGGTCGATGTTGGCGGGCAGGATGTGCAGGCCGGCCACGTCGGTCTTGATCAGGACGTCCTCGGCCATGACGTCGTCCTGCATGAGCAGGTTGTAGACCGACAGGTCGAGGTTGTGCGGGTTGACGCCCAACCCCACCGAGAGCGCGCCCTGCGGGTCGAAGTCGACGAGCAGCACCTTGCGGCCGTACTCGGCGAGCGCCGCGCCCAGGTTGATGGTGGTGGTGGTCTTGCCGACGCCACCCTTCTGGTTGGCCATCGCGATGATCCGGGCCGGTCCGTGCCGGTCGGTGGGCATCGGCTCGGGGATCGGCTTGCGCATCGTGTAGGCGGCCGGGTCGGCCGGGCCCAGGTCGGCGCCGAGCGACGCCTGCTGCTCACGGAGCTCCGACGTCCAGGCGTCGGCACGATCACCGTTGCCAGCCATGTCCTCGTTGCCCCCTCCCGACGACCCACCCGGCATCGGAGCAGTCCGACGTCCTTCGCGGCGCCGCTGCGCACCCCGGTTGTCGCCCCAGGAGGTCCGCGCCGATGCCGACTCTACGCCACCGACGACCAGCGCGTTCGGCACCGGTCCGGCGTGTCGGGCGTATCGGCCGGTCAGCGGCCGGGTCACCGGCGGGCGCGGCGGGAAGGAGCGGCCCGACGGGCGGTTCGCGCCCCGGACGGTCAGCGGCCCGAGGGAGGGCTGGCGTCCCGGGCGCGGGGGTGGGTGGTGGCGTACACCTCGCGCAGCCGTTCCACGGTGACCAACGTGTACACCTGGGTGGTGGTGACCGAGGCGTGGCCGAGCAGTTCCTGCACCACCCGCACGTCGGCGCCACCGTCGAGCAGGTGGGTGGCGTACGAGTGGCGCAGGGTGTGCGGGGAGACCGCGTGCGGGCCGTCCACCGGCAGCCCGGCCCGCTGAGCGGTCCGCCGCAGCACCGTCCACGCCCCCTGCCGGGTCAGCGGACCGCCCCGGGCGTTGACGAAGACCGTCGGGGTGCCCCGGCCGGCGGCGACCAGGCCCGGTCGGGCCCGCACCAGGAAGGCCCGCAGCGCCTCGACGGCGTACCCGCCGATCGGCACCAACCGGGTCCGGCCGCCCTTGCCCCGCAGCAGGGCGGTGCCCTCGTCGAGGTCCAGGTCGTCCACGGCGGCGCCGACCGCCTCGGAGATCCGCGCCCCGGTGCCGTACAGGAACTCCAGCAGCGCCCGGTCCCGCAGCGCGAGGGCCGCCCCGTCGCCGGCGGCGGTGACCGGGCCGGCGGCCTCCAGCAGCCGGGTCACGTCGTCGACCGGCAACGCCCGGGGCAACCGGCGCGCGGCGGGCGGTGGGCGGACGTCCCGGCTGGGGTCGGCACCGGTCAGCCCCTCGCGGACGGCGAACCGGTGCAGTCCCCGCACGGCGGAGGCGGCCCGCGCGGCCGAGGCCACCGCCAGCGGCGGATGGTCGTCGTCGCCGGCGCGCAGCCGGGCCAGGTGCGCCTCGACCTGTCCGCTGCCGACCGACGCCAGGTCGGTCACCCCGGCGGCGGCCAGGGTACCCAGGTAACGCTCCAGATCCCGACGGTACGAGGTGAGGGTGTTCGCCGACAGCCCCCGCTCGACGGTGAGGTGGTCGAGGTAGCCACGCACCGCCCGACGCAGGGCCGGCGCGGGTTCCCCGCCCGCTCCGGCCCCGTCGTCCGTGCTGCCGGGAACACCCTCGGGTGCCGGCTCGGGTGCTGCGGCGCGCACCCGGTCCGGTGCCGCGCCGCGCGGCCGACCGGTCAGGCCAGCACCTCCGCCAGCGGGAGGGCGGCCATGCCGTGCGCCTCGGCGACCGGGCCGTAGACCACCCGACCGTCGTGGGTGTTCAGGCCCAGCGCCAACGCGGGGTCGCGGCGCAGCGCGTCGCGCCAGCCCTGGTTGGCCAGCTCCAGGGCGTACGGCAGGGTGACGTTGGTCAGCGCGTAGGTGCTGGTGTGCGGCACCGCGCCGGGCATGTTCGCCACACAGTAGAAGATCGAGTCGTGCACCTGGTAGGTCGGCTCGGCGTGCGTGGTGGGACGGGAGTCCTCGAAGCAGCCACCCTGGTCGATGGAGATGTCGACGAGCACACTGCCGGGCTTCATCCGGGACACCAGCTCGTTGGAGATCAGCGTCGGGGCCTTCGCCCCGGGGACGAGGACCGCGCCGATGACCAGGTCCGCGTCGAGCACCGCACGCTCGATCTCGTACGCGTTGGAGGCGACCGTCTGCAGGTGGCCCCGGTAGATGGCGTCGGCCTGCCGCAACCGGGCCACGTTCATGTCCAGCAGCAGCACCTCGGCCTGCAGGCCCAGTGCGATGGCGGCGGCGTTCATGCCGGACACGCCCGCGCCGATGACCACTGTCTTCGCCGCGTACACCCCGGAGACGCCGCCCATCAGGATGCCCCGGCCGCCGCCCTGCCGCTGGAGGTGGTAAGCGCCGACCTGCGGGGCGAGCCGCCCGGCCACCTCGGACATCGGGGCGAGCAGCGGCAGCGACCGGTCGGGCAGCTCGACCGTCTCGTACGCGATGCCGGTGACCTTCCGGTCGACCAGCGCGTCGGTGCACTCCTTCGAGGCAGCCAAGTGCAGGTAGGTGAAGAGCACCTGCCCGGCGCGCATCCGGTGGTGCTCCTCGGCGATCGGCTCCTTGACCTTGAGCACCAACTCGGCGGTGTCCCACACCTCGTCGGCGGTGTCGAGGATGGTGGCCCCGGCGGCGGCGAACTCGTCGTCGGTGAGGCTGGACCCGACGCCGGCGCCGGCCTCGACGAAGACCTGGTGACCGTGGCGGACGAACTCGTTGACGCCCGCCGGCGTGATCGCCACGCGGTACTCGTGGTTCTTGACCTCGCGTGGGATTCCGACCTTCACGATGCAGACACCTTCCTCCGGGATGACGCACCCCGGACTGCGCGGTGCCCCGCCGGCTCCGTTGCCGACGCGGTCCACCGGTCCCGCCGGCGGCAGTCTAGGCGCGCCGCCACCCTCCGACGGCCAGCACTGTGACAACCGGTGCCCGATCCACCTGACGAGGTGTCAGGCATGGCGCACGGGCCTGCCGTTCGGTGTCTCCCCCATGGTCGCACCGGTCGGCCCCGCCCGCCGGATGGAACCCGGCCGGGATCACCGTGTCCGACGCCGACGGCCGGAACCGGGCGGAGACGGCGCAGGGGCCGTCGCGGCGGTCCGCGGCGGCCCCTGCGGGCGTACCGGAAATCAGCGGTGCAGCGGGGTGTCGGCCCGGCGCAGCACCGACCAGCCGGCGTCCCGGGCCCGGGCCGCGGCCAGCAGGCCGGTCGCGCACGGACCGTTGGTGATCTCGCCGCCCAGCACCATGCCGACCGCCTCGTCCAGGTCGATCCGGACGACCTGGAGGTCGGCCTCCTCGTCGTGCCGCTCGTGCCGCTGCCCGACGGGCACCTCGGCCAACTCCCGGGCGAGGAACACCCGGACCACCTCGTCGGTGAACCCCGGCGAGGTGTGCACGTCGACCAACAGGTCCCACCGGCCGGCGGTCAGGTCGGCCTCCTCGGCCAGTTCCCGGGCGGCGGCCACCGCCAGGTCCTCGCCGGCGACGTCCATCAGCCCCGCGGGCAACTCCCACAGGTGCCGTCCGACCGGCTGCCGGTACTGCCTGACCAGCACCACCTGACCCGCCTCGTCGAGGGCGACCACGCCTACCGCGCCGACGTGCCGGGCGTAGTCGCGGCTGGCGGTGCCCCCACCGGGCATGGTCACCTCGTCGGTGACCACCGTGAAGATCCGACCGGCGTAGCGCTCGACCCGGGAACGCAGCTCGTAGCGGTGTTCGACGGCGCTCACGACGTGGCCGACGCCTTCGCCGACGCGCCGTTGCGGGCCGCGTCCTTGGGCGTGGGCGCCTCGTTCTTCGGTGCCGCGGTCTTCGGCGTCTCGACCACCGGATCGAGGTCCACCGGCAACTGGTCGGCCTGCGAGTACGCCACCGCCGCTTTGACGAACCCGGCGAACAACGGGTGCGGGCGGGTCGGGCGGCTCTTCAGCTCCGGATGCGCCTGGGTGGCCACGAAGAACGGGTGCAGGCTCCGGTCCAGCTCGACGAACTCGACCAGCCGACCGTCCGGGGAGGTGCCGGAGATGTGCAGGCCGGCCCTGGTGAGCTGGTCGCGGTAGGCGTTGTTCACCTCGTACCGGTGCCGGTGCCGCTCGCTGATCTCGGTGGCGCCGTACGCCTCGGCCACGATCGACCCCTCGGCCAACGTCGCCGGGTACGCCCCGAGCCGCATGGTGCCGCCCAGGTCACCCCGACCGGCGACGATGTCCTCCTGGTCGGCCATGGTGGCGATGACCGGGTGCTTGGCCTCCTCGTCGAACTCCAGGGAGTTCGCCGCGTCCAGCCCGGCCAGGTGGCGGGCCACCTCGATGGTCATGCACTGCAGGCCGAGGCAGAGCCCGAGCAGCGGTACCCCGTTCTCCCGGGCGTACCGGGCGGTGCCGATCTTGCCCTCGATGCCGCGTACGCCGAACCCGCCGGGGATGACGATGCCGTCCACGCCGGCCAGCGCCGAGGCCGCCCCGGCCGGGGTGACGCAGTCGTCGCTGGGCACCCAGCGCAGCTGCACCCGGGCCCGGTGGCCGAAGCCGGCGGCCCGGATCGCCTCGCTTACCGACAGGTAGGCGTCGGGCAGGTCGACGTACTTGCCGACCACCGCCACGGTGACCGTGTGGTGCGGCTGGTGCACCCGCTCCAGCAGGTCGTCCCAGCTGGTCCAGTCGACGTCGCGGAAGGACAGGCCGAGCCGGCGCACCACGTACGCGTCGAGGCCCTCGCGGTGCAGCACCTTCGGGATGTCGTAGATGCTCGGAGCGTCCGGGGCGGCGACGACCGCCTCGGAGTCCACGTCGCAGTAGAGGGAGAGCTTCTCCTTGAGCTTCACCGGGATCTCCCGGTCACAGCGCAGCACGATGGCGTCGGGCTGGATGCCGATGTTGCGCAACTGCGCCACCGAGTGCTGGGTCGGCTTGGTCTTGAGCTCGCCCGACGGAGCCAGGTAGGGCACCAACGAGACGTGCAGGTAGAAGCAGTTGTCCCGGCCCAGGTCGTGGCGGACCTGGCGGATCGCCTCCAGGAACGGCAGCGACTCGATGTCGCCGACGGTGCCGCCGACCTCGGTGATCACCACGTCGGGGATCTGGCCGTCGGCGTCCGGGTCGGCCATGCCGACGATCCGCGCCTTGATCTCGTTGGTGATGTGCGGGATGACCTGGACGGTGTCGCCCAGGTACTCGCCGCGCCGTTCCTTGGCGATCACGTCGGAGTAGATCTGACCGGTGGTGACGTTGGCCTTGCCGGAGAGGTCCCGGTCGAGGAAGCGCTCGTAGTGCCCGACGTCGAGGTCGGTCTCCGCGCCGTCCTCGGTGATGAAGACCTCACCGTGCTGGAACGGGTTCATTGTCCCGGGGTCGACGTTGAGGTAGGGGTCGAGTTTCTGCATCACCACCCGCAGACCCCGGGCGGTGAGCAGATTACCGAGGCTGGAGGCGGTGAGGCCCTTTCCGAGCGAGGAGGCGACGCCCCCGGTGACGAAGATGTGCCGGGTCGTCCGTGCTGAAGGGGCCAAGGCCTGCTCCCGTGTCGTCCGTAGCGGTCGTGCGAACCGCCGTGCCGATCAGCAAAGTGATCACGCGATCCACGGGACTCCACGGTAACACCTCCCCGGCGGCCCTCCGGCGTCGCACCCGATCCCGGGCTATCCGGGCCCCGCGCCGGGCCGACCGGCCACCACCTCGGTCGACGCCGGAGCCGCCGGGCCGGGCACCCGTGCCGCGGGGACCGTCGCCCCACCCCGCCCCGCCGGCCGGGCCCCGTCCCCACCCGGGCCAGCTGCCGGATCGCCGTCCGACGCCACAGGCGGTGGGGCGTGCTCCGGGGTCGGGTCGTCGCCGTCCCCCACCGGGTCGCCGCCGTCGTCGGGCCGTCCGCCGGGCGGGGTGCCGTCGGACGGGGCACCGCCGGGTGGTCCAGCCGGGCCCTCCGGCCGGGGGTGACCCGGATCGGGCAGGGTGCGGTCCGTGGAGTGGTCGAGCACCCGCAGCGAGGCCAACGCCGCCATCGGCACCACCAGCGCCGCGGCCGCCCCGGCCACGTCCAGCGCGGAACCGCCGAGCAGTCCGGCGATGACCGCCGCGACCGCCGTACCGGCCAGTGCCGCCCGGATCGCCGGGTAGATGCCGAACAACCGCATCAACCCGCCCCAGGGTTGCAGCAACGCGAACCAGACCAGCAGCAGGCCGACCACCGCCAGCACGGTCAACGGGCTGTTCACCAACGTCTGGAAGTTCGCCGTGCTGGACCGGTGCACGGTCAGCCCGCCGGTGCCCTCGCCCAGTGCGGTCAGGAACCGGCCCAACGCCCCCCGTTCCTCCACCGGCCGGCGCAGGTCCACCACCGCGAAGCCGATGGTCAGCGCCAGCCCGGCCATGGTGGCCCAGACCAGCCGACTGACCGTCAGCCAGCCGCCGGTGCTGATCGCGGCGGCCACCGCCACCCCGGCGGTCAGCGCGATCGCACCGATGGAGTCCGCACCCAGGTAGGGGCTCCCGATCACCACCACGGCCAGTCCGCCCACCGCGACCACCACCATCGGTCGCCACTGCCGGCGGACCCGCTGGGCGAGCCAGCCGGCGCTGAGCAGCGAACCGGCGAGGAAGACGCCGAGCCCCACCGTGCCGAGGCCGGAGAACCGGCCGCCCTCCAGCGCGGAGTAGCCGACCACCCCGTTGAGCTGCAACCGGGCACCGCTGAGCACGTCCGCCCCGACCACCAGGGTGGCCAGGCCGGCGACCACGCCGAGCGGTCCGAGGGTGCGGTCGTGGCCGGGGGCGAACCGGACCAGGGCGGTCGCGCCGACGACCAACGCGACAGTCACCCCCGCGAAGTACGCGCCGGCGTGGTCGCCCCGCCACCACGGCACCGCGTCGGCGAGCAGGGCCGCGGGCACCGCCAGGGCGACGGCGATCAACAGCAGTTCCACTGTCGACACGATGCGGCGGGACACCGGCGGCGGGCTGTGCGGGCCGGCGAGCCGGCGGGCCCGGCGCAACAGCGGCAGGACCGCGACGGCGAGGGCGATCTGGGCCGCGGCGAGCAGGGCGAAGAACCAGCCGGCCACGGCCCGCTGGGCGGCGGCCTCCCGGTCGGCGTCGGCGGGCGCGGTGATCGCGGTGGCCAGGTCGTCGGGTCGATCGTCGATCTTGACGGCGGGACGACCGAGGAAGATCCGCTCGGGCATCGGCCGGCCCAACGCGATCAACGCGGTCGGGGCCAGGTCCACCAGTTGCAGGTAGCCCTCCCGGCCGGTGCTGGGCGAGGTGAGCCAGCCGTGTTCCCAGCCGGGGCCGTCGGCGACGACGACGTGCAGCCGGGCCGGAGCCTCGGTGTCGGACACCCCGGCGACCAACACCAGGGAGCGTTCCGGCCGGGCGGCGAGCACCTTCGCCAGCGCCTCGTCGGCGCGGCGGGCCTGCGCCTGCCGGTCGGCCGGATCCGTGCCGCTGACCGTGCCCAGGTCGACGATGCTCAGCACACAGGAGCCGAGCAGCTCCGCCGGGTCGGCCGGCAGCGCCGGGGCGTACCGGTCGACCCGGCCGAAGGGACGGGCGGCGGCGACGGCGGCGCCCGGGCCGACCGCCACCGAGCAGCGCACCGACTCCGACAGCGAGCCGGGCACCGTGCCCCACGGCTGCCGGTCGGCGTTGTACGCGACCACGCTCTCCTGGTCGGGCAGGTTGGCGCCGATCCCGTCGGGCTGTTCGACGGTCACCTCTGCCGGCGGACAGCCGCCCGGTTGGCGGTTGCCGTTCCAACCGGCGTAGCTGCCCGCGCCGAGGGTGAGCCAACCGTCCACGGGGCAGGTCGGACGGTGCGCGGAGCGGGTCGACAGCGAGCCGATGGAGCCCCGCTGGGCCATTCGCCACAGCGCCGGGGTCCGCTGCGGGTCGACGTCGGACCAGCGCAACCCCGCCACTCCGACGAGGACCACGTAGTCGGCGGTGCGCCGGGGTGGGCTGCTGTCGGGGCGGGCGGCCAACGCGGTCACGCCGAGCGCCACCACGATCAGGGTGAGCAGGACCGGGGTGAATCTGCGCAGCATCAGGCGCGTCCCGTCGAGGGGGTGTCGGTGCCGGGCGCCGCCGGCCCGACCTGGTCGCCACGCCCGGCCGGCCGGGCGTGCCCGGCGTCGTCGCGGCGATCGGCACGGCCGGCGTCGAGTTCGGCGTAGAGGGCACCCAGCGCGGCGACGGTGTCCGCCTCGGTGGGCCAGCCGGCGGCGCGGGCGGCGCCCCGACGGGCCAGGTCGGCACGCAGGCTCGGGTCGTCCAGCAGCGACCGGACGGCCGCGTCGACCGCGTCGACGTCGCCGGGCGGGACCAGCAGCGCGCCGTCGCCGACCAGCTCGGGCAGCCCACCGACGGCGGTCGTCACAAGCGGTACGCCGGCCCGCAGCGCCTCCTGGGCGAACAGTTGCCGGGCCTCCCAGTCGCTCGTCACCACCGCCAGGTCGGCACCGGCGAGCAGGTCCGCCACGTCGGTGCGGTGCCCGAGCAGGGTCACCGGGGCGCGGGCGGCGGAGATCCGGGCGGCCAACGGCAGGTACGCCGGGCCGCTGCCGGCGATCACCACCACCGGCGGCGGCGTACGGGTACGCCACCGGGCGGCGGCGTCGACGAGCACGTCGTAGCGTTTCTGCGGGTGCAGCCGGCCGACGGAGAGCACCAGCGGCCGATCACCGGCGACGCCGAACTCGGCGCGGACGGCGGCGCGGCGGCGACGTGGGGCGGGCAGGGCCGGCGCGGCGACCGGGGCGAGCCGGGCGTCGGTGGCGCCCAGCGCCGCAGCCCGGTCC
Source organism: Micromonospora sp. NBC_00421 (assembly GCF_036017915.1). Lineage (NCBI taxonomy): Bacteria > Bacillati > Actinomycetota > Actinomycetes > Micromonosporales > Micromonosporaceae > Micromonospora > Micromonospora sp. NBC_00421. The sequence goes on from NZ_CP107929.1 coordinate 3,270,082, forward strand.
ACCAGGTCGGCGGAGGCCCCCAGGGCGACCCGGGCGGACCGCGCGACCACCCGTTCGGCGAGCCGGGACAGCCGTCCGCGCAGCCCTCCGGCGAGCACCGCGTTGTGCCAGGTGACCACGAGCGGGGCGGCGGGCCGGGCGAGCGCCGCGACCAGCCCGGCGCGCAGCCCGTGGGCGTGCACCACCCGGGCGTCCACGTCGGCCAGCGCCCGGCGCAGCGCGGTGACCGCGCGGGCGTCGGCGGGGGTGGGGTTGGCCGAGATCTCCACCGGCGTGAACCGGGCCCCGGTGGCGGCGAAGTCGAACTGCTCGCCGGTGGCGGCCGGGCCGCAGACCAGCACCGGTTGGCCGGCCTCGACGAGCCCCCGGGCCACCGACCGCACGTGTTGCCCCACCCCGCCGGTGCTGGAGGCGAGCAGCAGCACCACAGTGCCCCGGGGGTCGGGGGCGGGCGTCGCGTGGGTCATGGGGAGCGGGTCTCCTTCCCGTCACCGGCGTTGCCGGCAACGCCGTCCTGCGGGGCACCCGCCGGTCGCCGGCCGCCCAGCCGACGACGTACGCCGGCGAGCAGCGGCCCGACGTCCCGCCGGTCCGCCAGCCAGGCCACGGCGAGGAACAGCACACCGACCACGGCCCCGGACAGCATGCCCTGAACGAATGCTCCCGCTGTCGTCGGGGTGCCGTCGCCAGCGAGCAGGCGGGCGGTGAGGACGCCGGCCGGGGCGGCCAGCAGCGCGCCCAGCAGACCGGCGAGGGCAGCCCGACCGCAACCGGCGAGGGCGGCCCGACCGGCGGCGCGGAGCACCGCGCCGACCAGCAGCACCCCGAGGACCAGCATGCCGACGGAGTTGGCCAGGGTGACGGCCAGCACCCGGTCGGCGCGCGGCAGCAGCGCCGCCAGCGGTACGGCGACCAGCGGCACCACCAGCCAACCGGTGGTGATGGCGGCGGTCGCCACCCGGGTGGCGCCCCGGGCGTAGAGCGCCCTGGACAGCACCGCGAAGAGCCCGTAGCCGACCAGCCCGGGGGCGAACCCGGCGATGGCGGCGGCGGTCGGCTCCGCGCCGAGCGGGAAGAACCGGCCGACCGGTTCGGCGGTGCCGATCAGGGCCGCCGCGCCGAGGAAGCTGCACAGCAGCACCCCCCGGGTGGTCGCGGCGACCGTCGTGCGGTAGCCGCCCTCGTCGCCGGTGGCCGCAGCGGCCGACAGCCCCGGATACGCGGCGACCGCCAGCGGCACCGCCAGCACCGCCCAGGGCAGCAGGTACATGGTCTGGGCGAGGTTGTAGACCTGCGGGGCTTCGGTCGGGCCGCCGGAGATCCGGTTGAGGATGACCACCAGGGCGAGTTGTTGGGCGGTGACGGTGACCGCCCCGGCGACGGCGAGCCCGCCGACCCGGGCCCGGGCGTCGGCGGGGAAGGCGTAGCCGGGCCGCCAGGCCAGCCCGAGCCGGCGCAGCGGGATCAACAGCGACAGCGACAGCACCACCACACCGAGGGTGGTGCCGCCGGAGAGGACCAGCTCCCCGGCCCGGCTCACCTGGGCGATGCTCGCGTCCCGCCCCTGGGTGGCCCCGAAGACGAGGTAGACCAGCACGACGGTGAGGCTGGACAGCAGCGGGGCGACGACCGGCCAGGCGAACCGGCGGTGCGCCTGGAGCACCCCGGTCAGCACGATCCCGATGCCGTAGAGCGGCAGTTGCGGGGCGAACACCCGCAGCATCCGTGCCCCGGCGGCCAGTTCGGCCGGGGAACGCCCGTCGGAGATGACCGCCACGATCGGGTCGGCGAAGAGCGCCACCAGCGCCGCGAGCGGCACCAGCAGGGTCACCGTCCAGGTCAGCAGCGCGCCGGTGGTGGCGGCCACCGCCCGCCGGTCACCGACCGCGACCGGCCCGGCCAGCAGCGGTACGACGAGACTCGCCAGCGCCCCACCGGCGACGATCTCGAAGATGATGTTCGGAACGGTGTTGGCGATCACGTACATGCCGCCGAGGTCGCTGCGTTCGACCACCCAGGTGAACACGGCGGTACGCCCGAACCCGGCGAGCCGGGCGAGGACGGTGAGTACGGCGATGAGGGCGGCGGCGCCGGCCACCCGACCGGCGCCGGCGAGGGGTGCCGGTCTGGTCACGTCAGTCGGATCGCCGACCCAGCGCGTCGAGTTCCCGCAGCACCGGGGTGCGCTGGATGACCGCCGTGAAGCTGACCTTCTCGCTGGCCGCGGTGAGGCCGGCGAGCGCCGCGAGCAGACCGGCCCGGCCGAGCGGCCCGGTCCGGGCGGCGAGCGCCACGCCGAGCAGCGCGCCGAGCGCGTTGGCCCCGCTGTCGCCGATCATCACCCGTTCGCCCAGGTCCTCGCCGAGCAGCCCACCGGCGGCGCCGACCGCGCCGGCGGCGATGCCGGCGTGCGGACCACCGGCCAGCGGGACGCCGAGCAGCACGCCCGACTTCAACGCCCGGCCGGGACGCAGGTCGAGCAGGTTGAGCAGGTTGGCGGTGCCGGCCACCACGCCCGCGCCGAGCAGCACGTCGACGGTGCGACCGAGGGAGCCGTGGCGCTGCCGGCGGGGGTGCGCGGCGACCCGGGGGTCGGCGGCGAGCAGCGCGGCGGCGGCGAGCCCGGCCGCGCCCACCCCGGCGACCTTGACCAGGCCGGCGGTGACCCGGCCGGCACGCAGGGCGGCGAGGTGACCGGCGAAGCCCTTGGCGGCCTTCTGCTCCGGCCGGGCACCGACCACGTCGTCGTAGAGGCCGACCGCGCCCGCGCCGAGGCCGGCGACGAGCGCCGCCGCACCGGCCGGGACGCTTGCGGCGCCGAGCGCCCCGGCGCCGGACGCCCCGACGGCCAGCGCCGGCCCGGCAGCGAGGCTGACGGTACGGCCCCGGAAGTTGGTGCGTTCCAGAGCCGGCCCGACCGGCGCGGTACGGATCTCCCGCAGCGCGTACCGGGCGGCGGCGGCGCCGGCGGCGGCGGCGAGCAGCCGCCCGAGCCCGCTCATGCGACGCCGCCGGACGGGGCGGTCGGGTGGTTACCGGTCACCGGGGTACGTCGTTCGCTCACTGGGGCAGTCTAGGCACCAGTGTGGCGTTGTCGCCGACGCCGTACTGACCGGCCCGCTTCTCGGTGAGCTGTTGGACCAGGGCCAGGCTGGTGACCAGCTGCCCCTGCACGGTGTTGGCGTTGTCGACGGTGGAGATGGTCTGGGCGAGCACCGGGTCGCCCCGGACCACGGCCACCAGGTTGCCCCCGGCGGAGCCGTTGCCGCCGACGACTATCGCGCCGGTGCGGTCGAACTGCTCGGCGATCTTCACCATCGACTCGTCCTTCTTGGCGGAGTCCTTGTCGACGTAGGGCTGCCCGCTGACCACCACCACGGCCTCCGCCGGGCCGGTGACCTTCTCCTCGCTGGTGAGGTACCCGGCGTTGGCGTACGCGGCCAGCACCGCCCGCCGGTCGGCCTCGGTCACCACCGGGGTGCCCTGCGGGCGGTCGAGCAGGACGCTGGCCAGCAGGGCGCTGGAGGTCTCCACGCCGTTGCCGTTGCCGGGCAGCGCCGAGGCGGGCGCGGTGGGCCGGGCGGCGGTGACGGCCAGCTCCATCAGGTTGGTGTTGTTGTCCGGGTTGATGAACTTGTCCTGCACGTCGACCCGGCCGGTCACGGTGGCCCCGGCGGTCTGGAGCATCTTCAGCACGCCCTCGGTGTGCTCCCGGCCGGTGGGCAGGCTGAGCACCATCACGCGCTTGCCGGTGAGCTTGCCGGGCAGGTAGAGCTGCGCCATCTCGGCGGCGAAGTCCTCCTCGAGGTCCAGCTCCTTCTGGAGGCTGTTGACCGACTGGCGCATCTGCTGGTTGTCCTTGCGCAGCGAGTTGACGGTCTCCTTGAGCGAGTCGGCGACCGGGCCGTTGAGGGCGGCCGTGCCGACCACCAGGCCGATCGCCAACGCCAGGAAGACCGCGGTCAGGGACACCACGTGGTACCGGAAGTTGATCACGCTTGCAGCCTCTTGATCGATCGGGAGCTAGAAGAGCTGGCCGAGCTGGAACACGAAATTGTCCCACCACTCGGAGACCACTCCCAAATACGCCTTGCCGACGGTGGAGACCGCCACGGCGGAGGCCATCGCGGCGATCGCCGACAGGACCAGGAGCAGCAGGGACGAACCGGAGATGTTCTGCCGGTAGAGCCGGCTCACGCCCTTGGCGTCGACCAGCTTGCCGCCGACCTTGAGCCGGGTGAGGAAGGTGGAGGCCATCCCGCCGCGCCCCTTGTCCAGGAACTCGACGAGGGTGGCGTGGGTGCCGACCGCGACGAGCAGCGAGGCGCCCTTCTCGTCGGCCAGCAGCATGGCGAGGTCCTCGCTGGTGGCGGCGGCCGGGAAGGTGATCGCCGGAACCCCGAGGCCGTTGACCCGGGCCAGGCCGGGCGCCCGGCCGTCCGGGTAGGCGTGCACGATCACCTCGGCGCCGCACCGCAGCACGTCGTCGGTGACCGAGTCCATGTCCCCGATGATCATGTCGGGGGTGTAGCCCGCCTCGACCAGCGCGTCCGCACCGCCGTCCACGCCGATCAGCACCGGCTTGAACTCCCGGATGTACGGGCGCAGCACGTCCAGGTCGGCCTTGTAGTCGTAGCCCCGGACCACGATCAGGCAGTGTCGACCCTGCACCTGGGTCTGGATCTCCGGGACGCCCACCCCGTCGAGCAGCAGGTCCCGTTCCTGGCGCAGGTAGTCCATCGTGTTGGCGGCGAACGCCTCCAACTGCACCGACAGGCCCTCCCGGGCGTCGGCCATCGCCTTGGCGACCGTCTCGGCGTCCTGGAGGTCACCGTGCGCCACCGGCTCGTCGCCGGCGAAGACGGTGTTGCCCTCGATCCGGACGGTGTCGCCCTCCCGGAGCCGCTCGAAGACCCCCTCGCCGAGGTCGTCCAGGAGCAGGATGCCGGCACCGATGAGCACCTCGGGGCCGAGGTTGGGATACCGGCCGGAGACCGACGGCTTGGCGTTGAGCACCGCGGCGACCCCGACCGCGACAAGCGAGTCGGCCGCGACCCGGTCCAGGTCGACGTGGTCGATCACCGCGATGTCACCGGGGCGGAGCCGGCCGACCAGCCGTTTGGTACGGCGGTCCAGACGTGCGGTGCCGAGAACTGAGTCCGGTTCCGCGTTCCGGGTCCGGCGCAACGTGGGTAGACGCATCGTGACCATCCTGGCATGGGAAGCAGGCATTTCCAGCGCGACATGCCTGAGCAGGGCCGCCTACCCAGGGAAGCACACCGGAGCGCGGGCCGGTGTGCCTCCGCTCACAATCGTCGCGCTCAGGGCCGCCTTTCCTTCGCCGCGACGGCCAGGAGCTCCTCGGCGTGGGCGATACCCAGATCCGAATCCGGCAAACCCGCAAGCATCCGGGCCAGCTCCCGGGCCCGCTCGGTGTCCTCCACCACCCGCACACCGCTGGTGGTCACCGCGCCCCCGGTGTCCTTCGCCACCACCAGGTGCCGGTCGGCGAACGCGGCCACCTGTGGCAGGTGGGTCACCACAAGCACCTGGTGGCTGCGGGCCAACCGGGCCAACCGTCGACCGATCTCCACCGCCGCCTGGCCGCCCACCCCGGCGTCGACCTCGTCGAAGACCAGGGTCGGCGGGCCACCGGAACCGGCGAACACCACCTCGATGGCGAGCATCACCCGGGACAGCTCGCCACCGGACGCACCCCGCTGCAACGGCAGCGACGGCGCCCCGGGGTGGGCCAGCAACCGCAACTCCACCTCGTCGGCGCCGTCCGGACCGACCCCGCACCCGACCCCGTTGACCGTCAGCGTGGGCTCGGACCGACCGGCCGGCCGGGGCAGCACCGCCACCTCGATCCGGGCGTGCGGCATGGCCAGCCCGGCCAACTCCGCTGTCACCTGCTCGGCGAACCGGACCGCCGCCTCCTGCCGGGAAGCCGACAGCCGACCGGCCAACTCGGCCACCTCACCGGCGAGACGCTGGGCCTCCCGGTCCAGCTCGTCGAGCACGTCGTCGGAGGTGTCCAGGTCGGACAGTCGGGTCCGGGCCCGCTCGGCCCAGGCGATCACCCCGTCGACGTCGTCGGCGTACTTGCGGGTCAACGCCCGCAACGCCGCCCGCCGTTCGTAGACGGTCTGCAACCGGGCCGGATCGGCGTCCAGCACCGCCAGGTAGGTCGACAGCTCCGCCGACACGTCGGCCACCAGGGTGGCCGCCTCCTCCAGCCGGCCGGCCAGCTCACCCAGCGCCGGGTCGGTGCCGGCCTGCGCCTCCAGGGTGCGGCGGGCCGTGCCGAGCAGCACCGTCGCGTCCGGGGTGTCGTCGGTCGCCTCCACCCCTCCGGCCACGCACTGCTGGGCCAGCTGCGCGGCTGTCCGCAACCCCTCGGCGTGCTCCAACCGCTGCGCCTCGGTCTTCAGCTCGTCGTCCTCGCCGGGCTGCGGGTCGACCCGGGTGATCTCGTCCAGGCCCAGCCGCAGCAGGTCGGCCTCCTGGTGCCGGGCCCGGGCGTTGCTGCGCCGGTCGGCCAGGTCGTCGACCACCTGCCGCCACCGCCCGTACGCCTCCCGCAGCGCGTCGACGAGCTTCTCGTGCCCGGGGCCGGCGAACCGGTCCAGCGCGGCCCGCTGCTCGGCCGGGCGGAGCAACCGCAACTGGTCGGACTGACCGTGCACCGCCACCACCTGCTCGCCGACCTCGCCGAGCATCGACACCGGCATGCTCCGGCCGCCCAGGTGCGCCCGGGACCGCCCCTCCACGGTCACCGTACGGCTCATCAGCAGCGAGCCGTCCTCGTCGGGCCCGCCACCGGCGTCCACGATCCGGGCGTGCACCACGTCGGCGACCCGGCCACCGAGCCGCAACCGCCCCTCGACGGTGGCCCGCCCCGGCGCGGCCCGCACCCGACCCGCGTCGGCCCGACCGCCGAACAGCAGGCCGAGGCCGGTCACCACCATCGTCTTGCCGGCACCGGTCTCACCGGTGATGACGTTCATCCCGCCGGCCAGCGGCAGGGTGGTGTCCTCGATGACGCCCAGTCCGGTGATCCGCAGCTCTTCCAGCACAGCACCCGACAGTAGACGCGTGCTGCGACAGTTGACCAGCCGGCACGGGCGAGCGTCGCGGCCGGGAACGATCCACCGTGCCGGCCGCCGGGGCAGCGCCGCTGGTGGGCGGCACCCGGGGCGACGACGAACACACCGCCACCGGGCGGGCTCAGCGGCGGCTGCCCCGCCAGCCCTGCACCGGCAGGTCGAACTTGGCCACCAACCGATCGGTGAACGGCCGGTCCCGCAACCGTACGACCCGCACCGGCAGGGCGCCCCGACGCACCGTCACCGTGGCGCCCGGCGGCAGGTCGTAGACGCGCCGGCCGTCACAGCAGAGCACGGCCAGGGTGGTGAACGGATCGACGGTGATGACGAACGTCGAGGTGGGCGCGGTCACCAGCGGACGGCTGAACAGCGCGTGCGCGCTGATCGGCACCAGCAGCAACGCCTCCACCTCCGGCCAGACCACCGGCCCCCCACCGGAGAACGCGTACGCGGTGGAGCCGGTGGGGGTGGCGCAGACCACGCCGTCGCAGCCGTAGCGGGACAGCGGTCGACCGTCCACGTCGACAAGCAGCTCCAGCATCTGGGCGCGCTCGCCCTTCTCGACGCTGATCTCGTTGAGCGCCCACGACTCGATGGTCGGACCACCGTCGAACTCGGCGGTGACATCGAGGGTCAGCCGTTCGTCCACTGTGTAGTTGCGCCCGACGACGTCCCGTACGGCCGTGTCGAGATCGTCGATCTCCGCCTCGGCGAGGAAACCCACCTTGCCCAGGTTGATCCCGAGCAGCGGCACCTTCGCCGGGCGGGCCAGCTCGGCGGCGCGCAGGAAGGTGCCGTCCCCGCCGAGCGCGAAGACGATCTCGGCCCCCTCGGCGGCCCGCAGCCCGGCCATCGGCACCACCCCGGGCAGGTCCAGGTCCTCGGCCTCCTCGGCCACCACCCGTACCTCGAACCCGGCCGCGATCAGGTCGGCGGCGACCGCCCGGGCGTGCTCGGTGCTCCGTCGCCGCCCGGTGTGGGTCACCAGCAACGCGGTCCGGCTCACCGGTGCCACCGCCCGTCCCGCACCCGGTCGGCCAGGTCCTCGCTGAGGTCCACCGGACCCGCCTCCCGTCCACCCTCGCGGGACACCGTCCCGACGTCGCCCACCACGCTCACCCTGCCACCTTCCCGGACGCCGCGTCCGGCCCGGGGCCGACCGGTCCGGCGACCACCACGGCGTGCACCCGCTCGGGGTCGGCCGCCGGCGCATCCCGGCGTAACCATACGAAAAACTCGACGTTGCCGCTCGGACCCGGCAGCGGACTGGCCGCCACGTCCGCCAGGCCCAGCCCGAGCCCCGCGGCGCTCGCCGCCACCGCGAGCACCGCCTCGGCCCGCAGCGCCGGATCTCGGACCACGCCGCCGGCACCGACCCGCTCCTTGCCGACCTCGAACTGCGGCTTGACCATCAGCGCCAGGTCCCCGTCGGTACGGGTGCAGCCGGCCAGCGCGGGCAGCACCAACCGCAGCGAGATGAACGACAGGTCGGCCACGGTCAGGTCGACAGTCCCGCCGATCACCTCCGGGGTGAGGGTGCGCACGTTGGTGCGGTCCAGCACCCGCACCCGTTCGTCGGTACGCAGCGACCAGGCGAGCTGGCCGTAGCCGACGTCGACGGCGACCACCTCGGCCGCGTCGGCGCGCAGCAGCACGTCGGTGAATCCCCCGGTCGACGCCCCGGCGTCCAGGCACCTCCGACCGGCCACGGTCAACCCGGCGGGGGCGAAGGCGGCGAGCGCACCGGCCAACTTGTGGCCGCCCCGGGAGACGTACTCGTCGGCCGGGTCCGCCCCGGTGACCAGCAGCGGATCGGCCGGGTCGACCATCGCGGCGGCCTTGCGCGCGGGCACCCCGCGCAGCTGGACCCGGCCGGCCTCGATCAGCGCGGCGGCCTGTTCACGGGAACGGGCCAGGCCGCGACGGACGATTTCGGCGTCGAGTCGGGTACGACGTGCCATGAGGCGGTTCTCTCCGGTCCGGTCAGGCCTGGTCGATGGTGGCGAGGGTTTCCCGCAGCGTCTGGTACGCCGCCTCGTACTGGGCGATCTGGTCGGCCGGTGGTAGGCCCTCGGCGTTGGCCATCGCCCGGACGGCGGCGTCGACGGCCGGGTGCCGGGCGTCGTCGCCGCCCTCGTCCGACTCGACGACCGGCGGCGGAACGGGCCGGGGGGCGTGCGGTGGAACCGGCCGGGGGGTGTGCGGCGGCGGGGCCTGGCGGCCGGCGGGCGGCGGGCCGGGCCTGCCGGGCGGCGGCGGGCCGGGCCTGCCGGGCGGCGGCGGGCCGGGCCTGCCGGGCGGCGGCGGGGCCGGACGGACCGGGCCGGTCACGACCGGCTCCGGGGGACGTCGTTCACTCGGCACCGCCTGCGCCCCGTCGGCCGGGGGCGGCCTTCCTGGCCGGCCGGGACGGCGGCGGTGCGCCCTCGTCGAGCGGGCCCGACCCGGCGGATGCCGCTCCCGCCTTCTTCACCGCCTTCTTGGCCACGGCCTTCTTCGCCACCGCCTTTTTCGCCACGGCCCTGGCCGGTGGGTCGGCGGCACCGGGCTCTCCGCCGGCCGCCGACCCGGGAACCGGCTGAGTCGGCGCGGTTGCCGGGACGGTGGTGTGGGGGGCGGCGTCAGCGGCCCGTAGCGCGGTCGACCCACCCTTGGCCTCACGGAGCTGCCGTTCCAGCTCGTGCACCCGACGGGTCAGCTCGGCCACCTCGTCGGCGGTGGCGAGGCCCACCGCGCCGAGTGCCCGGTCGACCTCGAACCGGACCAGCTTGGTCAGCGCCTCCCGGTTCGCCGCGCCGGTGGCGAGGAGTTCCTCGGCGAGCGCCTGGAGTTGCCCGGCGGTCGCGCCACTCGTACCCGCCAACCGTCGGGCGGCGTCCTGTGCCCTCCTCCGGGGCGCTTCCGTCAGGCCCAGGGCCAGCTCCAGGTAGGCGCGCCACGCGTCCTGCATGACCGAGTCCTTCCGCCGGGGCAGTGTGCGGCCCTCACGCTACCGGGCGCCCCGAGACGCCCATTGCGGTACGGTGCCGGGAAACGGCGTGGCGGGTACGAGGGAGACGATGTGGCAAGCGTGGACGAGTGCCGACAGGCTCTGCGGGATCTTGCCGATCGTCTGGACCGGCACGCCGAGGCATCCGGCAAGATCGATCTGGATCGCACCCTGGCCTGCCGGCTCACCGACCTGGAGACGGCCTTCCACGGCCGGATCACCGGTGGTCGACTGCGCGATCTCGCCGACGGCGACGACCCGAAGGCGAAGATCGCGCTGATCACCACCAGTGACGATCTGGTCGCCCTGACGCATGGTCAGCTCGACGTCACCAAGGCGGTCGCCGCCCGGCGGATCTCCATCAAGGCCAGCCCGTTCGACCTGCTGAAGCTGCGCAAGCTGCTCTGATTGGCGGCACCGACGCCTGGTGCGGTGCGGTGGGCCGGCCAACAGGCAGGGGCGGCACCGCCCGTTGTCGGGTCGGTGCCGCCCCGGGCCCCGCTGTCAGATCGTCGAGATGGTCAGGTGGCCAGGCCGAACCCGGCCAGCACCTGCTCCGCCTCCGGTGAGGCCGGTCGCACGTCCGCACCGGTGCCGGCCGACCAGGCGACCGCACAGAGCGCCGCCAGGGCGTCCAGCGGCCGTCCGGCACCGCGCAGCTCCACCGCCCCCTCCACCGCCGTCGCCGACCATCCGCCGGCCTGTGGATCGCCGGGAACCCGGACCACCGCCGCCGGGTCGAAGAGCCCGGCCAGGTCCGCCGCGACGTGGGTCGGCCGCCGCTGTTCGGCAGCCGTCAACAGCTCGGGTACGTCGCTGACGCCGGTGAGCACCAGCAGGCTGTCCAGCCCGGCCCGGCGGGCACCCTCGATGTCGGTGTCCAGCCGGTCACCGACCACAAGCGTCCGGCCGGTGCCTGCGCGTCTGGCAGCGGTGGCGAAGAGCGCCGGCTCGGGTTTGCCGACCACCACGTCGGGTGCCCGGTCCAGGGCATGCCGCAGGGCGGCCACCAGCGACCCGTTACCCGGCAGCGGGCCACGCCCACTCGGTAGCGTCCGGTCGGTGTTGGTGGCCACCCAGGTCGCCCCGGCCCGGATCGCCACCGATGCCTCGGCCAGGTCCATCCAGCTCACCTGCGGGCCGTACCCCTGAACGACGGCGACCGGCGCGGCGTCGGCGCGGTCGACGGGGGTGAGCCCCACGGCGCGGATCTCGGCGCGCAGCGCCTCCGCACCGACGACGAGCACCGCAGCGTCGCCGGGAAACCGGTCCCGCAGCAGCTCTGCGGCGGCCGCCGCAGAGGTGAGAACCTCCGCGGGGTCGGCCGGTACACCCATCCCCGTGAGCAGGTCGGCGACCTCGCTCGAACGTCGTGAGGCGTTGTTCGTGGCGAACGCCACCGACCGACCCTCGGCCCGCAGCGCACCGAGCGCCTCGACCGCGCCGGGGATCGGCCGGTCGATCAGGTAGACCACCCCATCCAGGTCGAAGACGACCAGAGCGTACCCGTCGATCAGCCGGTCCCCGGCGACCTCGGTCATCGCTGGTCCGCCCCCGACCCACGCCCGTCCACCGGCCGGGTCTCCGCCGGGGTCGTCACGTCGTCGACGGTGTCGGCCGGACGCGCGATCGTGCCGGGCCGGGTATCCGCAGTACCGCCGTCGGTCTCGTCGGCGGCGGTTTCCCGCCCACCGTCGCGCCGGTCGTCGTCGAGGTCGCCGCGATCCTCGTCGCTTCCGTCCCCGTCGCGGTCACGATCGTCGTCCCCGTCCCCGTCCCCGTCCTCGTCGTCGCGGTCGCCCTCGTCGTCGAAGTCGCCCTCGTCGTCGCGGTCGCCCTCGTCGTCGAAGTCGCCCTCGTCGTCGCGGTCGCCCTCGTCGTCGAAGTCACCGTCCTCGTCGCGGTCGCCGGGGGTTCGCCCGAGTCCGGTGTCCGCGCCGGCCGGCAGCGCGCCGGCGGCCGATTCTTCGACCGGCTCGTCGTCCTCGTCGTCGCCCTCGATGACGACGCCGTCGAGCTCCAACAGCCGCTCCGGGGCATCGGTCTCACCGTCGGTGTCCACGTCGGCGGCGCGCGAGAACCACTCCCGGGCCTCCTCGCGGCGACCCACCGCGAGCAGCGCGTCGGCGTACGCGTAGCGCAGCCGGGCGGTCCACGGCTCGGCCACGTCGGTGGTCAGCTCCGGGACCTGCAGCATCGCCACGGCCGCGTCCTTCTGCCCCAGGTCCCCCCGGGCACCGCCGGCGACGATGAGCAGTTCGACCGCGACGGCCTTGTCGAGCTTGTCGTTGTCGGCCCCCCGGAACAGGTCGATCGCCCGCTCCGGACGCCCCAGGGCGCGCTCACAGTCGGCGAGCACGGCCAGGTGGCTCTGCAACCCGGTCATCCGGTGGAACGTACGCAGCTCGGCGATCGCCGTCTGCCACTCCCCCGCGTGGTAGGCGGCCAGACCGACCGCCTCGCGTACGGCGGAGATCCGCGAGGCCAGCCGCCGGGCCGCCATAGCGTGGGCCAGTGCCTCGACCGGGTCCTCGTCGATCAGTTGACCGGTGGCGACCAGGTGTCGTGCGACGGTCTCCGCCACCGGCTTGTTCAGCGAGAGGAGTTCCGCCCGAACGGCCGTGTCGAGGTCGCTCGCGGCAATCTCGTCCGGCAGCGCCGGCGCGGCCGATCGGCCGTCGGCCTCGTCCCGACGCTCCCGATCGGGGCCGAACCCGCCCTCGCGACGTCGGTCCTCGTCGCCTCGCTGGTCGTCGCGGCGCGGCCGGTCGTAACCGCCACGATCCGCGCCCCGGAAGCCACCCTCGCGGGAGTCACCGCCCCGGAAACCACCCTCACGCGGGCCGGACCGGAAACCACCCTCACGGCGGTCACCACCCTGGAACCCACCCTCACGGGAATCACCACCACGGAAACCACCCTCACGGGAGTCACCGTCCCGGCGGAAACCACCCGAACGGGAATCACCGTCACGCGGACCCGACCGGAAACCACCCTCACGGCGGTCACCACCCTGGAACCCACCCTCACGCCGGTCACCACCGCCGGGACGGCGGTCACCACCCCGGAAGCCACCCTCACGGGAATCACCACCCCGGAAGCCACCCTCACGGCGGTCGCCACCGCCGAAACCACCCGGACGACGCTCACCCCCGGCAGCACCCTCCCGACGATCCCCGCCACGGAAGCCACCCTCGCGGGAGTCACCGCCCCGGAAACCACCTTCACGCGGACCGGACCGGAAACCACCACGGTCACCACCACGCGAATCATCACGACGGTCCCCACCACGGAAACCACCCTCACGCGAGTCACCGCCCTGGCGGAAACCACCCGAGCGGGAATCACCATCACGCGGACCCGACCGGAAACCACCCTCACGGCGGTCACCACCCTGGAACCCACCCTCACGCCGGTCACCACCGCCGGGACGGCGGTCACCACCCCGGAAGCCACCCTCACGGGAATCACCACCCCGGAAGCCACCCTCACGGCGGTCGCCACCGCCGAAACCACCCGGACGACGCTCACCCCCGGCAGCACCCTCCCGACGATCCCCGCCACGGAAGCCACCCTCGCGGGAGTCACCGCCCCGGAAACCACCTTCACGCGGACCGGACCGGAAACCACCACGGTCACCACCACGCGAATCATCACGACGGTCCCCACCACGGAAACCACCCTCACGCGAGTCACCGCCCTGGCGGAAACCACCCGAACGGGAATCACCATCACGCGGACCCGACCGGAAACCACCCTCACGGCGGTCACCACCCTGGAACCCACCCTCACGCCGGTCACCACCGCCGGGACGGCGGTCACCACCCCGGAAGCCACCCTCACGCGAGTCACCGTCCCGGCGGAAGCCACCGGGCCGCGAGTCTCCGCCCCGGAAACCACCCTCCCGACGATCCCCGCCACGGAAGCCACCCTCGCGGGAGTCACCGCCCCGGAAGCCACCCTCACGGCGGTCGCCACCGCCGAAACCACCTTCACGCGGACCGGACCGGAAACCACCACGGTCACCACCACGCGAATCATCACGACGGTCCCCACCACGGAAACCACCCTCACGCGAGTCACCGTCCCGGCGGAAACCACCCGAACGGGAATCACCATCACGCGGACCCGACCGGAAACCGCCCTCACGCGGTCCCGCGCGGTAGCTACCGTCACGACGATCGCCGCCGGAACCGGTGCCCTCACGCCGGTCGCCGCTGCGGAACCCACCGCTTCGAGGGGCGTCAGCATCGCGTCGGAAACCGCCTTCGCGGCGGTCCCCGCCACGGAAACCGCCGTCGCGGGAGTCGCCACCGGAACGGAAACCACCGGGCCGGGAGTCACCGGTACGGGGGCCCGAGCGGAAACCCTCCTCGCGCCGGTCGCCGCCCCGAGGTCCACCCTGCGAGGTGCCGCGGTCGTCGCGGTCGCCCCGGTACGGGGGACGGTCGTCCCGACGGGGGCCGGCGTCCCGCTGCTGGGGCCGGTCGGAGCGGTCTTCGTAACGGCGCGGACGATCTCCGCCCTGCGGTCCTGAACTCACAGGTACATCCTTCCTGATTGCGCCACCAACGGCGCGACGCAGTCGAGGGCCGACCCGGATGGGGCGGCCCTCGACTGGAAAGTTGTCCGGCGGTGTCCTACTCTCCCACACCCTCCCGAGTGCAGTACCATCGGCGCTGGAGGGCTTAGCTTCCGGGTTCGGAATGTGACCGGGCGTTTCCCCTCCGCCATGACCGCCGTAACTCTATGAACATATCAACACACGCGCGGGCTGGTCGTGTGACCAGTCGGGGTGTTTGCTTGTTCAGAGTTGCACAGTGGACGCGTAGCAGCTTCGTAGTCAAGTCCTCGGCCTATTAGTACCGGTCAACTGAACCCGTTACCGGGCTTACATTTCCGGCCTATCAACCCAGTCGTCTAGCTGGGGGCCTTACCCCACCATAGGTGGGTGGGATACCTCATCTTGAAGCAGGCTTCCCGCTTAGATGCTTTCAGCGGTTATCCCTTCCGAACGTAGCTAACCAGCCGTGCCCCTGGCGGGACAACTGGCACACCAGAGGTTCGTCCGTCCCGGTCCTCTCGTACTAGGGACAGCCCTTCTCAAGTATCCTACGCGCACGGCGGATAGGGACCGAACTGTCTCACGACGTTCTAAACCCAGCTCGCGTACCGCTTTAATGGGCGAACAGCCCAACCCTTGGGACCTGCTACAGCCCCAGGATGCGACGAGCCGACATCGAGGTGCCAAACCATCCCGTCGATATGGACTCTTGGGGAAGATCAGCCTGTTATCCCCGGGGTACCTTTTATCCGTTGAGCGACACCGCTTCCACTCGCAAGTGCCGGATCACTAGTCCCGACTTTCGTCCCTGCTCGACCTGTCAGTCTCACAGTCAAGCTCCCTTGTGTACTTGCACTCAACACCTGATTGCCAACCAGGCTGAGGGAACCTTTGGGCGCCTCCGTTACCCTTTAGGAGGCAACCGCCCCAGTTAAACTACCCACCAGACACTGTCCCTGAACCGGATAACGGTCCGAAGTTAGATACCCAAATCAACCAGAGTGGTATTTCAAGATTGCCTCCACCCATACTGGCGTACAGGTTTCACTGGCTCCCACCTATCCTACACAAGCCCATTCAGATACCAATGTCAAGCTATAGTAAAGGTCCCGGGGTCTTTCCGTCCTGCCGCGCGTAACGAGCATCTTTACTCGTACTGCAATTTCGCCGGGCCTGTGGTTGAGACAGTGGGGAAGTCGTTACGCCATTCGTGCAGGTCGGAACTTACCCGACAAGGAATTTCGCTACCTTAGGATGGTTATAGTTACCACCGCCGTTTACTGGCGCTTAAGTTCTCCGCCTCGCCCCGAAAGGCTAACAGGTCCCCTTAACGTTCCAGCACCGGGCAGGCGTCAGTCCATATACATCGAATTACTTCTTCGCATGGACCTGTGTTTTTAGTAAACAGTCGCTTCCCCCTGCTCTCTGCGGCCATACAACGCTCCACCCGCATGGGGCTTCACGTCTCCGGCCCCCCTTCTCCCTAAGTTACGGGGGCAATTTGCCGAGTTCCTTAACCACAGTTCGCCCGATCGCCTCGGTATTCTCTACCTGACCACCTGTGTCGGTTTGGGGTACGGGCCGCTAAGAACTCGCTAGAGGCTTTTCTCGGCAGCATAGGATCACTGACTTCACCTGAATCGGCTCGGCATCACGTCTCAGCCCTGTGCACCGCGGATTTGCCTACGGCACGGCCTACACGCTTACCCCGGCACAACCACCGGCCGGGCTCAGCTACCTTCCTGCGTCACCCCATCGCTTGACTACTACCTACCAGGTTCCCACGCTCCCCGTTCTTGGTCCGAAGACCGCCAACAGTTCGGGCAGTTAGCACAATAAGGTTCATCACGGGCGCTCTTTCGCGGGTACGGGAATATCAACCCGTTGTCCATCGACTACGCCTCTCGGCCTCGCCTTAGGTCCCGACTCACCCAGGGCGGATTAGCCTGGCCCTGGAACCCTTGGTCATCCGGCGGAAGGGTTTCTCACCCTTCTTTCGCTACTCATGCCTGCATTCTCACTCGTGCCGCGTCCACAACTGGGTCACCCCGCTGCTTCACCCCCGGCACGACGCTCCCCTACCCATCCACACACCTGCACCAGATATCAAGACCTGGCGAAGTATCATGTGAATGCCACAGCTTCGGCGGTGTGCTTGAGCCCCGCTACATTGTCGGCGCGGAACCACTTGACCAGTGAGCTATTACGCACTCTTTAAAGGATGGCTGCTTCTAAGCCAACCTCCTGGTTGTCTATGCGACCCCACATCCTTTTCCACTTAGCACACGCTTAGGGGCCTTAGCTGGTGATCTGGGCTGTTTCCCTCTCGACTACGAAGCTTATCCCCCGCAGTCTCACTGCCGCGCTCTCACTTACCGGCATTCGGAGTTTGGCTGATTTCGGTAAGCTTGTGGGCCCCCTAGACCATCCAGTGCTCTACCTCCGGCAAGAAACACGCGACGCTGCACCTAAATGCATTTCGGGGAGAACCAGCTATCACGGAGTTTGATTGGCCTTTCACCCCTAACCACAGGTCATCCCCCAACTTTTCAACGTTGGTGGGTTCGGCCCTCCACGCGGTCTTACCCGCGCTTCAGCCTGCCCATGGCTAGATCACTCCGCTTCGGGTCTAGAACATGCGACTACGACGCCCTATTCAGACTCGCTTTCGCTACGGCTCCCCCACACGGGTTAACCTCGCCACATGCCACTAACTCGCAGGCTCATTCTTCAAAAGGCACGCCGTCACCCCGCAAG